>MGXA01000066.1 GCA_001801215.1 Gallionellales bacterium RIFCSPLOWO2_02_FULL_59_110 | reverse complement strand
TGCCCCATAACAGGGGTATTTCCTGCCGATTTCAGCATCCGCAGCAGAATGTGTGCTCGCCGTTTTCATTTGTTGATACTTGTTCAGAGCTTCCCTAGATGAAAAAGTCAAAGACGCGGCAGCTCTAGTAAGGGACGGTGAGCAATTTTTCACTCCTGATAATTTCAAACTCATTTCTCTATTTTCTGGCTCAACTGAAGATAGAGGTAAGCTATCAAACCTAAAGCTTTCCACTCTTGATACTTTCAATATTCATACAAGCAATGCCAGCACTTTAGACGTAGAAGTGCAATCGGTCAAAAAGCTTAATCGTAAAGAAAGGCGGAAACAGCAATTTGGCCTCAGATAGAAACTAAATGTGCCACGCTCGAGTTGATTCCAACTACGCCCAAGCCCGCGTCAGCAACTCATCCATCGCGCCAGTAATGCGGTCGCCTTCTTCAGCGAGTGTCGCTACCTTTTCGCCTAGCTGATCGGTGGCGACAGACACGGTTTCCAGCGGATGCAGCACCACTTCGATTCCTTCAACTGTGAAAACCGGATTGAGCGACGAGCCAACCACCGGTGCGGCGTTTTCAAGATTACTGCGGCGCACCAAGGGAATCACGACCCGGCGGCGGTAGCTATCGAACAGGGAAGATTGAACGATGACGACATAGGGAATAGCTTCCCGATGTTTTCCGATATTCCGGTGAACGTCGAACTGCGCCATTACAGTGTGGAGTGTTCGTCGGCAAACGAGCCGGAGTGTTCGTTGAAGGTATTCCACGCTTTTGCCGCGACGTCGGCGTGATGCGCTTTTTCTTGCCGTGCGTTGTTCTGCTTCATCACGTAATCGGTCAATAGCTGCTCGACCACGCCTGAAAGGTTATTAGTCATTCCTTTGGCCTGAGTTACCAATTCTTCATTGAGCGTCAGGTTGACTGGACGCTTGCGCGCTTGGTTGCTTTGCATTGATTTCATGGGAAACCTCCGTGTGCGCATGGTATGCGCATTACAACCGCTTGTGAAGCATAATTTGCCTACGCCGCAACGTGCTTTTCCGGCTCCACGGAACACAGAATAATGGTGTTTCGCACTTTTACACTGTAGAGAGCTTCTACAGTCTTCACTGTACTGAGCACCCAACCTGCTCGAGCGCACTGCCTAAAATGAACCGCGCAGATGTGGCGGTGTCTTACTCGCCCATTCTGTTCATTTCACTAAATGAAGGAGACGATCATGAACACTGCGGACATGGTGATACATGTGCATCCGGAACTGGATGCACAGGCAAGGACGGACTTGGAAAGAAAACTGATGGGCCATGTTGGGGTCGATTGTGCGGAATTCGACCACCTTCCACACCCCCATTCGTTAATGGTGAAATACGATCCCGATGCGGTCGAGGGGATGGAGTTGCTGCAGATGGTGCGTAAACTCGATCCCGTTGCGTCGATGGTAGGGCTGTAATTCGGCCAGGTTCAGAAATCAAACGGCTTAACCGCCGTCAGGCTCTATTTGAGCATCAAGCGAGGGCCCGCATCTGCGGGCCTCGCTATTTTCAGGGTGCCGCCTGCCCGGCAACCACCCGTTCCAGAATATCAATGGCGGCGCACCCGGACTGATTTCGACTACGCCCGTGCCTGGGGGTATTCTCAAAAGCAAAGTATCAGGCGTACATCAGGACGGGTACAATTCGCATTTTTCAGCGACCTACCGATGAATACCATGATGCCTACAGAAGAGGACGTTCTATCCGTCCTGCGCAGCGTAATCGACCCCGAGGTCGGCATGAACATTGTCGAACTCGGGCTGGTGTACAACGTGGACATCACGGATAGAAAGTTGCAAGTCGATATCACCATGACCACGCCGGCCTGCCCGATGAGCGAGATGATTCTCGAAGATGCGCGATCCACGCTGAAGGCGCTCGCGCCCAAAGATGCCGAAATCGAACTCAGCCTTGTCTGGGAACCGCCCTGGTCGCCGGACATGATGACCGGATATGCGCGCCAGCATTTCGGCTGGGACGAGCCCGCTGGCCAGACCGATCAGTAAAACACCATGAGCGGAAACAAGACCGCGCGGCCCGGCGATCTGGCCGTCCCGTTTCGCCTGCCGCTGCTGATTATGGGCTTCATCTCGCTGGCGGCAGGGGTGGGGGCGGGGCTGCTGCGCCTGGGTTGGGATGTGCCGTTTCCTCCGGCGGAATTGGCGTTGCTGCATGGGCCGTTGATGTTGTCCGGGTTTCTCGGCACCGTCATCGGGCTGGAGCGCGCGGTCGCCCTGGGCCGCCGCTGGGCTTATACGGGCCCGCTGCTGACCGGCTTGGGCGGGCTCGGTATTCTGTTCGGCTTGCCCCAATCTGCCGGGGCGGTCGCCATGGTTTGCGGCAGCATCGTGCTGCTCGCGGGGTCGGTGCTGATCGTGCGGCGCCAGCGCGAACTGTTCACGGTGACCATGGCGCTGGGCGCGGCAAGCTGGCTGGCGGGCAACCTGCTGTGGCTGTCCGGCTCGCCGCAGCCCGCAGTGGTGGCGCTGTGGGCCAACTTTCTGATCTTGACCATCGCCGGAGAGCGCCTCGAACTGTCCCGCTTCCTGCCGCCGTCCCCCGTCGCCAGGCAGGTTTTCAAGGCCATTCTCGCGATGTTGCTGGCGGGCAGCGCGATGGTTCTGATGTCCATGGGAACGCACCTTTATGGGGCCGGATTGCTCGCCCTCGCGCTGTGGCTGCTGCGCCAGGACATTGCGCGCCGCACGGTGAAAGAGCGGGGGCTGACCCGCTTCATCGCGGTCTGCCTGCTTTCCGGTTACGCCTGGCTTGCCGTGGGCGGGCTGACGCTGCTGGCTTCCGGCGGGTTAGCGGGGGCTGCCTACGATGCGGTGCTGCACGCCATCCTGATCGGCTTCGTGTTCTCGATGGTATTCGGCCATGCGCCGATTATTTTTCCTTCGGTGGTGCGGGTCAAGATGCCTTACCACTGGACTTTCTATCTGCCGCTGCTGGCGCTGCATGCCTCGCTGATCGTGCGCCTGTGCGGCGGCGCGCTCGAACTGCACGATTTGCGCAGCCTGGGCGGATTGCTGAATGCGGTCGCGCTGGCTCTGTTCATCCTGAGCACTGTCGGCAGCGTGATCCGCGGGAAAAGCCAGAAGCAATCCGTTCGTAGCTGACAGGAGATGGCGTTGCTAACCCGTTTCCCCCGCAGCGGCAATATTTGAAATCTTGCCGAGCGCCCCGGTCAATTCTTTGACTTTAGCTTCCAGTTCGACCGATCTTTTAGCTTTTGCTTCCAGCGCGGGCAGTTCCTTTGCCTGGGCTTCCAGCGCGGTCATTTTCTTTGCCATCTCGGCAGTTTTTGCCTGTTCCTGTTTCAGGCTCGCATGTAGCTGCTCGATCGTTTTCAGGTATTCGATCGATTTCCTCTTCTCTTCTTCGAGAAGGGAGGATTTTTTCACCAGATCCAGAGCGTTGTTTTGTTCTTCGGTGAGGTTGTTCTGCGGTGCTATGTCTGCTTTGCCGGAATAAGCGCTAATCTTGACCGTCGTATCGTCTGCGTCTGACATGGTAGACCTCCTGTGATCGTGGAAGAATTTAGGGAGTTCTCGCGGCGCGCAATGCATGGCCACCGCATATTTCGGGAAAAAGTATAGCATGTTGCCCGGCAATTCCTTGCAAGCGCAAGTTGCAGGCTTGAACTGAGGTTTCTAGTCTATTGCCGGCCAAATGATGTCAAAACATGACAAGAATTTTGCAACGAAAGCGTAGGGTAGGCTCCGCTCACCATGTCAGGCAGAGCACGACCATTTTGGTTTCGGTTCGTCCGGCTTAGGTTTGGTTTATCGTCTGTCTATCTATAACGAGGTGCAGGAATGAAACAACGCGTTTTGATCCTTGGCTACGGCGAAATGGGACATGCCATGGAATATCTGCTGGCGGTGCGTCACGATGTGCGCATCTGGAACATGGGTGCGGTGGTGAAGGGCAGTCATGCGACGCTGGAGGAAGAGGTTGCCGAGGCGCAGGTGATCCTGTTCTGCCTGCCGGTGAATCCGCATCATGAAATTGCCAGCCGCATCGCGCCGCATCTCGCAAATGGCAGCCTGTGCCTGACCATCGCGAAGGGGCTGGACGAATTCGGGCGAACGGCAGCCCAGGTGTTCGAATCCCTGTTTTCCGGCAGGCATCGCTACGGGGTGGTGTATGGCCCGATGATCTCGGAGGAACTCAGGGCGGGGCGGCACGGCTTTGCCGATGTGGTGTTGTCCGATACGGCGGATTTCGGCGCGATGCGCAGCCTGTTCCGGGGCAGCACGCTGGTCTGCCAGCAGGCGTCGGACATGCACGGCAGGAGCTGGTCGGTGATTCTGAAGAATGTTTACGCGATCCTGTTCGGCGTGGCGGACGAGTTGCAGTTGGGCGACAACATGCGCGGGCACCTGATGGTCGCCGCGATCGCGGAACTGTCCGGCATCGTGCAGTCGTTCGGCGGGCAGGCGCATACTCCTTACAGCTATGCCGGGCTGGGCGATCTGCTGACGACGGCGACGAGCGCCGGCTCGCACCATCATGCGCTCGGACAGCAACTGGCTCGCGGCGAGTGGTCGGACATCTCCGGCGAGGGGGTGCACACCTTGCGGATGGTGGAGAAGCACCGCCTGTTCGATTGGCGCGCCTATCCGCTGTTCGCGCTGGCGCATGACGTGGTCGCTACGCCGCAGACGCTGCGCGGGCGCGTCGGGGAATATCTGCAACTGCTGCGCGGAATGGACATCTGCCCGGTCTGACGTTCCTGCCGTGTCAGTTACATATGCCAGACGAGCAGCGTGGAGCGGTGCAAATCGTCCACCTGCACCGTCTCGTGCGGGGGCTGTTCCGGCACGGCGAAGGTGCTGCTGATGAATACCGTTCCGGGGCGCATCTCGGCGCGCGCCTTGCGCCACAACCGTTCCATCGGCACGGGCGAGAGATAGGCGAATACCATGTCGTATTGACTCAGATCACTATCCCAGATGCTGCCCCAGCGCACGGTGCAGTTGCGATGGCCGCCCAGCTTGATGCGCAGCCAGCCCCACAAAAACGGCAGCGGCGCGGATTCCACGCCGAAGTAGTGTCCGTCTGGCCGAGCGCGGCCAAGGTGCGTCAATACTCCGCCCAGCCCGGAGCCGAGATCGATGAAGCGGAAGCACGGCTTCCCCTCTCCCCCAACCCCTCCCCCGCAAGCGTGGGAGGGGAACAGGGTTTCCAGCGCACGCCATACCTTGTTGCTGGAAAGATACAGCGGCACCTGGCTGCGGAAAGTGCTCCAGTACACAGCCAGCAGGATGAGGAAGGCGGCG
Source organism: Gallionellales bacterium RIFCSPLOWO2_02_FULL_59_110 (assembly GCA_001801215.1). Classification (GTDB taxonomy): domain Bacteria; phylum Pseudomonadota; class Gammaproteobacteria; order Burkholderiales; family Gallionellaceae; genus Gallionella. Next base: position 41,737 of record MGXA01000066.1, on the reverse strand, counting down.
AGAAAAACATCGGGGTGAATGTTGAGAGTGAGCATCAACACCAGTGCGGGTGCGAACAATAATTGAATCGGCAGCCACCAGCGCGCCAGCACGGCAAGGTGGCTGAAGGCCGCAGCGAGCAGACCGCACAGCACCGCGAAGACGAGGGGGGAGGGTTGCAGGCCCGTCAAACGAACGCCGGACAGCACCAGTGCGAATGCTGCAAATTGCAGCAGCAGCGCAACGCCGGCGGGCGGGAGTTTTTTGCGCGAGCTTCCAAAAATCCACATATCATTCGCTACGCCGCTGCGCCAGCTTGGGGCACAACAAACCTAGACCGCGACGGGCGCCTTGATGGCGGGATGCGGGTCGTAACCTTCGAGCGTGAAATCCTCAAATTTGAAGTCGAAGATATTTCTCACCTCATGGTTGATGCGCATTGCCGGCAGCGGGCGCGGTTCGCGCGACAGTTGTTCGTGCGTCTGCTCCATGTGGTTGAGGTACAAATGTGCGTCGCCGAAGGTGTGCACGAAGTCACCCGGCTTGAGTCCGCACACCTGCGCCATCATCAATGTGAGCAAGGCGTAGGAGGCGATATTAAACGGCACGCCGAGGAAAATGTCGGCGCTACGCTGGTAGAGCTGGCAGGACAGTTTGCCGTCTGCAACATAAAACTGGAAGAACGCGTGACAGGGCGCGAGCGCCATCTTGTCCAATTCGCCGACGTTCCACGCCGAGACGATCAGGCGGCGCGAATCGGGATTCTTTTTGATCTGCTCCACCACCTCGGCAATCTGATCCAACACGCGCCCGTCCGCCGCAGCCCACGAGCGCCACTGCTTGCCGTACACCGGGCCGAGGTTGCCGTGTTCATCCGCCCATTCGTCCCAGATCGAAACGCCGTTGTCCTTGAGATATTTGATGTTGGTGCTGCCCTGCAAAAACCACAGCAGCTCATGGACGATGGATTTCAGGTGGCACTTCTTGGTGGTGACCAGAGGGAAACCCTGCGCAAGGTCAAAACGCATCTGATAGCCGAACACGCTGACCGTGCCGGTGCCGGTGCGGTCGGATTTCTTCGTGCCGTGATCCAGCACATGTTGCATCAAGTCTAGGTAGGCGCGCATAGGTTTAGTACATTTTCATCCGCAGTTTGTAGGATGGGTTGAGCGCGGCGATACCCATCAATTTGATAGCGTAAAACGATGGGTATCGCCGCGCTCAACCCATCCTACGCGCCACGCGCTGTGGCAAATTGTTTTTTACGGGATAATGACAAAGTTCATCATTTAACGAGGTCATCATGCTAGCACAACTCACCCTGTCCCAGATCCTGCCTGCCGCCACTCACCTGCTGGTGCTGCTGCCAAAAACGAAAGCATTACCCAAAGATTTGCCGCACGCCGCCGTACTCAAGGCCGTGCTGGCGCGCCGCGACATCAAGGCCGACGAGCTGGCGAAATCGCCCGTCGCGGCCAATGCCGGGAACGGCGCTCTGGTGGCGTGGGTAATGCTGGATTTCGAGAAGGACACGTTTGCGCAGCAGGTGCAGGTGCGCAAGGCGTTGCAGTTGTTGCTGGGGGAAAACCCCAAGAGCATCGGCATCGCCGTGTTCGGCGACGAGGTGCAGCGCAAACGCGCCGCCGAACTGGCGGTTTACGGCGCATGGGTGAACGGTGCGCTGCTGCCGGTACACAAGCAGAAGGACGAGCGCAAGCCGTTGCAAAAAATCGAGCTGTATGGTTTTGCCGACAGGAAGATATTTGCGCCGCTCAAGGCGCAGGCGGCAGGCAACCTGCTGTGCCGCGAGTTGACCATCTTGCCGCCGAACGAACTGACACCAGCTTTGTATCACGGGCGCATCAAAAAACTGGCGCAGCAACAGGGTTGGAAGCTCGAAGAGTTCGACATGAAAAAGCTGCGCAGGATGGGCGCGGGCGCATTCGTCGCCGTGGCGCAGGGCAGCGATCCGGAAGACGCCGCCATAGTGCATCTGTCATACCGCCACCCCAAGGCGAAGCAGACTGTCGCGCTGGTCGGCAAGGGCATCTGCTTCGATACCGGCGGGCACAACCTCAAGCCGTCGCGCTATATGCACAACATGCACGAGGACATGAACGGTTCCGCCGTCGCGCTCGGCATCCTGCTCGCCGCGACGCAGAACAAACTGGCGGTGAACCTCGACTGCTGGCTGGCGCTGGCGCAGAACCATATCAGCCCCAAGGCATATAAGCAGAACGACATCGTCACGGCGCTCAACGGCACCAGCATCGAAATCATCCACACCGATGCCGAAGGCCGCATGGTGCTGGCCGATACGCTGACGCTGGCGTCGCGCGAGAAGCCCGACTTGATGATCGACTTCGCCACGCTCACCGGCAGCATGGCGACGGCGCTCGGCGCGCGTTATTCTGGCGTGCTGGGCAATCGCGACGAACTGGTGCAGCGCGCGGTGAACGCGAGCAAACAAAGCGGCGAACGCCTGTGCGCCTTTCCGATGGACGAAGACTACGAGGCCGGACTGGAATCCAAAGTCGCCGATATCAAGCAGTGCGCCGCAGCCGGAGAAGCCGACCACATCCTCGCGGCGCGTTTTTTGAAACGCTTCGTCGAGCACGATACGCCGTGGCTGCACATCGACCTTTCATCGAGCCGTTGCGAAGAGGGGCTGGGTATTGTGGCAAGCGACGTGACGGGGTTCGGCGTGGCGTGGGGGCTGGGGATGCTGAGCGGCAGCCAAAATGGATAAGCTGCTGAAACAAGCGCTGCTGGCCGGTGCATGCTTTTTTGCGTTGACCGTCCCGGCGCTGGCCGATTCCTTATCGGAGGCAAATCAAGTATACGGGGCAGGCGATTATGAAAAAGCCGCAAAGTTATATAGCGCTTCGGCCAGTAAAGGAAACGCCGAAGCGCAATATATTCTTGGCATAATGTATCGCGCGGGGAGGGGCGTTCCCAGGGATGTCGATGCGGCGAAAAGGTGGTATCTGCTCGCCGCAGAACAGGGCCACGCCCAGGCGCAATTCAACCTCGGATGGATGTATGCCAGCGGGAAAGGCGTTCCCCAGGATTATGTCCGATCCCATATGTGGTTCAATATCGCGATTGCCGGTGCAGGCAGCGATGCCAGGAAAGAATTTATTGTGGATCGCGATGCGCTGGCCCAGTCCATGACTGCCGATCAAATTGCCAAGGCACAGGCGCTCGCCAAAAAATGTACGGCTAAAAAATTCAAGGGATGCTGACGAGAGCGAACCTGCCCAAGCCACTTCGCGCCGGTTTTTTGTCCTGCAAATCAGCCGGGCCGACTCTGCGTAATCGCCGGCTGGATTAGCCGATGATCTCGAAACCGGTGTAAATGCCCTCATGCGGCTCGATTTCGACCCGCTCCACCTGTGCGCGATCCGGGCCGTGGCGCGCCCAGCGTACGATGGCGTCCACGTCGGCAGGTTCGCCCTGCACCGCAGCTTCCACCGTGCTGTCGTGGCGGTTGCGCACCCAGCCTGAAACCCCCAGGTTCTGCGCTTCGCGGCGCATCGAATCGCGGAAGTACACGCCTTGCACGCGGCCATGAATCACGAGGCGCAGTGTTTTTCTGGGTATTACCTGGTCGGCCATTCTTTTTCTCCTGTAGCGGTTCGCGGGTTGTGCGGCCTGTCTCGGCTATCTGCCCATACCGGCAGACAGAGAGCATAATGCCAATCGTGTATTGCGCCCTATTAACCTAGAAAAAGCAGTTGTCCGCAGGTTACACAGATTTTCGCAGATTAAACAACAAGTAACATTAGGGAAGGTCTGGTTAAGTCCCGAACTTTTCACAAGCATGCTGTCAGAAGCTCGGGTTGAACAATCGGACGATGACGATGAAACAAACGTCACTTTCTGCAGGCGGCTTTGACCGCTACACCAAACAGACCAGGCGCGCGGCGTTTCTTGCCGAGATGGATCGCGTGGTGCCTTGGCAAGAGCTGTGCGGGCTGATCGAACCCTTCTGCTGGTGAAACCCTATCAAACAGGCAATCTGGCGCTGGTTGCGAACTTCAAGGAATTTTTCAGTCTGGAAAACTTCCTGTCCATCCAGCCTCACGATGCCGAAACCTTTGACCTGGCCGCACAGTTGCGGGCTGGCCGTGACTTGAAGTTTATCGATGCGCTGCATTGCGCCACGGCGATCCGGGCCGGCTGCAAATTTTTCATTACCAACGACGGCGCAATCCAGTCAAGTGACGCGCTCGAAGTTGTTGTTGTAAAGAATTTGGCCGATTGAACATGAGCAGAATACACACCCCAGCGAAGCATTGCGGGAATGGCTGCCGGAGGAATTGAAGTGCAGGTTTCGCGGCTAAAGCCGCTCCTGCAAACGGCATGCGTTGCCCGGAATCACCGATATTTCCGATAAATTTTTCGGGTTTATATGAAGCCCTTCTCCGCAAACGACAGGGTTTGCCCGCCCGCCACCACGAAGTGATCCAACACGCGCACATCCACCAGGCCGAGGGCCTGTTTCAGCGCATCGGTCAGCATCCGGTCGGACTGGCTCGGTTCGGCGATGCCGGAAGGGTGATTGTGCGCGAGGATCACGGCGGCGGCGTTGTGTGCCAGCGCGCGCTTGACCACTTCGCGCGGATACACGCTGGTCTGGCCGAGCGTGCCGTGGAACAACTCTTCGGTGGCGATCACGCGATGCTGGGTGTCGAGGAACAGCGCCAGGAAGACTTCCTGCTGCCGTCCGCCGAGCAACAGCCGCAGATAGTCGCGCACCGCGCGCGGCGAGTTGAGCGCGTCGCCCTGGCGCATTTCTTCCTGCAACGCGCGCCGCGACATTTCCAGCACGGCTTGCAGTTGCGCGTATTTCGCCTGCCCCAAGCCGTGCGTTGCGCAGAAATCTTTTTCGCAGGCGGCGAACAGTTTGGTGAGGCTACCGAACTTGGTAATCAATTCGCGTGCCAGGTCCACCGCGCTCTTGCCGGTTACGCCGGTGCGCAGGAAGATCGCGAGCAACTCGGCATCGGACAATGAGGCCGCGCCGCGTTGCAGGAGCTTCTCTCTGGGGCGTTCGCCTTCAGGCCAGTCGGTGATTGCCATTTCCCATCTCCTTTAGCGAAATTCGCGCAGCGATGAACCGCGACCCATGAAGCTCACAAGATCACGAGAAAGGTGGATTCCGTGTTATCCGCCAACGAGCGGATAGCTTCCAGCTTATTGCGCAGAATAAGTTCGATTTGCAATTGCCACGGCGAATCCAGACGACTTTCGGCGGAGCGCCATACAGCAGGCTCAATTCATGAAAATCAGAATCCTTGCTGACACAGGGTGTGGCGGTGTTTTCTGGCGTATTCCCACACCTCTCGATCCTGTGCCGCGCCCAAGCCGATCCGGTCAACGTGTTCGGATTGCGGAAAGATGTCCGCCAGTCTCAAGGCAAGAGAGGGTGCGAGATTCCCGTCAAACAGGAGTTTCAAGCATTCACCGCGAGCTGGTGATGTTCGCGGTCGGCGGCGTAGGCCAGGCAGGCCTGGATGTCCTCGGATGTCAGGTAGTCGAATTCCGCAAGGATTTCAGCAGGCGCCATGCCCGCCGCAAGATAATCCAGCACATCGTAAACCGTGATGCGCAGCCCGCGTATGCAGGGCTTGCCGCCACGCTTTCCCGGCTCTATGGTGATGCGTTTTTTGTAGTTCATGTCGGCCTCCTGCAAGGTCTTGGGGGATTATCCGGGTTTTCCGGGAAAAAACGCAACCTGGAGTGGCATTATTGAGTGCCATCATACCCTCACAGGCCCGGATGAGCGCATTTCTTGTTAAGATGCGCGCCATTATGGAACAAACCCAAGCAAAGCGCATTGTGCCGGTGAATCGCATCATTTTGGGCATCACCGGCGGCATCGCGGCCTACAAGGCGGCGGAATTGCTGCGTTTGCTTATGAAGCAGGGCATGGAAGTGCAGGTCGCGATGACCGAGGCGGCCAGCCATTTCATCACGCCGACTACGATGCAAGGGTTATCCGGCAAGCCGGTGCTCACTTCGCAATGGGATGATGCCGGCAACGGCATGGCGCATATCAATTCGAGCCGTGCCGCCGATGCGATCATCATCGCGCCCGCGACGGCGGACTTTATCGCCAAGCTGGCGCATGGTCTGGCGGACGACCTGTTGTCTGCGCTGTGCCTGGCGCGCCATTGCCCGTTGCTGGTCGCCCCGGCGATGAACCGCGAGATGTGGCAAAACGCCGCGACCCAGCGCAACATTGCACAACTGCTGGCCGACGGCGTGCGGGTGCTCGGCCCGGCCTGCGGCGTGCAGGCCTGCGGCGAGGAAGGCATGGGGCGGATGCTGGAGGCGGAGCAGTTGGCGCAGGACATTGCGGCGTTCTTCCAGCCGAAACTTTTTTCCGGTAAGCAAATCCTGATCACCGCAGGGCCGACCTACGAGGCGATCGACGCGGTGCGCGGCATCACCAACCGCAGCTCCGGCAAGATGGGTTACGCCGTCGCGCAGGCCGCGCTGGAACAGGGTGCAGAAGTCACGCTGGTGTCCGGCCCGACCGCGCTTGCCAAACCACAGGGCGCGCAAGTCGTGGATGTTACGAGTGCCGCGCAGATGTTCGAGGCGGTGAAACAGCGCGCCGCCGATTGCGACATTTTCATCGGCGTGGCGGCGGTGGCCGATTACCGCATCGCGCAACCTGGCACACAAAAAATCAAGAAGAGTACGGAGACGCTCACGCTGGAGCTGGTGCCCAACCCGGACATCCTGGCGTATGTCGCCGCGCTGCCGAACCCGCCGTTCTGCGTGGGTTTCGCCGCCGAAAGCGAGAATCTTGCGAAATACGCCGAGCAAAAACGCTGCGTGAAGAATGTGCCGCTGCTGGTGGGCAACCTCGCGCAACAGGCCATCGGCAGCGACGACAACGAACTGGTCTTGTTCGACGACAGCGGCAACCGCGTCCTGCCGCGCGCCGATAAACTGACATTGGCAAGGCTGCTGATGCAGCACATTGCGCAACTCTACGAAGGAGCCGACCAATGAAGCACATTCCGGTGGATGTAAAAATTCTCGACCCGCGCCTGCATGAAAACATGCCGGGCTACGCGACTGCCGGTTCGGCGGGAATCGATTTGCGCGCGTGCATCGACCAGAACATGGTGATCCAGCCCAAGCAGTGCGAGCTCATCCCTAGCGGCATAGCCATTCACCTGAACGATCCGGGCTATGCCGCGATGATTCTGCCGCGTTCCGGCTTAGGGCACAAGCACGGTATCGTGCTCGGCAACCTTGTCGGCCTGATCGATTCGGATTATCAGGGGCAGATTTTCGTCTCGCTGTGGAACCGCAGCCAGATTCCCTTCACGCTGATGCCAATGGAGCGCATGGCGCAACTGGTGATCGTGCCGGTGATGCGCGCGAAGTTCAATATCGTGGATGAGTTTACGTTGAGCGAGCGCGGCAGCGGGGGATTCGGCAGCACCGGCAAGCATTGAGGGCATGCCGCAAAATCATGTTCTGCCATTCCACCGCCTGATTCGGTCGCGTTGACCGGACGGCCAGGTCAGGAGGCATCAGCCCATGGCGGGGGCGTTTTGCACGGCGGCGATAGCGCCGGTGTTTCCCGCCAGTTGGGGGCGACTTCAAGGTATAATCCGCGCCCATCTGCGAGCCCGACGGGATTGTTTCCGGGGCGGCAGGAAATTAAACAAGATGCTGCGGAAAAACTTTAACAGCAGCGGCATCGCGCAATAAACAAGACGGCAAAAGCCCCCCTGAGACAGCAAAAACAGAATGCAGTTAATCCGTAATTTCTCCATCATCGCTCATATCGACCACGGCAAGTCCACGCTGGCAGACCGTATCATCCAGTTATGCGGCGGCTTGTCCGATCGCGAAATGGAAGCGCAGGTGCTCGACTCCATGGATCTGGAGCGCGAGCGCGGCATCACCATCAAGGCGCAAACCGCCGCGCTGAGCTACAAGGCGCTCGACGGGCAGGTGTACAACCTCAACCTGATCGATACGCCGGGGCACGTGGATTTTTCCTATGAGGTGTCGCGTTCGCTGTCCGCTTGCGAAGGCGCGCTGCTGGTGGTGGATGCCTCGCAGGGCGTGGAAGCGCAGACCGTGGCGAACTGCTACACCGCGCTGGATCTGGGTGTGGAAGTGGTGCCGGTGTTGAACAAGATCGACTTGCCGTCCGCCAATCCGGACAACGCTATCGAGGAAATCGAGGAGGTGATCGGCATCGACGCGCACGATGCGGTGCGCTGCTCGGCCAAGACCGGCGAGGGCGTGCGTGACGTGCTGGAAGCGTTGCTGGTCAAAGTGCCCGCGCCCAAAGGCGACCCGGACGCGCCGTTGCAGGCGTTAATCATCGACTCCTGGTTCGACAATTACGTCGGTGTGGTGATGCTGGTGCGCATCGTCAACGGCACACTCAAGCCCAAGGAAAAAATCCTGCTGATGGCGACCGGGGCGCAGCATTTGACCGAGCATATCGGCGTGTTCACGCCCAAGTCGCAGAACCGCGAGACGTTGTCCGCCGGCCAGGTCGGTTTCGTGATCGCCGGTATCAAGGAACTCAAGGCGGCCAGGGTCGGCGACACCATCACCCATCAGACCAAGCCGGCCGCCGCCGCCTTGCCGGGCTTCAAGGAAATCCAGCCGCAGGTGTTTGCAGGGCTGTTCCCGGTGGAATCGAACCAATACGAAGCGCTGCGCGATTCGCTGGAAAAGCTCAAGCTGAACGATGCCGCGTTGCGCTATGAACCGGAAGTGTCGCAGGCATTGGGCTTCGGCTTCCGCTGCGGTTTCCTCGGCCTGCTGCACATGGAAATCGTGCAGGAGCGGCTGGAGCGCGAGTTCGATATGGACTTGATCACTACCGCGCCGACGGTGATCTACGAGGTGGTGCTGCGCGACGGCACGATACTGACGGTGGATAACCCGTCCAAGATGCCCGACCCGTCGAAGATCGAGGAAATCCGCGAGCCTATCGTCACGGTGAATCTGTATATGCCGAACGAATATGTCGGCTCGGTGATTACGCTGTGTACGCAGAAACGCGGCGCGCAGATCAATATCAGCTATCACGGCAAGCAGGTGATGCTGGTGTATGAAATGCCGATGGCGGAAATCGTGATGGATTTCTTCGACAAGCTGAAGTCGGTGTCGCGCGGCTATGCTTCGATGGAATATGAGTTCAAGGAATATCGCACGGCGGACGTGGTCAAGGTGGACATGCTGATCAACAGCGAGAAGGTGGACGCGCTGGCGGTGATCGTGCACCGCGCCAACAGCCAGTATCGCGGGCGCGAGGTGGCAGCCAAGATGCGCGAACTGATCCCGCGCCAGATGTACGATGTGGCGATCCAGGCGACTATCGGCTCGAACATCATCGCGCGCGAGAACGTCAAGGCGCTGCGCAAGAACGTGCTGGCCAAATGCTACGGCGGCGACATTTCGCGCAAGAAGAAGCTGCTGGAGAAACAGAAGGCCGGCAAGAAGCGCATGAAGCAGGTGGGCAGCGTGGAGATTCCGCAGGAAGCCTTTCTCGCGATTTTGCGCGTGGATGATTAATAATTGCAGGGTGGGCAGCGCCCACCATGTCGGGCACAGCCCGACCTACGTTGGGTTCCGGCTCGTCCGAATATAGGAAAAAAGATGGATTTTGCGCTGATCATGTTTGTCTTGCTGCTGGTCACCGGCGGTGTGTGGCTGCTGGATCGCTTCGTGCTGGCAGGGAAGCGCGAAACTGGCACCACCGAGCCGTGGTGGGTGGAATACGCCAAGAGCTTCTTTCCGGTTATCCTGATCGTGTTTTTCATCCGCTCCTTCCTGGCCGAACCGTTCAAGATACCTTCAGGCTCGATGATCCCGACCCTGCAAGTGGGCGACTTTATCCTGGTAAACAAATTCACCTACGGCATCCGCCTGCCCATCATCAACCGGAAGATCATTCAGCTTAACAACCCGCAGCGCGGCGACGTAATGGTGTTCCACTATCCGGAAAACCCGTCGCTGGATTACATTAAACGAGTGATTGCACTTCCCGGCGATACGGTCGAGTATCGCAACAAACGATTATGGATCAACGGCGTCGAACAACCCCAGCAGGCAGAAGGGGATTACAATTACGTCGAGACCGGCCTGAATTTCGTGCATACCGAAAAACGCATCGAGACATTGGGCGACCACAAGTATACGGTGCTGGTGAACCCCGATACGCCGACGCTGCATCTGGCTTCGGTAGCCGAATTCAGGGGGCGCGAGAATTGTAGCTATGACAACGAAATGGTGCGGTGCAAGGTACCCGACGGGCATTACTTCATGCTCGGCGACAATCGCGACAACAGCCGCGACAGCCGCTACTGGGGGTTTGTCCCGGACAACCAGATCGTCGGCAAGGCATTTTTTATTTGGATGAATTTTTCTGATTTGAAGCGAATTGGCCTGTCCATCAACTGAGTCAAGGGGAGAATAAAATGAACACAGCAATGCCATCCAAGCAACGCGGATTCAGTTTTTCCACGTTCATATTTGGTGCGGTGATCCTGGTTTTTGCTAGCATTTTCGGGATGAAGCTCATTCCGGTGTATATGCAGGATGCGCAAATCAAAAACATTCTTGTTTTGTTGGCCAACGACCCGGAAATGCAGAATGGCAGCCCGCGCGCCATTCTCCAGTCATTCAGCAACCGCGCCGACATCGATAACATTACGGCAATTAAAGCCGAAGACATCGAAATCGCCAAAGACGGGGCAAGCCTGGTGTTGAGCGCCAGCTATGACGTCAAGATTCCGCTGGCCGGCAACGTCAGCCTGTATCTGGAATTCAACCCGAGCAGTGACCAATAAGCAAAGCAGCGCGCTGTGCCGTCAACTGGGGCATGTTTTCGTGCAGCCCCAGTTGTTGCAACGCGCGTTGACCCATCGCAGCCATGCGCCGGAGCATAACGAACGCCTGGAGTTTCTGGGCGACAGCGTGCTCGGCTGCGTCATCGCAAAATATCTGTATGACAACTATCCGCAGTTGAGCGAGGGCGAGCTGTCGCGGCTGCGTTCCAACCTGGTCAGGGAGGACACGCTGGCGGTGCTTGCGCAGCAGCTCGATCTTGGCAGTCAGTTAAAATTGGGCGAAGGCGAACGCAAGAGCGGCGGTTTCCGCCGCCCATCCATCCTGGCGGATGCGATGGAAGCTTTGTTCGGCGCGGTATTGCTGGATGGCGGTTTTGCCGCTGCCGAAAAAACCGTGCTGGGTTTGTACGTGCCTTATCTGGCGCAAGTCGACGCGCAGACATTGGGCAAGGATGCCAAAACCCTGTTGCAGGAATACCTGCAAGGCAAGCGCATTCCCCTGCCCAATTACAGCGTCGTCGCCACCCAGGGGCAGGCGCACGAACAATCCTTCGAAGTTGAATGCGCCATCCCTTCGCTGAAAATCTCCACGCGCGGCAAAGGCAGCAGCCGCCGCAATGCCGAACAACAGGCGGCGCAGACCGCTTATCAGATAATTCAGCCCACTGCTGTCCGGTAGTTCGAATGCTTAACATGCTACAAACCTTATTTGAAGCGGCCTCCAGGCCAATACGGAACTCCGGCGATTTGAAGTTGCGTTTAGCCGGTTTGCCTTATCCTTGCCAACTTTTTTGGCGGGCGGGGCGAAATCATGAACCGAAGCAGATTTGTAGCCCGGATGCAGCGATAGCGGAATCCGGGGCATCTGCTCATCCCCGGATTACACTGCGTTTCATCCGGGCTTGTTTGGCTCCGGCTTGTACGGCTTAGGGTTTGAAAATGACAGGACAGCAACAATCGAATGGCTTCCGCAGCGGCTTCATCGCCATCGTCGGGCGCCCCAACGTGGGCAAATCCACGCTGCTCAACCACCTGATCGGGCAGAAGATCAGCATCACCTCGCGCAAGGCGCAGACCACGCGCCACCGCATCCACGGCATCTTCACCGACGCACACGCGCAGTTCGTGTTCGTCGATACGCCGGGCTTCCAGACCAAACACCTTAACGCGCTGAACCGCGGCATGAACCGCGTCGTCACCGGCAGCCTGCGCGACGTGCAGGTGGTGGTGTTCGTGCTGGAAGCATTGCGTTACGACGAGCGCGACCGCGAAGTGCTCAAGCTGCTGCCGGACAACCGTCCGGTGCTGCTGGCGATCAACAAGATCGACGAGGTCGAGGACAAGGGCAAGCTGTTCGAATTCGCCGAACGCGTCGCACAGGATTTCAAGTTTGCCGACATCGTCCCGGTCAGCGCCAAACAGGGCACCAAAATCGACGAACTGCGCGAAGCCTTGCGCCGCCACCTGCCGCCGGGCGAGCTGATCTACGATGCGGACGACATCACCGACCGCAGCGAAAAATTTCTGGCCGCGGAAATCCTGCGCGAAAAGGTATTCCGTTTCACCGGCGAGGAACTGCCGTATTCGGTCAGCGTGGTGATCGAGCAATTCAAGCTGGAGGGCAAGCTGCGCCGCATCCACGCCGCGATCCTGGTGGACAAGGAAGCGCACAAAGCGATGCTGATCGGCAAGAAGGGCGAGAAGCTCAAGGAGATCGCCACCCAGGCGCGCCTCGACATGGAAAAGCTGTTCGACGGCAAGGTGTTTCTCGAAGTGTTCGTCAAGGTGCGCAGCGGCTGGGCCGACGACGAACGCGTATTGCGCTCCCTGGGCTACGAATGACTGCAGCGCACCGGAACAAGCAGCAGGACGAACCTGCGTTCGTGCTGCACAGCTACCCGTTCCGCGAAACCAGCCTGATCCTCGACGTATTCAGCCGCCGGCATGGCCGCCTGCCTATCATGGCGCGCGGCGCGCGGCGTCCCCGCTCGGCGTTGCGCGGCGTGCTGATGAACTTCCAGCCGTTGCTGCTCTCCTGGTTCGGCAAGGGCGAAGTGCGCACGCTGCACAGCACGGAATGGCAGGGCGGCCAGCCCTATCTGCAGGGTACGGCGCTGATGTGCGGCTTTTATCTCAACGAATTGCTGCTCAACCTGCTGGCGCGCGACGACCCGCATGAGCAACTGTTCGATTATTACCGCGCCACCTTGTATCGCCTGGCGCATGAAACCGATCACGCCGCTACGCTGCGCTGCTTCGAAAAGCACCTATTGCAGGAACTGGGCTATGCGCTGGCACTGGAGCGGGAAGCGGGCGGCGATAAGGCGATCCGCCCAGAAATCTGCTATCGTTATGCCGTGGAATGCGGCGCCTTGCAGGTAGACGGCGACACGCAGGCGGGTTTGCCGGTGCTGGGCAAGACCCTGCTCGACATGGCGGCGGACGACTATGCCGATCCGCTCACCGCGCAGCAGAGCAAACAATTGATGCGCATGTTGCTGAACCACCACCTCGGCGGCAAGACATTGCATACGCGCGAACTCATCAAGGATTTGCAAAAATTATGATCAAGCTCGGACTCAACATCGACCATGTCGCCACGCTGCGCCAGGCGCGCGGTGCGCGCTATCCCAACGTGGTGCGCGCCGCGCTGATCTGCGAGGAGGCCGGCGCCGATGCGATCACTTTGCATCTGCGCGAAGACCGCCGCCATATTCAGGATGCGGATGTGGATATGCTGCGCGGCATGTTGCAAACGCGCATGAATCTGGAATGCGCGATCACCGACGAAATGATAGCGAACGCGCTGCGTATCAAGCCGCATGATTTATGTCTGGTGCCTGAGCGCCGCGAGGAACTCACCACCGAAGGCGGGCTGGACGTGGTGCGTTACTTCGACGCCGTCAAGGTGGCGAGCGAGTGTTGCGCCGCAGCGGGCATCCGCGTGTCGCTGTTCATCGATCCCGATGAAAAACAGATCGATGCGGCACGCCGCAGCGGAGCGCGGGTGGTGGAACTGCATACCGGAAAGTATGCCGATGCGGACAGTGTGTCAGAGCGCGAGCGCGAGCTGGAACGCATTCGCGTTGCGGCGCAACACGCTCATGCGCAAGGCTTGCAGGTGAATGCCGGGCACGGCCTGCATTACCACAACGTGCAGCCCATCGCCGCCATTCCAAATATCGCCGAACTCAACATCGGCCACGCCATTATCGCCGAATCGCTGTTCATCGGGCTGGATGCGGCGGTGCGGAAAATGAAACGTTTGTTGACTGCCGGATCCCCGCCCGAGTTGGCTACCGGCGAAACAACCAGTTGGAACGACTGATGATCTTTGGCATCGGCACCGACATCGTCGATGTGACGCGCATCGAAGCGCTATGGGCGCGCTACGGCGAGCGCTTCGCCGCGCATATCCTGAGCGAACGCGAATTGTCGGAATACCAGTCCGACCTGAACATCCCGCGCTTGCTCGCTAAACGCTTTGCCGCGAAAGAAGCATTCGCCAAGGCGGTCGGCAGCGGCATGCGCCATCCCGTCAATTTCCGGCGTATCGGCATCACACATGACGGTCTCGGCAAACCGGTGTTGCGGTTCGACGAGACCTTGCGCATTCACCTCGCCCAGATCGGCGTCAACGGCCACCATCTCTCCATCAGCGACGAGCGTGACATGGCTGTCGCCTTCGTGGTGCTGGAAAGTATGTAGAGCTGGCGGCGAAGCTCCATTTAACCAGTTGATCCGGACTGCTGATTAACCCGGTATCTAGGCCGCTTTTCATCGACTCTATGGCTGGTCTGGCGAAATATTCGGGTTAAACCATTTTGCAACCCTGAAACTGTGCGCAACCACCATTAATTCATGCCCGCTCAGAATGGACTCATGACGTTTCCGTTCCTCCTGCCACGCAAAACTCTCGTACTTCCCCCCATCGAGTATATCCGCTACCGGCACCTGCGGTCGGGATTCCAACTCGGCGAAAAGCGAGTCATAGACGGGACTCCAGCATATGGAGCAGGAAGATTCTTCTCCGGGTTCGATGATGCCGACGCTGCCGAAATCGCCGGCATAAGCCTTGGCGGCAGAGAAGCTGCCTGTCGCAAACAATGCGGCATCCCAATAATTGATGCTAAATTTTTTTACGAACCATTTACCGATCTCGCTTCGCTTTTCTGCCGGAAGGTAGCGAGGCTGGCGCGGCTCTTCAATGTATGGGTTGGTGAATGGGTGGTTGACGCCAAAATGCGGCCCGCTGAACCCTCGGTAGAGCGCAAAAGGATGCTCAGAAGCAAGCTGTTGGTCACGCGATTGAGATTCCTGCCGCCTGGATTGATCAATTTTCACGATATGTCCCCAGCTTTACCGCCCAAGTGTATGAATGCACGTTCATAGATTATCAGGTTATTCTCTGGTTGAGTATGGGT
This sequence comes from Gallionellales bacterium RIFCSPLOWO2_02_FULL_59_110, assembly GCA_001801215.1. Classification (GTDB taxonomy): domain Bacteria; phylum Pseudomonadota; class Gammaproteobacteria; order Burkholderiales; family Gallionellaceae; genus Gallionella. The sequence continues at coordinate 26,487 of MGXA01000066.1, read as the reverse complement.
CTGGGGCAGCCGCTGATCGCAGAAACCTTCTGATCGCTCAAACCACCCCCACCAATAAAAAGTTCTGCGCTGAAAAACTCACGCCTGTTACAAGCGTACTATTGCCTGCTTCCAGGAGTTGTTCAGCAGCGCAGCCAACCGTGCAGAGCACGATTAACCATCGTAGTGAAAGCGGCAGGCAATAACGACCAGTTCAGCATCCGTTGCGCGGTACACCAACCGGTTTACGTCATCAATGCGACGTGACCAATATCCGGACAATTCGCCGCGCAATGGCTCGGGCTTGCCAATACCTGTGAATGGATCCCGCGCGGCTGCGGTGAGCAGAAGATTTATCCGTTTGAGTGTCTTCTTGCCCCGGTCGTGCCAGTAGAGATAGGCTTCCCAGGCATCGGGCACAAAGCGAATTGCGCGCACGGTTAATCTGTGGGGAGCAACTGGCGGTCTTGTGCTTGCCCAGCTTTATCCTGAGCGATCGCCTTGGCCAAGGCTGCAGCATTCACCGGATTGCTGGTTAAGTGCAGTGTTTCCATGATGCTGTTATAACTGCTCAGCGACATCACTACAGCATCACCTTCCGCATCGCGGCGGCTGATAATGGTTACATCGGCGTCCTGGACAACTTCGTCCAAGATGGACTTGAGCGCATTGCGTGCATGGGAATATGTTACGACTCTCATGTCTTTCTCACTTGTTCATTAAGTTGTACAAGTCTAGCCGCGCTTGGCGCTCAATGCAAGGGAAATGGCTGTGCGGGAGCTCTTCAGCGCCGGGAGTACTGACGCCTGACCATTTGGCAAACGCGGCTGAATTCGGTGCAGAATGGTAACGATTTGGCTACGATTGCCAAGAAATGAAAGGCTTGCATCGCTGCAAGCCTTTATTTTACTGGTGGGCCGTGAAGGACTTGAACCTTCGACCAATGGATTAAGAGTCCACTGCTCTACCAACTGAGCTAACGACCCGTTCTGATGCAAACAGCATAAGCGGCGCGCATTATCGGGAATGCTCGCCGGTTTGTCAAAATAAAGCCGTAATGTCAGGGTGCTGCGCCTTCCCTGAATAACGCCGACTGGGCATGCGCCTGCAAGCCTTCGCCAAATGCCAGGGTTGCCGCGATTGAGCCCAGCTTCTGCGCGCCCTGCGCGGAAACCTGGATCAGGCTGCTGCGCTTCTGGAAGTCGTACACGCCCAGCGGCGAGGAAAAGCGCGCGGTGCCCGAGGTCGGCAGCACATGGTTAGGCCCGGCGCAGTAGTCGCCGAGCGATTCGGAGGTGTAGCGCCCCATGAAGATCGCGCCCGCATGCTTCAGCCTGGGCAGCAGCGCTTGCGGGTCTGCCACAGACAACTCCAGGTGCTCCGGCGCGATGCGGTTGCTGATGATGCAGGCTTCGTCGAGGTCGGCGACCTGGATCAAGGCACCGCGATTCTCCAGCGCGGTGCGGATGATGTCGCGGCGCGGCATCTGTTCCAGCAGCTTGTTGGCGCTTTGCGCCACCGCTTCGATGAATTTCGCATCCGGCGACAACAAAATCGCCTGCGCCAGCTCGTCGTGTTCGGCCTGCGAAAACAGGTCCATCGCGATCCAGTCCGGGTCGGTTTTGCCATCGCAGATCACCAGAATTTCCGACGGCCCGGCGATCATGTCGATGCCGACCGCGCCGAATACGCGCCGCTTGGCGGATGCGACGTAGGCATTGCCGGGGCCAACGATCTTGTCCACCTTGGGAATCGTCGCCGTGCCATAGGCCAGCGCCGCCACCGCCTGCGCGCCGCCGATGGTAAACACGCGATCCACACCGGACAAATAGGCCGCAGCCAGTACCAGTTGATTCTTCACGCCGTCCGGGGTCGGCACCACCATGATGAGCTCGCCCACGCCCGCAACCTTGGCGGGCAGCGCGTTCATCAGCACCGAGGACGGGTAGGCCGCCTTGCCGCCCGGCACGTACAGGCCGACGCGATCCAGCGGCGTGACCTGCTGGCCGAGCAGCGTGCCGTCGTTTTCGGTGTAGCTCCACGAAGCCTGCACCTGCTTCTGGTGATAGCTGGTGACGCGCTGTGCGGCCTGCTCCAGCGCGCTGCGCTGGTCTTCCGGCAACCCCATAAACGCGGCGCGCAACTCCTCCTGCTGCAATTCCATCGCGGCGGCATGCTCTAGCGGCAGACGATCAAACTTGCGGGTGTATTCCAGCACAGCCGCATCGCCGCGCTTGCGCACATCGGCCAGGATGGCAGCAACGGTCGCTTCCAGCTTCTCGTCGGAGGTCTCCTCGAAAGCCAGCAGCCTGGTCAATTCTTCGTCGAATCCGGCAGTGCGGCTGGAAAGTTTTCTGATGTTCATTTGTCACCCATTTTTGGTTTGTCATTCCCGCGAAAGCGGGAATCCAGCAATTCAATAATTCCGATCGCATCGGTGTTGTCCGCTACGCGGAACTCATTCAATCAACTGGATTCCGGGTCAAGCCCGGAATGACAAAATGATTACTATTTATTTATCGCCTTGGCAAACGCATCCAGCATCGGCTGGATGGCAGCATGTTTCAGTTTCAGCGCGGCTTGGTTCACCACCAGGCGCGACGAAATGTCGGCGATATGCTCGACCGCCTTCAGGTTGTTGGCCTTCAGCGTGCCGCCGCTGCTCACCAGATCGACGATCGCATCCGACAATCCCACCAGCGGCGCGAGTTCCATCGAGCCATACAGCTTGATCAGGTCGACATGTACGCCCTTGGCGGCGAAGTGATCCCTCGCGGTCTGCACGTATTTGGTCGCCACGCGCAAGCGCGCACCCTGGCGCACAGCGGATTCATAATCAAAATCGTTGCGCACCGCGACCATCATGCGGCAGCGCGCAATATTCAGATCCAGCGGCTGGTATAGGCCGCCACCACCGTGTTCGTTCAGCACGTCCTTGCCCGCCACGCCAATGTCCGCCGCACCGTATTGCACATAGGTCGGCACGTCGGAAGCGCGCACGATGATGAGACGCACATCAGCGCGATTGGTCGGCAGAATCAGCTTGCGCGATGTCTCAGGATCTTCCGGCGTGGTGATGCCCGCTGCGTTCAGCAGCGGCAGGGTTTCTTCGAAGATACGGCCTTTGGATAGGGCGATGGTTATCATGTTTTTACGTTCACAGTTCAGTTTACATGCAGGTGACACCGAGAAGGGTTCGTGCCTTCGGCACTCAAGGGAGAAGAGGGGAGGGTAAAAACCCCCATATATAATTACCCTTCTCCCTTCCCTCTTATCCCTTCACAAACCGCGCAGCGGCTCCTATTTCACCCGGCGAATATTAGCACCTAGCTGCGAGAGCTTGGCCTCGATATGCTCATAACCGCGATCCAGGTGGTAAATCCGATCGATCACCGTCTCGCCCTGCGCGACCAGCCCGGCGATGACCAGACAGGCCGAGGCGCGCAGATCGGTCGCCATGATCGCCGCGCCTTCCAGGTGCGCGCGGCCACTGACTACGGCGGTGTTGCCTTCCACGTCGATCTGCGCGCCGAGGCGGCGCAGCTCCTGCACGTGCATGAAGCGGTTTTCGAAGATCGTCTCGACCACCATCGCGCTGCCTTCCGCGATGCAATTCAGCGCCATAAACTGCGCCTGCATGTCGGTGGGAAACGCCGGGTAGGGTGCGGTGCGCAGGTTCACCGCCCTGGGGCGTCCGTTCATTTCGAGCTGGATGCGGTCGCCGCCAGCCGTGATCTTCGCGCCCGCTTCGGTCAATTTTTCCAGCACGGTGTCGAGGATGTCGGCGCGCGTATGGGTCAATGTGATGCTGCCGCCCGCCGCCGCCGCCGCGACCAGGAAGGTGCCGCTTTCGATGCGATCCGGCATGATGCGGTACGATACGCCATGCAGTTTTTCCACGCCGGCGATGGTGATGGTGTCTGTGCCGTCGCCGGAAATTTTAGCGCCCATCGCCCGCAGGCAATGTGCCAGATCGATCACTTCCGGCTCGCGCGCCGCATTTTCCAGCACCGTTACGCCATCCGCCAACGTTGCGGCCATCATCAGATTTTCCGTTCCGGTCACGCTGACCAGGTCGAAGAATATGCGCGCGCCCTTGAGCCGCCCGTTCCCACCATTTTTAGGCAATTGCGCGTGGATGTAGCCGTGCTCGATATGGATTTCCGCGCCCATCGCCTGCAAGCCCTTGATATGCAGGTCGACCGGCCGCGAGCCGATGGCGCAGCCGCCCGGCAGCGAGACGCGCGCCTCGCCGAAGCGCGCCACCAGCGGCCCCAGCACCAGAATCGCGGCGCGCATGGTTTTCACCATGTCGTAAGGCGCATCGAGCTTGCCGATCTGCGCCGCCGACAAAACCACCTCGCCGCCGCTCACCTCTATCGCCATGCCCATCTGCTGCAACAGCTTGCGCATCGTGGCGACATCGTTCAAATCCGGCACGTTGCCGATTTGCAGGGTATCGCCGGTCAGCAAACCGGCGCACAGGATCGGCAGCGCCGCGTTTTTTGCGCCGGAGATGCGCACCTCGCCGTTGAGGCGATTGCCGCCTAGGATTGCCAGTTTTTGCATAAAATTTAGTCGTTAGTCATTAGTCGAGTAGGGTGGGCAGGGTTTCTTCTGCCCACGCGGTTATGAATTCGCGTGGGCACAAAAGCGTGCCCACCCTACTCGGCTAACGTCTGCTTTCCCACTCTTCCGGCGTATAAGTCTTGATCGACAGCGCATGAATTTCTTCGCGCATCCGGTCGCCCAGGGTCTGATACACCAGTTGGTGGCGCTGTATGCGGCTTTTGCCGGCAAACGCGCCGCTGACCACCACCGCCTCGAAATGATGACCGTCTCCGTCCACGTCCAGATACTCGGTTGCCATACCCTGCGCGATGTTGTCTTGAATGCTTTCCTGAGTAACCATTGCCAATCCTGCCGTTTGTTAAATTGAAAAATTTGGTTCACAAATGCGCGCCCAAAGATTGCGCATGATACTAAAAAGCGGCGGGAGATGCGCGCGGCACCGCGTGTGCCGCGTGCCGGTCAAAGTCAGGCGGATTGCTGGGGCAGCAACTCGTCCACACCATACAGGCGCGCCAGGCTGAGCAAGTCGTCGGGGATGCCTGTCACGCGCAAGGCGCGCTGATTGCGCTGCGCGGCGCGCAACCAGCCCAGCAGCATGCTGACTGCCGCGGAGTCGACCGCTTCAACCTTGGAAAAATCCACCAGCAAATCCTCGCTGGCCAGATGCTGCAAGCCCTCTTCAAACAAGGCGGGGACGGTAGAGATGGTCAGGCGGCCGCCCACCATCAGGCGTCCATCCTCGCGCGCAATCATTTTGTCTTCACCTCTTTCAGCGGGGCATTGGCGGCACCGGCATTCTTGTCGGACAGCATCTTGATCAGGCCGTTGATGCCGTTCTGCTCGATTTCCGTAGCGAACGTGCCGCGATAACTATTCACCATGCTGACGCCTTCGATGGAGACATCGTATGCTTTCCAGCCACCGGGTGTTTTTCTCATTTCGTAATCGACCGGAATCGGCGGTTGCCCCGGCTTGTTGATGACAGTCCTGACGGTGACTTCGGGCGCGTCGGCCGCCATCTTGAACGGTTTGTATTCGATCGTCTGGTCGCGGTACACGGTGAAGGCCTTGGTGTAAGTGCGCACCAGCAAATTGCGGAACTCCGTCACCAAGGCCTGCTTCTGATCGTTGCTTGCGCTGCGCCAATGCTTGCCCACCGCCAGTTGCGTCATGCGCGTAAAGTCGAAATGCGGCAGCACCTTGGCATCCACCAGCGCCAGGATTTTTTTCTGATCGCCCGCCCTGATATCCTTATCCTGTTTGACAATCGCCAGCACGTCGTCTGCGGTATTCCTGATCAACACATCCGGTGCAACCGCCTCGGCCTGGGCAGCACCGGCCATACACAACAAAACTGCAACCATACTCACCAATTTTTTCATTCTCGACTCTCCCTAGGTCATTTGGCCGGTTCGTCGGCCTTGCTGTACAGGAACTTCCCGATCAAATCTTCCAGCACAACCGCCGACTGCGTCATTTTCAACTGTTCGCCATTCTTCAGCACTTCCTCGTCTCCGCCTGGCACCAGGCCGATGTATTGCTCACCGAGCAGGCCGGAAGTCAGAATATTGGCGAAGGTATCCGTGGGGAACTGGTAACGTTTGTCAAGGCTCATCACTACTTTTGCTTCGTAGCGCCCGGTATCCAGCGTAATGTCGGTTACACGCCCCACCAGTACCCCCGCGCTCTTGATGGATGCCTTGGGTTTCAGGCCGCCGATGTTCGAGAAATAAGCATGTATCTGATAAGTTTCCGACACGTTGTAGGTACCCAGGTTCCCCACCTTCATTGCCAGCATCACCAGCGCGGCGGCGCCGCCCACCACAAATATCCCTACCCACAAATCAATTGTCGTGCGTTCCATAACTCAATTTCCTCTAAACATGATTGCGGTCAATACAAAATCCAGCATCAGAATCGCCAGCGACGAGGTTACCACCGTGCGCGTCGTCGCGCCGGACACACCTTCCGCTGTGGGAGGCGCATCGTAGCCTTCGAACAGCGCAATCACCGTCACCACGATGCCGAACACGAAGCTCTTGAGCACGCCGTTCAGGATATCCTCGCGAAAATCCACGGCGGCTTGCATCTGCGACCAGAACGAGCCTTCGTCCACGCCGATCTGCACCACTCCGACCAGATAGCCGCCGAACACCCCCACCGCGCTGAACATGGCGGCCAGCAGCGGCATGGAAATCACCCCCGCCCAGAAGCGCGGCGCGACGATGCGCGCGATCGGGTTGACCGCCATCATTTCCATTGCGGATATCTGCTCGGTCGCCCTCATCAGGCCGATTTCCGCCGTCATCGCCGAGCCGGCGCGGCTGGCAAACAGCAGCGCGGCCACCACCGGCCCCAGTTCGCGCACCAGGCTCAGTGCCACCATGCTGCCCAGCGCAGATTCCGAACCGTAGCGCTTGAGCGTCTCGTAGCCCTGCAACCCGAGCACCATGCCGACAAACAGGCCCGCCACGATGATGATAATGAGCGACATCACGCCGGTGGAAAACAGCTCCTTGACGATCAGGTGAAAGCGCCGGAAACCGCTGCCCGAGTGCGTCAGCGTGAGCAGAAAAAAGCGCGTTGCCACACCGATGCGCCATACCGCATTGACAGTGCGGTGGCCGATTCCCTTGATTGCTTTAACTGCCGGCATTATGTCAGCCTTTCAAATCCAGGTCTTGGCGGTATTCACCGCCGGGATAATGGAATGGCACTGGGCCATCCATTTCGCCATGCACGAACTGGTGAACAAATTCTTTATCGGCGGCGCGAATTTCATCGGGCGTTCCCTCTGCATCGATCACGCCGTTGGCCATGAAATAAACGTAGTCCACAATCTTCAGCGACTCCTGTATGTCATGCGTGACGATGATCGAGGTAGCGCCCAGCGCATCGTTCAGGCTGCGGATCAAATCACCGACCACCGTCATCGAAATCGGATCCAGCCCGGCAAACGGCTCATCGTACATGATCAGCATCGGGTCGAGCGCCACTGTGCGCGCCAGCGCCACGCGCCGCGCCATGCCTCCGGACAGCTCTGAAGGCATCAGGTGGTGCGTGCCGCGCAGCCCAACGGCGTGCAGTTTCATCAACACCAGATCGTGGATGATTTCTTCCGGCAGATCGGTATGTTCGCGCATCTGGAACGCCACATTGTCGTATACCGACATGTCGGTAAACAGCGCGCCGAACTGGAACAGCATACCCATTTTGCGCCGCATCGCATACAGGCCGTCCTGATCCAGCTCGTGAACCACCTGCCCGCCGACCTTGACGCAACCCTTGGTCGGCTTGAGCGCACCGCCGATATGCCTCAGCAGCGTGGTTTTGCCGCAGCCGCTCAGCCCCATGATGGCAATCAGCTTTCCCTTCGGAAAGACCATGTTGATGCCTTTCAGGACTGGGCGCTTATCGTAGGCAAAATTAAGGTCGCAAATTTCGGCCAGAACAGGTGAAGACAAGGTAGATGCCCGGAAAATCAATGTGCCCCATTTTAAACTACAGCGCAGCTCATTCTCAACAAATCGTCACCCCCATGAATATTTATACTTTTTTCCCCTATTGAGCTTGAGTGCGCTTACCGCTATGCTCAGCATCCGATGCCTACCCTCATGAGCACAAATTGAGCTCTCTTCCGACACTTCCCAGCCTGATGATCGTCGATGACGATCCGCTGATTTGCGAAGGGCTGGCGGTCGCGCTGGGCGACAGCTTTGAGATACACCAGGCCGGATCGCGCGTTGCGGCCATCGACCTGTTGCGCCAATTACCCGCCCCGCCGCAACTGGCGCTGATCGACCTGGGCCTGCCGCCCACCCCGCATCGCCCGGACGAAGGCTTCTACCTGATTGCCGAATTGCTGGCACATTCGCCGAAAATCCGGATCTTTGTCCTGTCCGGGCAGGACGAGCAAAGCAATGCGCGCCATGCGCGCGCGCTGGGCGCGACGGATTTCATCGCCAAACCTTGCCAGCCGGAAAAAATCAGGAAATACCTTGCCGATGCGCTGTCCATGCGGGACAGCGAACATGGCCACGACGAACCGGACGGGCAATCGCTCGGCATCGTCGGCCAGAGTCCGGCCATACAAGCCCTGCGCAGCCAGATCGTAATGTATGCCCCCATGCCTTATCCCGTGCTTATCGAAGGGGAATCCGGTTGCGGCAAGGAACTGGTTGCCGCCGCGCTGCAAAAGCTGTCGGGCAATCCCGGCGCGCCATTCAAGTTGCTCAACTGCGCCGCGATTGCCCCCACCCTGATCGAACCCACCCTGTTCGGCCACAGCAAGGGCGCCTTCACCGGCGCGACCAGCGCGCAAACCGGTTTTTTCGAGGATGCCTCCAGCGGCACGCTGCTTCTCGATGAAATCGGCGAACTGCCGATGGAGCTCCAGACCAAGCTGTTAAGGGTTCTGGAAAACGGCGAATACCAGCGCATCGGCGAAACCGCCACGCGCAAGAGCCACGCGCGCATCATCGCCGCGACCAACCGCAACTTGCGCAACGCCGTCCGGGCCGGGACATTCCGCGATGACCTGTATCACCGCCTGAACGTATTTTCGATCACCGTTCCGCCTTTGCGCGAGCTAGGCCGGGACAAGCTGACCCTGCTCAACCATTTTCGCGCCTATTACGCGCAGCAAACCGGGCATGCGCCTTTCGAACTGGATACCGAAGCATTGCGCTGCTGGGAACACTACAGTTTTCCCGGCAACACCCGCGAATTGCGCAACATCGTTATCCGGCTGTCCGCAAAACATCCCGGGCGAACGGTCGGCGCCATGCAATTGCAGGAAGAATTCGACCCGCTGGATACCCCCGCGAGCAGAGGGCAGGTGCTTGACGTTCTCATGGCGGGCAATTTCAACCTGGATCACTATCTGCGCGAACAGGAAGGATATTATATCGCCGCAGCACTGGAGCTTGCCGAGGGCAACATCAGCGAAGCCGCCAAACTGCTCGGCATCAACCGCACCACGCTGCACAGCCGCATCGATGCGCATGAAAAACAACCTACAGGATAGGGCTCAGGCATGTATCTGGAACATTTTGGACTCAATGAACCGCCGTTCAGAATCACGCCCGTAACGGTATTCTTTTTCTCCGGCGCCAATCGCGGCGAAATCCTCGATGCGCTGATCTATTCGCTGAGCGAGGCCGAGGGCATCATCAAGGTCAGCGGCGAAGTCGGCAGCGGCAAGACCATGCTGTGCCGCATGCTGCTCGAACGGCTGCCCAAGCATATCGAAACCATTTATCTCGCCAACCCGAGCCTGTCGCGCGACGAAATGCTGTATGCGATCGCCGACGCGCTGGGCCTGGACCTCGACGGAAAACGCGTCGGCATTGTCATGCATTACATCCAGCAAAAACTCGAGGAAAAGGCCCGCGAAGGCAAACGCATCGTCGTGCTGGTGGATGAAGCGCATGCCATGCCGCTCGACACGCTGGAAGAATTGCGCCTGCTGTACAACTTGCAGATCGGCAATGCCAAGCTGTTGCAAATCATCCTGTTCGGACAGCCGGAACTGAATGCCAAGCTTGACCAGCCCAACATGCGCCAGCTCAAGGATCGCATCGTGCACCACTTCCACATCCAGCCGCTGTCGCGCAACATCCTCGAAAACTACCTGATGTTCCGGATGCGCGCTGCCGGTTACCACGGCCCGAATATTTTTTCGCCGGCCGCCATCAAACTTATCGCCGACGCATCCAACGGCCTGATGCGCCGCGTCAATATCCTGGCCGACAAATCGCTGCTGGCCGCCTTCGTGGAGGACACCCACAACATCGAGGCGCACCATGTGCAGGCGGCGATGCGCGACAGCGAACTCAAACCCATGCGCGCCCTGCCCGATAAAAAACTGCTCGCGGGGGGCGCCGTTACCGCGCTGCTCCTGGCGGGCCTGGTTGCCTGGTGGGCGCAGGACAAACCGCATGCGCCGCTCCAGCGTGCCGCCTCGACAATCGCCGAGCCGGTCGGGGATACGCCGCCCGCACCATCCCCGGCAACCGTGATGCAATCCCCCATAGCCGCCCAACCGCATAGCCCGCCGGCACAGACGCCCGCTGCGCGAGTGGCGCAAACTGCCGTCGGCGCACCGCCCCGACCCGAACCGGTGGTGGCCGCTGCGCCGCCAACCGGCAAACCGAGCCTGTTCGAGCAGCGCATGGCGGCCGGCAGGCAACTGCTCGAGCAGAAGACAGCCGCCGCCAGCATCCAGCTGTTCTACAGCGAAGAGATCAAACGCGAGCGCATCGAAAGCTTTCTGAGGCGCGCAAACGGGCTGGGCAAGCTCTCCGAAATTTACCTGCTGCCGGAAAAATTCGACGACAAGGACGGATTGCGCGTACTCTACGGCACATACCCATCGGCCAATGCCGCACGCGACGCGATCGACGAATTGCCGCCGCGCTATCAGGAGGCTTTCACCGCATCCATTTATACCTTCTAGCGGGCCGATATATTGAGCCAAACCCGCAAAGCTGCTAGGCTTCGCACAATAGGGGATAGGGAGAAAAAGAATGCGCTTACGCAACATATTTTATCTCTGTGCCGCCAGCGTCATTCTTGCCGGCTGCGGTGCCAAGCCGATACAGCCATCGGATAAGCACATTCAGCGGCAGGCCGACCAACCTGCCCCCACGACCATCCCCCAGCCTATCAGGCACAGTGTCACGCTGCCGCCGCCTAAACCGGCAATCAAGGCGGAAACCTACAGCGTCGTCGTCACCAATGTACCCGCGCAGGAAATCCTGTTCGCCCTGGCGCGCGACGCAAAAATCAACCTGGACATCCACCCCGGCATCCAGGGAACCGTCACGCTGAACGCGCTCGACCAGACCCTGCCGCAAATCCTGACGCGCATCGCCAGGCAGATCGACATGCGCTACGAACTGGACAACGGCAACCTGACCGTGATGCCGGATACGCCCTATCTGCATAGCTACAAAATCGATTATGTGAACATGACGCGCGAGGCGGAAGGCGGGATATCGAACACGACGCAGGTCGGTTCCACCGCAACCGGCGGTACGGGAGCGCCTTCCGGCAGCACGGCAGGCGCCAACAACTCGCAGCTCGCGATCAAAAATTCCTCGAAAAACCATTTCTGGGGAACCCTGATCCAGAACATCAAGGACATTCTGCGCGAGACCGACAAGATACTGCCCGAAGGATCGAGCGAAACTGTCGTGCAGCAAGCCAGCACCGCCAGCAGCACCGGCACCGGCGCACGCGCGGCCGAAAAAAAACCAGCTGCCAGAAATACCATTGCGGACAGCCCCAACCCGGTAAGCGTGGAAGAAGGGGGCATGACCGTCACGCGCCGCAGCACTTTTCGCGAGGCCGCTTCGGTGATTGCCAACCCGGAAAACGGCATCATCACGGTGCGCGCCACCGGAAAGCAACACGAAAAAATCCAGGAGTTCATCGGCCAGATCATGGCCAGCGCCCGCCGCCAGGTGCTGATCGAGGCCACCGTGGTGGAAGTGAGCCTGAACGACAATTACAAGCAGGGTATCAACTGGTCCGCGTTGCGGCTCGGCACCAGGGGGGTCAGCCTGAACCAGCTCGGAACAGCAGATTTGCCCAGCGTTAACCCTTTCAACATTTTCACACTCGACTACGCCAACCCCACTTCCAACGGCAACTTCAGCGCGCAGATTTCCCTGCTCGAATCGTTCGGGACAGTCAAAGTGCTGTCAAGCCCCAAGCTCAGCGTGATGAATAACCAGACGGCGGTATTACGCGTGGTAGACAACCTGGTGTACTTCAATATCACGGTTACACCGGGCACAATCAATTCCGTCACGGGAGCACTGGCCACCCCCCCCACCTATTCATCTACCCCGCAAACTGTGCCGGTCGGTTTCACGATGAGCGTAACGCCGCAAATAAGCGAAAGCGATTCGGTGCAAATCAACCTGCGCCCTACGGTTACACGGTTAGTCAAATATGTGAACGATCCGAACCCTGACCTGGCGGCAGCCAACGTGAGAAACCCGGTTCCCGAAACCCAAACGCGCGAAATAGAATCCGTATTAAAGATCGGAAATAACCAGATCGCCGTGATGGGCGGGCTGATGCAGGATGAAATCAACAATCTCACCGATGCCGTTCCCGGCCTTGCCAGTATCCCCGGTGCCGGCAACCTGTTCAAAAACCGCAACGACAATACCCAAAAAACCGAACTGGTGATTTTCCTGCGCCCGGTCGTCATCAAGGATGCCAGCATCGATGGCGATTTCAGCGCATATCGCGACATGCTGCCGGATCGGGATTTTTTCAAAGAGCCGGTCGCCGGCAAGCCCTGACATGAGCCTGCTCCTCGACGCCCGCAAAAAATTGCAGCAAGCGCAGCAGGGCAACGGTATCGCGCAGACAGCGGGATCCGGCCCGCAGAATCTGCCGCCGGAAACCGGGGAGCAGGCGCGTAATACCGGCCATAATTTGTTCGCTGCAAAATCCCCGCCCTGGATTGGCGGCTATACGCTGCCCAACCGCAATTTGCTGTACGCCTTGGGCGGCACGATCTTGCTGCTTGCTGCCGGCGCCGTTTATTTATGGTCTCTCGATTCCGCGAGCAACACCACACCGCTACGCCCTGCCGGCGCACGGCCCGCTGCGCCGCCTACCCAGATTGCACCGCCTGTAGCGCAACCTGCCGCCCCGGACAACTCCGCTGTCGCACCTCCCGCTTATCCAGCAGCACAAAGCGCACTGGTGCCGGGCATCACCGGGCCGGGCGCCAGCGTGATTCGCGAACCCAGGCCGATTGCCACAGCTCCCGTGGCAAATGCTCCCGCCGGAGTGCCGGCGCACCCGGATAACAGCCCGGCACGCCCAAATAACACCCCCATCCAGGTCGAACAGCAAAAAACCGAGCCGGTCGATCCGTTGCTCATGGACGCCTATCTGGCTTATCGCGGCGGCAAGCTAGACGAAGCCCGGCAACTTTACCAGGCGCTGTTCGAAAAGGGTGCGCGCAACCCCGACGTGCTGCTCGGGCTGGCGGCCATCGCCCAGCAGCAAGGGGAAAACCAGGCGGCGGCGCAGTATTTCGGCCGCGTGCTGGCGCTGGATCCGCGCAATGCGGCGGCGAACGCCGGAATGGCCGCATTGAGCGCGGACGACGATTACAGCGAGAGCCGTTTGAAAATCCTGCTGCGCGAGCAAGGCAAATCGACCGCCCTGCATTTTGCGCTGGGCAACCTGTATGCCGGGCAATCGCGCTGGAGCGAAGCGCAACAGGCCTACTTCAACGCCTATCTGCTGGAGTCCGGCAACGCCGAATTTGCCTTTAACCTCGCGGTCAGCCTCGACCACCTCGGACAGAAAAAACTGGCCGCGCAGCATTACCGGCGCGCCATGCAGCTCGACCCGTCGCACAGTGCGGGCTTCGACCACGCACAAATTTCACAACGCGCGCAAGGACTGATGCGTTAAGCAGCCATGCCGGAAAACTAAACGATGGAAAGCCAACTCCAACAACCGCTGGGACGCATACTGGTCGACAAGGGTGTGATCAGCGACGACCAGTTGCGCATCGCCCTGCAGGAGCAGAACAAGACGCACCAGCCGCTCGGCCGCCTGCTGGTGCGCTTGGGCTTTCTGTCTGAAGCCACGATACGCGACGTGCTGTCGGAGAATCTCGGCCAGGAAAGCGTCGATCTCAGCGCCATCATCGTCGACTCTGCCGCGCTGGCGCTCATCCCCAAGGATGTCGCTCGGCGCTACCAGTTGATGCCTCTGTCGGCGGACAAAGTCGGGCGCATCCTGACCCTGGCGGTCGCCGACCCGGACAACATCATCGCGCTGGATCAGGTGCGCGCGCTGCTCAAGGACGAATATCGCCTCATCACCCAACTCGCCAGCGAATCCGACATCCTGCGCGCGATCGACCAGTACTACGGCTTCGAGCTTTCCATCGACGGCATCCTGCACGAGATCGAGCCGGGCGAAATGGAATACCAGGCGCTGCAATCCGGCGTCAACGAATTCAGCCAGCCGGTGGTACGCCTGATCGACGCGCTGCTCACCGAGGCAGTGCAGCGCGGCGTTTCCGATATCCACTTCGAACCGGAAAGCAGCTTTCTACGCATCCGCTACCGCGTCGACGGCGTGCTGCGCCAGGTGCGCAGCCTGCACAAGAGCTATTGGCCGGCGATGGTGGTGCGCCTGAAGGTGATGAGCAGCATGAACATCGCCGAAACGCGCGCGCCGCAGGACGGGCGTATCTCGTTGCGCCTGTCCGGACGCCAGATCGATTTCCGCGTGGCTTCGCACCCCACCACGCATGGCGAAAACATGGTGCTGCGCATTCTGGACCGGCAGAAAGGCATCGTGGCGCTCGACCAGATCGGCCTGGACGATGCGGCGCTCAATTTGCTCAAGATGATCATCGCCAAACCGGAAGGCATCGTGCTGGTCACCGGCCCCACCGGCAGCGGCAAGACCACCACGCTGTATTCCGTGCTGAACCATATCAACACCGAGTCGGTCAACATCATGACCCTGGAGGACCCGGTCGAATACCCGATCGCGATGATCCGCCAGACTTCGATCAACGAATCCGCCAAGCTGGATTTCGTCAACGGCATCCGCTCCATGATGCGCCAGGATCCGGACATCATCCTGGTCGGCGAAATCCGCGACCACCCGACCGCCGAGATGGCGTTCCGCGCCGCGATGACCGGCCATCAGGTGTATTCGACGCTGCACACCAATTCGGCCATCGGCGCGATCCCGCGCCTGCTCGACATCGGCATCCTGCCCGACATCATGGCCGGCAACATCATCGGCATCGTGGCGCAGCGCCTGATACGCGTGCTGTGCAAGGAATGCAAATACCCGTACCAGCCGGACGCAGTGGAACGCAAGCTGCTCGACATCGTAGCCCGCCAGGATACCCCGCTGTACCGAGCCGCCGGCTGCGACGCCTGCAACCATCAGGGCTACAGCGGACGCATGGCGATCATGGAGCTGCTCAAGATGGATCACGACCTGGACGAGCTGGTTTCGCGCCGTGCCAGCACCCGGCAAATCCGTGAGTCAGCCCTGTCCAAGGGATTCCGCCCGCTGGCGATAGACGGCATCCGGCGCATCCTGCAGGGCGTCACCTCGCTGGCGGAAGTCAGCCGCGTGGTGGACTTGACCGACCGGATAGGCTGAAGGGCCCATCATGCCGCTGTACTCCTATCGCGCCATCGACGATCGCGGCAAAACCGCCAAGGGCATGCAGGATGCCGCCAATGTGGTGGATCTGGAAATGCGCCTGAAGCACGGCGGCCTGGACTTGATCGACGCCAGCGAAGACAGCGGCAAAACCGCTTTGGGCCGCCGCAGGATCAAGCGCCCGGAACTGATCACTTTCTTTTTCAATCTCGAGCAGCTCACCCGTGCCGGCGTACCGTTGCTGGAAAGCCTCGCCGACTTGCGCGATACCATGAACGACCATCGTTTCCGCGAAATCATCGCCAATCTGGTCGAAGCCATCGAAGGCGGCAGAAAACTTTCCCAAGCCATGGAGCAGCACCCCGACGCGTTCGATAAAATTTTCATCAGCCTGACCCATGCCGGGGAGGAAAGCGGGCGCCTGCCGGAAATCTTCCTGCACATCACCGAGTCGCTCAAATGGCAGGATGAGATGGCCTCGCACACCAAGACCATCATGATCTACCCGGCCTTCGTCGGCACGGTCGTGGTATCGATCACCTTCTTCCTGATGATTTATCTGGTGCCGCAACTGGTAGGTTTCATCAAGGGCATGGGGCAGGAAATCCCGATTCAGACGCGCATCCTGCTGGCGGTCTCGGCATTTTTTGTGGATTACTGGTATGCGCTCATCGCCTTGCCGATTGTCCTGCCCATCGCCGTGAAGCTGCTGATCGCTTCCAGCCCGGAGATGCGGTTCAGATGGGACAGCCTGAAACTCAACCTCTGGGTGACCGGCCCGATTCTGCGCAAAATCATCCTGGCGCGCTTCGCCAACACTTTTGCCATGATGTACGGTTCCGGCATCAGCATTCTCGCCTGCATCACCAATACGCGCGACGTGGTCAACAACAGCGCCGTCGCGAAAAGCCTGGACGACGTCGCCCGCGAAATCGAGTCCGGCAAGAACCTCACGCAAAGCTTCCAGCATACCGGCATGTTTCCGCCGCTGGTGATACGCATGATCAAGGTCGGCGAAGCGACCGGATCGCTGGACAAGGCGCTGCTCAACGTCAGTTACTTTTATGATCGCGACGTAAAGGATTCCATCAATAAAATCCAGGCGATGATCGAACCGGCCATGACCCTCGTTCTCGGCGCGCTGCTCGGCTGGGTGATGCTGTCGGTGCTGTCGCCGATCTACGACCTTATCGGCAAGGTGCAATTCTGATGAAACTGCTGCTGTTCCTGGGCGCCGGACACCTCCATGCGCAACTCATGGCAGGCGGCAAGATCGTCGCGCAACGCGAATTTACCGATTCGCCGGACGGCCAGGCAAATTTCGCCGCCTTCCTGCAGGAAACGAAACGCCCGGCTTATTTGCTGACCGATCTGATCGAAGAAGATTTCCGCCAGGAAACCATCCCGCACTTGGGCGGCAGCGGCCGCAGCGCGCTGTTGCAACGCAAATTCGAGCAGTTTTACCGCGGCACTCCGTTCCATCAGGCCACCCTGCTGCAGCGGCAAAAAACCGGGCGGCGCGACGACGACATGCTGTTCTCGGCGCTGACCAACCCGGCGCTGATCAAACCCTGGCTGGACATCATGCTGGCCCAGCAAACACCGCTGGCCGGGATTTATTCGGTGCCGCAGATCAGCGCGCCGCTGGTCAAAGACCATCCGTCGGATCACATGCTGCTGATTTCCTGGGAAAAACCCGCCGGGTTGCGCCAGACCTACTTCAGCAACCATCGCCTGCAAATATCCCGGCTGACGCCCGTGCACGCAGGCGTGACTTTCCAGCAAGCCGTGGTAGAAGAGCTCGCACGCACTTACCAGTACCTGAAGAGCCTGAGCCTGCTCCCCCCCGGACAAACGCTCGACGTGCGCCTGCTGGGCCATAGTCACGACCTGATCGAGCTACAGATGGAACTGCCGAGAAGTACGGACATGCGCTATGACTTCGCCGACCTTGCGGATATCGCCAGGCAGCACAATATCGCCTACAGCTTCACCGACTCGGACGCCACGCAGGTCTTCCTGCACCACCTGGCGGCCCGCCCGCCGCGAACCCATTACGCGGACGCGATACACACGCATTACTTCGCGTTGTGGCAATTGAGGCATGCGCTCAACCTGGCAAGCGGCACCCTGCTGGCCGGGATGCTGTTGTGGGGAGCGGCCAATCTGTGGCAAAGCAGCAACGATGCCGCAGAAGCAGCTTCACTCAAGACGATGGCGCAGCAAATCCTGAACGAAGCGCAGAAAATCGCCCAAGCCTTCCCCAACACCTACGCTCCCGCCGCCGACATGAAGGCCGGCGTATCCGTCATGCGCAAACTCGATCAGTATAATTCTGCACCAAGCGACATCCTGCATCCGATCGGCGCGGCGCTCGACCGCCACGCGCAAATCGAACTCGACGATCTCGCCTGGCGGATGGATGCGTCCGAACCGGCGGCCACCGGCACGCTTGCCGATGTTCCGGCCCGGATCATCGTTATCAAGGGACGCCTGACCGGTTTCGCCTATGATTACCGCGCCGCGCTGAACTATCTGGAAAACTTCCAGCGCGATCTGGCCGCACAGGGCTACCAGGTGGCAGTGCTGGACAAACCGCTGGATGTCAGCCCGAGCGGCAGCATTACCGGCCAGCGTGAAGCGCAGGCAAACATCCTCGGCTTTTCCCTGAAACTTTCGCGGAGACCCTCATCGTGAAGTTCTCCAGATCAGATTTTTACCTGATGCGCTGGAGCATACTGGCGGTTTGCGCATCGGCTCTCGTCAGCGTGGCCGCTCTGTACAGCAGCGGCAAATATGTGGAAAACACGCAAAATGAGCGGCACCTCGCGCAAAGCATGCTCAACGATGCGAACAACCATTTGGTCACGGCGCGCCAGGACCAGGAAAACATGGCGATCTACGCCGACGAGTACGGTGCTTTGATCGGGTGGAATATCATCGGCGACGGCCAGCGCCTGGACTGGATGGAGGGCCTGGAAAATATCCGCCGGAAAAACCTGGTAACGGATTTCCGCTACAGCATCGCCCCACAAAAAACCTTCGTTTCCCGGCCCCCGATCGACAGCGGCAATTTCGCTATCCATTACAGCGAGATGAAGCTGCAATTTGACTTGCTCCACGAGGGACAGCTCCTGAACTTTTTCGATGCGCTACGCACAGATATCAAGGGCTGGTATCAACTGGAAGGTTGTACGCTGCAACGCTCCGTCGCCGCCATCGGCGGAGACAATGACACACCGACTGCTGCGGCATATCTCAAGGCGGAATGCGGCGGCGGCTGGATTACGCTGAAGAACCGGAACACTCCATGAACACCGCTCTCAAGACAAGTATGGCTTTCCTGTTGCTCGCGATGGCAGCCGCAGCCAACGCGGAAGCGTTGGGCCGCCTGTTTTTCACCCCGCAACAACGCGCGCAGCTCGAACGCGGCCAACAGCCCAATATCCGCGAACCAGGCAATACCGGCGAACCGGACAGCATCGACTCGCTGACCATCAACGGCATCGTGCAGAAACACGGCGGCGAACGCACCGTCTGGATCAACGGAGTACCGCAATCGGCTGGAAAAAGCGACGAGAAAGCGCCGGATAGCGTGCCGGTCGCCATCCCTGGGCAATCGCAACCGGCCAAGGTCAAGGTCGGGCAAAGGGTGATCGTCGGCCCGGCGGCGGATACGAAGCCCTGAATCATGCGTTTGCCGCAATATTTCCCTGCTGGAACAAAACAGCGCGGCGCCGCGCTAATGATTATGCTGGTGGTTATGATCATCGGCGCAATCACAATTTTTGTCAGTTCACTCAATAGCTCGGCGCTAAAAATTGAACGCGACAAAGCGACCGCCGCCGCGCTGGCGCAGGCGAAGGATGCGCTGGTCGGCTATGCCATCACCTATGGCGATACCCATGCAGGCCAGGTGCACGGCTACCTGCCTTGCCCGGACATCGATGGCAGTGCCAGCGGGAATCTGGAAGGCTCGTCGGAATTGTCTTGCGGCGGTAAAAACGTAAGCAGCAATGGTAAATTGCCATGGAAAACGCTGGGGCTACCCACACTGCGCGACGGCCATGGAGAATGTCTTTGGTATGCGGTTTCTGGAACCTTCCAGAGCAACCAAAAAACTGACATGATGAATTGGGACACACCAGGTCTATTCGAGATATTGGATGCAAGCGGCTCAACCGTTGCACAAAACGTGGTCGCGGTGGTATTCGCCCCCGGCGCCGCGCTCGATGGCCAGAACCGCGCATCCGATGGCACTGCTCCTACCTGTGGCGGCAATTACACACCTGCAAACTATCTCGACAACGATGGTACGATTAACAACGCTGCCGTATCCGGCACGGCCAATGCCATCAGCCAATTCCGCCTCGGCGCATCCGCTCAGCTGAATGACCAGATTATTTTTATCACCAGAGACGATATTTTCAACGCTCGTAATATTCGCGCCAAACTGGCCGCCATGACGCAAAAAGCGGCGGAATGCCTGGCTGATTACGGCAACCGGAACAGTAGCGGACTGGGCAACAAGCGTCTTCCCTGGTCCGGGCGGCTGCGCAACCCCACATCTGACTATTGGACTGACAGCAACTATGACGATGAGGATAACCGGCTTGCCGGCCGCCTCCCCTATCGTGTCAATACCTCGGATGCCGATACCGGCAACCAGATCGATTATCCCTATTATCAACTTGCCAGCAATGGCGCCAACTGCCCTGGCGTTGCAGACTGGCCGGCCTACTACCCATGGTGGTCAAACTGGAAAGACCATTTGTTTTACGCGCTCGCCGACGATTTTAAGCCCAAAGACAGCTCAGGCAGTTGCGGCACCTGTCTGAGAGTAAACGGCAGCGGTTCCTATGCCGCCGTGGTCATGTTCGCCGACAGGAAGCTGGCCGGCCAGTCGCGCGACAGCGGCGCCGACCGCCTCAATTTTGCCAACTACCTGGAGGGGCGCAATTTTACCAATGGCTCCAACTGGTTCGGCAACGGCAATTACCAGAGCGGCGCGGAAACCGCCGACTTCAACGATGTGCTTTATTGCATCAGACCCGACCTTACGGTGACCCCATGCTGACGAGAAAAAATCTTTCCGGCTTCACGCTCGTCGAAATGGCGATGGTGCTGCTGATTATCGGCCTGCTGCTGGGCGGGCTGATACCCACGCTATCCTCACAGATGGAGGCGCAACGCGTCAACGAAACCCGCAAGCAACTGGATGAAATTCAACAGGCCTTGATTGGTTTTTCCGTTATCAACGGTCGCCTGCCATGCCCCGCCAATCCAACCATTGCGACGGGCCAGGCCGGGGCAGGCACCGAGCGCGCGCCTCCCTGCACCAGCAGTAACTCTACCGGTGTGCTGCCGTGGGCGACGCTGGGTGTGGATGAAACGGATGCGTGGGGGAATCGCTACACCTATCGCGTTACCGCGATTTTTGCCGATGCGGTCAGCGCAAACAGCTTTGGCGGCAGCTGTACCCCCAGCCCAGCCCCCACCCTGTCCAGCTTTGCATTGTGCTCCAGCGGCAACCTGGACGTGCGGTCAGCCGCATCGGGAGGAACCAGCGTCGCAATCGACGCACCCGCAGTCGTCATCTCGCACGGCAAGAATGCAGCCGGCGCCTACACCCAGCTAGGTGCGCAACTACCGGCCAGCGGCGATAGCGATGAGCAGGAAAACAGCGACGGCAGCACCGACAACAACTATGTCAGCCATACCCCGACGTCAAGTTTCGACGATCAAGTCGTGTGGCTCTCCGGCAACATCCTGCTCAACCGCATGGTGATGGCGGGAAAACTCCCCTAGGCGCGCCGCCAGGTCGTTCCTGCGGCGCTGTCTTCCAGTACAACTCCGGCTTCAAGCAACTCCTTGCGGATGTGGTCGGCCTCGGCGAAGTTTTTCGCTTTCTTTGCGGCGATACGTGCCTCGATTTGTGCGGCGATCGCCGCATCGTTAAGCCCACCCTTGCCCGCGCCACCTTGCAGGAATTGTTGCGGGTCGCGCTGTAGCAGGCCGAGCACTCTACCCAGCGCCCTGAGCTGTACGGCTGTTTCGGTGGACTGAGAGCGGTTCGTTTCGTTGGCGAGATCGAACAGCACCGCCAGCGCCTCGGGAGTGTTGAAGTCGTCGTCCATCGCCGTCTTGAAGCGTCGGGCGTGGGGCTCGTTCCAATCCACTGCAACCCCTCCCGGCCTCCCCTTATCATAACCAGCGACTTGGCTGTCGTCTTTTGACAGTCTAGTCGAATGGCTAGTTGGTCCATCAGGGGATGAGCCGTCTCCCTCCCTGACAAGGGAGGGTTGGGGTGGGTTGCTTTTCAGCGCCGTATATAACCTTGTGAGCGCGCCCTTCGCATCGTCCAGATGTGCGTCAGAATAATTCAGCGGGCTGCGATAATGCGCGCGCAGGATGAAGAAGCGCACCACCTCGGCATCGTACTTCTTCAGCACCTCGCGGATGGTGAAGAAATTGCCCAGCGACTTGGACATCTTCTCCTCGTCCACGCGCACGAAGCCGTTGTGCATCCAGTAATTCACGAACTGGCACTGGTGTGCCCCTTCGCTCTGCGCAATCTCGTTCTCGTGATGCGGAAACTGCAAGTCCGCGCCGCCGCCGTGGATGTCGAAATGCTTGCCGAGCAGCTTGGAACCCATGGCCGAGCATTCGATGTGCCAGCCGGGACGCCCCTTGCCCCACGGCGAGTCCCATTTCACTTCATCGGCTTCCTGTTCTATGGCGTGTTTCCACAGCACGAAATCGAGCGGATCGTTTTTGTTCTCGGTGACATCCACGCGCTCTCCGGCGCGCAGGTCTTCCAAGGACTTGCCGGAAAGCTTGCCGTAGCCGGGGAATTTGCGCACCGCGTAATTCACGTCGCCATCCGCCGCCTTGTAGGCCAGCCCGTTGCTTTCCAGTTGCGCGATCATCTCCAGCATCTGTGGCACATATTGCGTGGCGCGCGGCTCGTGGTCGGGGCGCTGAACGCCGAGCGCGTCGGCATCTTCGTGCATCGCGGTGATGAAGCGTTGCGTCAGCGCGTGGATGGACTCCCCGTTCTCCGCCGCACGTTTGATGATCTTGTCGTCGATGTCGGTGATGTTGCGCACGTAGGTCACGTCATACCCGGAAGCCTTCAGCCAGCGGTATACCATGTCGAACACCACCATCACGCGCGCATGGCCGAGGTGGCAATAGTCGTACACCGTCATGCCGCACACATACATGCGCACCTTGTTCGGCTCGATGGGTTGGAAGTCCTGCTTGTCGCGGGCCAGGGTGTTGTAGATTTTTAGCATGTTGCGGTCAGAAAGTCATGGGTTTGCCATCGTTCAGGTTGAGCC
This sequence comes from Gallionellales bacterium RIFCSPLOWO2_02_FULL_59_110, assembly GCA_001801215.1. GTDB lineage: Bacteria > Pseudomonadota > Gammaproteobacteria > Burkholderiales > Gallionellaceae > Gallionella. The sequence goes on along the minus strand of MGXA01000066.1, from coordinate 3,415 downwards.
AACCCTTGACGATGCGATAGATGATCCAGCAGAAGTTGGCGAACAGGATTGCCCCGCCGATCAGGATGAAGAGCGTTGCCGTGCCGATCGCGGCCCACAGCAGGCCGAACCAGAAGGTGCGTATCTGCCAGCGGAAATGGCTTTCCAGCCAGGTGCCGGCGACATCCTCCTTTTTAATGTAATTAATGATGATGCCGGCAATCGCGGTGATGCCGGTGAAATAGGACAGCGCATATAAGACGTAAACGGCCAGCGTCAGCGTCTTGAGCGATTTCAGTCGGGTGTCGTCGCGCGTAACGAGTTCGTCGTTCATGCTTGCTCCTTTGCCCAAGAATCCTTCAGCGTCACGGTGCGGTTGAACACCGGCTTGCCGCCGGGCTGATGGTCGCGCCGGTCGGTTACGAAATAACCGAGGCGCTCGAACTGGTAGCGCGTCTCGGGCGGCGCATCCTTCACGCAGGCCTCGACCCAGCCCTGCACCACAGTCAGCGAAGCCGTGTTGAGGTGCGTGCAGAAATCCACTTCCTTGTCTGCATCCGGTTCCGGCACGGTGAACAGCCGGTCGTACAGACGTATCTCGGCGGGCAACGCATGGGCGCACGAGAGGAAGTGGATCACGCCCTTGACCTTGCGCCCTTCCGGGTTCTTGCCCAGCGTGTTGTGGTCGATGCTGCAACGCAGTTCGACAATATTACCCGTTGCATCCTTCACCGCTTCGTCGCAGCGCATCACGTAGCTGTGGCGCAGGCGTATCTCGCCGCCGAGGGTGAGGCGCTTCCAGCCCGGCGGCGGCACTTCGGCGAAGTCGTCGGCTTCGATGAACAACTCATTGCCGAACGGCACCATGCGCTTGCCCAACTCGGGCATGTTCGGATGGAAATCGGCTTCGCGCGTTTGTGCTCCGTCGGCGTTGGTGATCGTCACCTTGAGCGGATTGATGATCGCCATCACGCGCGGGGCGCGCAGCTCGAGGTCTTCGCGGATCGCGCCCTCCATGATCGCCATGTCTACGCTGTTCTCGCTCTTGGATACGCCGATGCGTTTGGCGAATTCGCGGATGCCTTCCGGCGTGTAGCCGCGCCGCCTCATGCCGCTGATCGTGGGCATGCGCGGATCGTCCCAGCCGCTGACATGTTTTTCGTTCACCAGTTGCAACAGCTTGCGCTTGCTGGTGATGGTGTAGTGCAGCTCCAGGCGCGAAAACTCGTACTGGCGCGGATGGCAGGGGATGGTGATGTTGTCCAGCACCCAGTCGTACAGCGGGCGGTGATCCTCGAACTCTAGCGTGCAGATCGAGTGGGTGATGCCTTCCAGCGCGTCGGAAATGCAATGCGTGTAGTCGTACATCGGATAGATGCACCACGCATCGCCGGTGCGGATATGGTGCGCGCGGCGGATGCGGTAGATGACCGGGTCGCGCAGGTTGATGTTGGGCGAGGCCATGTCGATTTTGGCGCGCAGCACCCTCGCGCCGTCGGCGAATTCGCCGTTCCTCATGCGCGCGAACAGGCCGAGGTTCTCCGCCACCGGGCGATCGCGGTACGGGCTGGGCTTGCCGGGCTGGGTGAGCGTGCCGCGGTATTCGCGCATCTGCTCCGGCGTCAGGTCATCCACGTAGGCCAGGCCTTTCCGGATCAGCTCGACCGCGAACTGGTACAACTGCTCGAAGTAATCCGACGCCCAGCGCACCTCGCCGTCCCACTGGAAGCCCAGCCAGCGCACGTCATCCTGGATGGATTGCGCATATTCCTCGCTTTCCTTCTCAGGGTTGGTGTCGTCGAAGCGCAGGTTGCATTTGCCCTGGTAATCCTGCGCCAGCCCGAAGTTCAGACAGATCGACTTGGCGTGCCCGACATGCAGATAGCCGTTCGGCTCGGGCGGAAAGCGCGTGACGATGCCACCATGCCTGCCGCTCGCCAGATCGGCCTCGATGATATTGCGGAGGAAGTTCGAAACGGGAGCCGGGGAAATGGCGGACGGTGGCGCGTTGCTCATGCTGGGCTGTTCTCTGTTTCTGTCGGGTTGACGGTATGCGCCGCAGATTTTACCCGAAAACCTGCATGTCCAAGGTATGCCGTTGACGCACGCCGTCGATCAAGCCCGCTTTCGACCCACTGCGGCCCGTCGCTCATGCTGATTGCCTTCCTACAGGCAGACGTTCATCGCTTGCTGGTCTTTAACTACGATGAAAAAGCGAGAGGTGGGCATTATCGTTCGGTAGCTATTATCAAATTTGCAGTCAGCCAGCCCGCAGGCATCCTACGGAGGCTAATGTACTGGCGAATAAATCTGGCTACCAATTAAATCGGCAATGGCCTTATCGCTGACAAACTCCACAGTTTTGTCGGTGTAGTAGTTTGCTCGGGTGTATTGTTTGATGCCGATTGCGCGAGCATCTTCCACTAAAGCCAGAACATAAGTTGGTTCTTTGCGGCGTGCGCAGTCGAGAAAGATCAACTCGGCTTCCATCAGTCGCAGCGGGGTGGTTGCGGCAATAATCATTATGGGGCGTGCTGTTGCGAGGTAAGCATCTACCAGAATGGATTGGCTTTCGTCGGCTGGCACATCACGGCGCATGATGACATTGGCAGACTTTGCAACTTGCTCAACGATATCCATCACGTGCTCACGAAAACCGGAAGGCTGGCGTGTTTGTTGCCGTAAGCAGGACAGCGCAATGAGTTGCGCAGCAGCTTCGGCAACGGCAAAAGCACGCTCGGCGATAGTTGTATTGTCTGCCAGCGAGTAGAGCGTTTCTCCGTCCTCGTCACACTGCACACCCAGCAATGACTGTAAATCTACAATACGCGCTTGCACCCGCTCCGACTCGGGATCAACACCGCTTGTGGCAAGGCGAAATAAAGCCTCGCCATTGTCGTCCAATCGCCAGCCTTGTGATAAACGGTGGGCAAAAATGACGACATTATCGCCATCATCAAAGCGAAATGGGGTAATGAGTTGCCCGCCTTCAGGCGTTTCGCGCCATACCAAAGATTTGCAAAATTCTGGTTTCATGACAGCAATCCTCCTTCACCCAAGGTAATGCCACAGCGGCTGCAAAAAATATCTACCAGCCGCAAACGGTCTGTGTCATTGGCAGGATTTAAGCCCGGCGGCGTGTCGAGGGCGAGTTTATTGTGCAGCCTTGTCGTCTGCGGCAAGTTTCACGATCAATTGTTCGGACATCCACAGTCCCGCACCTTGTAATTGCCTCAGAGCAACTTCCGTTGAGTCGATCAACCCACGCCGTCTGGCGAGCACAACGACACCTGCCGTGCCGATGAGTGAAATATTCAAAACACTGGCGCATCGTCGGGCTTCACGGTCATCAACGATGGCCGTGTAGTCGCGATTGTGCTGGGCGTAAGAAAGAACGGCTGTTTCCCCAGCACCAAGACCCCATTCCATGACATCC
>MGXA01000065.1 GCA_001801215.1 Gallionellales bacterium RIFCSPLOWO2_02_FULL_59_110 | reverse complement strand
GAGGCAGGTCGCATAGCCCGGAGGCTTGCTGGCTCATCCCGCACCAGCGGGCTGCGCCCCACCGGGTCAGAGCCGCCCTCCCAAAAGCTACCGCGAAATCTTTCAGGTGCTGAAAGAGATTATTCCCGAACCGAAGAAAGCAGCCCGCTCAGGTGGGGTCGAAGCCATACGGGTAGGTTTGCAGCACCGGCTTCAACAGCATGTCCTCGTTGAGGACGTGGTCGGTTATCCAATCGCTCAGAAAATGTGAGTAATGCTCCGCCGCGCCATCCGACCAGATGCCTTCCCTGGCGATCAACTCATTCTTCATGTGCTGAAATTCCTTCAGCACATATTCATGCCCCATTCTGTTTGCGCCAAAGGGAAAATTGACCGCCCGCGCAATTTTTTCCTCCCTGACGAAATGGATTTGCAAATGCTGTTCGAGTTGCTCAAGCGCCTGCGGCAAGGCTTTACCGCATCTCGCCCGGATCATCGCCTCCACTTCATTGACCATCACAATCAATTTTTGATGGTCGGCATCGATCGCCGCATTCCCGACGCTCAGGTCATCCACCCATGGTTCCATCATGCCGCCCTGTGATATATCCGCCTAAATTCTGCCGCCTGCGCAAACGAGCTACTTGGAATTCTACCCACAAAATGAATGACGGCACAATGCCGGATGGTTATGCCGGTTGAACATAACAGGAAACTGGCCAGCGGGGCGCTTGCCCGGAAAAGTGGGGTGCAAATGGGCAGGTATTAAGTCTTACATACTAACTATTTGGTTTGTAAGAAATTTTTTTAGCGACTTTGGGGCGATTTGCGGCTGAAGCCCGATTACTACGCCAACCATGACACCCGCAGCCGCACCATCGCGGGCTTGGAGTTACGGGATTTGCAGCTCCCCCGCATTATGTGCAGCTTCGTCATGCCCATAATCCGGCATGAAGTTGTAATCGTAATTTTGCAGCGCAGGTTTCATCAGCATGTCCAGTTTGATGATGTGTTCATTGACTGCCCAATTCTTCAGGGATTGTGTGAAATGATTCGCTGCTCCGTCGGACCATATACCCCCCTTGCCCAACAGTTCCCCTCTCATATGCCGGAGCTCCCTCAGCGAATGTTGCTGCGCCAGCCTGTGTTGACAAAAAGGAAACTTGATCGCTCGCGCAAGCATTTCCTCATACAGGAAATGTTCACATAACCAATTATCGAGCATCTCGAATGCCCGCTGCATGGCGGAGCAGTTTCTGGCCTTGATTCCATGCCTTACGTCGTTGATCATGTCTATCAAATTGCTGTGCTCGGCATCGATAATTGCATTCCCAACGCTCAATTCTTTCGTCCACACCAATCCCATCGTAGCCTCCTGTGGTATATCAAAACCGGTATCGCCGCCATATTGGCGAATATTTGCCGGCTGCAAAAATTCCGTTTTGAATATAGCACCCTGGCCGGTAAAAGCGTATAGGCCGAAATATCTATATATTTCGGCCTAGCCCGGCAACCCTGATAAACTGCGCGCCTGAATTTGAGGAACCGGACTTTCCATGCTGATTACCGAGTATCGCCTGGATCTCGCCATCCAGGCACTGCGCGCCATCCTGCCGCTGGCGCACCCCGCCGACACCACGCTGCGCTATTTTTTCAAGAACGAGCGCATCGGTTCGAACGAGCGCGAACTGGTTGCCGAAGCCGTGTTCGGCGTATTGCGCCATCGCCTGCTGCTGGAACACACCTGTGCCGATTCTCATACACCGCGCCGCATGGCGCTCGCCTGGCTGGTCAGGTTCGGCGGCTACAACCTGCGCGAGATCGAACCGGTATTGAAGCGCGACGAGAAGGAATGGCTCGCCACGGTGAAGGGCTTAAAGGTTGAAAACCTGCCGTTAGCGGTACAGGCCGAGTTGCCCGAATGGCTGGTGGAGACAATGCGCACATCCTATTCGGATGCCGGCATCCTCGCCATCGGCCTGTCGATGCAGCAAGGCGCGCCGCTGGACATCCGGGTCAACACCCTGCTGGCCAAACGCGACGAGGTGCTGCAACAACTGCATGACAAGAAAATCGAAGCCGCCGCCACACCCTACTCGCCCGTCGGAATCCGCCTCAAGGAAAAAATCCCGCTAAATAAAGACGTGCTGTTCACCGAGGGTAAGATTGAAGTGCAGGATGAGGGCAGCCAGTTGCTCGGCTTCCTGCTTGCGCCGAAGCGCAACGACATGGTGGTGGATTTCTGCGCCGGGGCGGGCGGCAAAACGCTGATGCTGTCCGCGCTGATGAATTCGCAGGGACGTTTATACGCGATGGACACGTCCGAGAAACGCCTCGCCAACCTCAAGCCGCGCCTGAAACGCTCCGCCGCGAGCAACATCCAGCCGATGCTGATCGCGCACGAAAACGATCTCAAGGTGAAGCGCCTTGCCGGCAAGATCGACCGCGTGCTGGTGGATGCGCCGTGCAGCGGCTTGGGCACGCTGCGCCGCAGCCCCGACCTGAAGTTCCGCCAATCGCCCGGCAGCATCGAGGACTTCACGCGCAAGCAGGCCGCCATCCTCGCCTCCGCCAGCCGCCTGCCGAAGAAAGGCGGTCGCCTGGTGTATGCGACTTGCAGCATCCTGCCGGAAGAGAACCAGCAGGTCGTACAGGCCTTTCTCGCCGCACACCCCGACTTCGTTTTGCGCCCGGTCGGCGAGGTATTGAAGCAGCAGAAAATCGCGCTGGAGATGGGCGATTATCTGGAACTGCGCCCGCACCTGCACGGCACGGACGGCTTTTTTGCGGCGGTGCTGGAGCGGGTTTGACCCGCCCCACACTCTAAAACGGAATATCGTCGTCGAAATTATCGAAGCTGTTCTTGGCGGCCGGAGCGGCCTTGGCAGGAGTTGCGGCACTGCCGGATGAGGATGCGGCGGGCTTGTTCTCCACCACTTCGAAGCTGCCGCCGCCGGACGATTTTCCGCCGAGCATGGTCATTTCGTTGACGACAATCTCGGTGGTATAACGATCCTGGCCTTCCTTGGTCTGCCACTTGCGGGTTTGCAGCTTGCCTTCGACGTAAATCTGCGAGCCTTTTTTCAGGTACTCCCCGGCGATTTCGGCGAGACGGCGGTAAAAAACCAGGTTGTGCCACTCAGTTTTTTCCTGCTTCTCCCCGCTCTTGTCCTTCCACGTTTCCGACGTGGCAAGCGTGGCGTTAGTCACCGCTTCGCCATTAGTCATGTAACGGGTTTCCGGGTCTTTGCCGAGGCGGCCTATCAAAATCACTTTATTCACCGACATATCATGCTCCTTTCATCACGAGTTGTTCCACAGCCGACTCATCGAATCCATGCCTGTCCACCTTGAGGCAGACCATGTTTTCCGCTGCCACCACCACCACTTCGCGCACGCCGGTAATCTGCACCAGGCGTTGCCGCAGTTCCCTGGCGGCCGCGTCATCCAGTTCCGGCAAATGATACAGCTTGGTGCGCACCGCAGCCGGGGGTTGCATTCCGGCTGAAACGGCCAGCCACAATAACAGCAGCACGACACCGAATACAAATACGGCATCGCCGCCGACATACTGCTTCAGCGCGCCTCCCACTGCCGCGCCAAAAAACGCGCCGAAGAATTGTACGCTGCTATACACGCCCATCGCCGTTCCCCTGGCGGTCAGCGGCGCAATAATGCTGATCAGCGTTGGAAGCTTGGCTTCCAGCACGTTGAACGCGGTGAAAAACACCAGCAACGCGGCGGTAACACCCCAAACGTTCTGGGCAAACACCAGCATGACCAGCGAAATCACCGACAGCGCTATCGAAAAGATGAAGACTTGTTTCACCTTGCCTTTTTTTTCCGCGATGATGATGAGCGGCACCATCAGCACAAAAGCTGCCAGCATCACCGGCAGATAAACCTTCCAATGCTGCGACACATCCAGCCCGTCAGCCTGGAGCAGGAACGGCACTTGCAGGAACACCGCCATCAAAATCGCGTGTACCGCAAAAATACCAAAGTCGAGGCGCAGCAGCTCCTTGTTGCGCAGCACTTCGCCAAAGCGTTTGCTGCTAGGTTCAGCATCGCTATGAAAGCTGGTGACCACCGGATCGGGAATCACGAAGCGCACCACCAGCAGGCCAAGCAAAGCCAATACGCCGGTCATGGCAAAGATGCCGGGCACGCCGATCACGCCATCGAGCACCGGCGACAGCACCAGAGACAGCGAAAAAGTGATGCCGATCGTCATGCCGATCAGCGCCATCGCCTTGGTGCGAACTTCTTCGCGGGTAAGGTCGGCGGACAACGCCATCACTGCTGCATTGATTGCCCCGGCGCCCTGCACCGCCCGCCCGATAATGATCCAGTAGATGCTGTCGGCATAGGCGGCGATGAAGCTGCCGATGGCAAACAGGATCAACCCGGCATAAATGACCAGCTTGCGCTCGCAGCGGTCCGACAGCCAGCCGGCCGGGATTTGCAGCAGCGCCTGAGTCAGGCCGTAGGCGCCGAGGGCAATGCCGACCAGCAGATGGTTTTCGCCGCCGGGCAGATGTTCGGCATACAGGGTGAATACCGGCAAAATGATGAACAACCCCAGCATGCGCAGCCCGTAAATGCTTGCCAACCCGGCACTGGCGCGCAGTTCGACAGGGGTCATGGCGGAAGAATGATTAGGCATAAATCGGCGGAAAATTTCAGAAGGCGCATATCTTAACAGTTCGGCTATCCGCCCGATAGCAGTCACCTTCCCGACATTAAATTCCATTCGGCGTGGATTTTGGCAACCGCTTCATTTATCATGTCGTGTCGCTTGCACAGCGTAAAAGAATTGGCGGGCCTCCCCGCATTGCAGATTGGTGAACCTGGTCAGGTCCGGAAGGAAGCAGCCACAGCCGATTACTGCAAGTGCCGGGGGTAAGGCTCGCCTCCCTATATATATATCCATCGGAGAGGGTGATGAATAAAATCGGTTTGCTGATCGGCGCATTGCTGTTCAGCGGTAGCGTGTCCGCCGTGGATGGCGCATCCGTCGAATATGGCAATGGCGATGCGACGGATATGGCGCGTGCCGGATTGATCTGTAACTGGGACAAGCAATGGTTTGCGGAAGGCGATTGGCATGTCACCGGTTTTTGGGAAGCGACGCTCGGAACCTGGAACGGCCACAGCAACGCCGGCAACAACCGGGACATTGTCGATATAGGCATTACCCCGGTATTCCGTTTCCAGAAGAAAAACCCGTCCGGCATGTCTCCCTACCTTGAAGGCGCAATCGGCTTCCATCTGATCAGCAAGACCTCCATTAACGCCGATCGCAAATTCGGCACGGCCTTCCAGTTTGGCGATCACCTTGGTGCCGGCGTACTTTTCGGCGACCGCCGCCAGTTTGACCTGGGTTATCGTTTTCAGCACCTTTCCAATGCCAGCATCAAAAAACCGAACCAGGGCATCAATTTCAATCAGATCCGCTTTGCCTACCATTTCTGACGTGGTGTAACTTGTCGGCCACAACTGTCCTCGCGCGTAAATGGCGCCCCAAGAGCTTCGCACAACTGGCGGGGCAGGAGCATGTCGTCAAGGCGCTCGGCAACGCGCTCACCCAGAATCGCCTGCACCATGCCTACCTGTTCACCGGAACGCGCGGCGTGGGCAAAACCACCATCGCGCGCATCTTCGCCAAATCGCTGAATTGCGTGACCGGCATCACTGCCACTCCCTGCGGGGAATGCAGCGCCTGTACGGAGATCGACAGCGGCCGCTTTGTCGACCTGATCGAGCTGGATGCCGCATCCAACACCCAGGTGGACAACATGCGCGAACTGCTGGAAAGCGCGCTGTATGCGCCGTCCAGCGGGCGCTTCAAGGTATATATCATCGACGAAGTACACATGCTGTCCAAGTCGGCCTTCAACGCGATGCTGAAAACGCTGGAAGAGCCGCCGGGACATGTCAAATTCATTCTCGCTACCACCGACCCGCAGAAGATTCCCGTCACGGTGTTGTCGCGCTGCCTGCAATTCAACCTGAAGCAACTGCCGCAGGCGCTGATTGCGTCGCGTCTGCAGTATGTGCTGGAGCAGGAGCAGGTTTCCTTCGAGCCCGCGGCGATCAACCTGGTCGCACGGGCCGCGCAGGGCAGCATGCGCGATGCGCTGAGCCTGATGGATCAGGCAATCGCCTTCTCCGCCGGCAAGGTGGAAGAGGCGGTGGTACGCACCATGCTGGGCACAATAGATCAGGGCTACCTGTTCGACCTGCTTGCGGCATTGCACGGGCAAGACGGCGTCCGGCTGCTCGAGATTGCCGATGACATGGCCGCGCGCAGCGTGGCGTTCGATGCGGCCTTGCAGGAACTGGCGACCTTGCTGCACCGCATCGCTCTGGCGCAGACCGTGCCGCAGGCGATTGCCGATGACGAGCCGGAGCGCGCGCGTTTGCTGGAACTGGCACAGGCGTTCACACCTGAAGATACGCAACTGTTTTACCAGATCGCTATTCACGGGCGCGACGAAATCGACCTGGCTCCCGACGAATATGCCGGTTTCACGATGACGCTGCTGCGCATGCTGGCGTTTGCGCCGGGCAAGGCTGCCTCGCGGCCTGCATTGGCTGCGCAGCCCAGCACAGCCCTGCCGGTTGCCAGACCCGCTGCTGCCCTGGTCGCGCCCGCTCCGGATAGCCGCGTTTCGAGCGGCGGGAGCGCAAGCGGCGAAGTCGTGCCCGGCGGCCAGCCGGACTGGGGAGTGCTGCTCACGCAGTTGAATGTGCAAGGCATGGCACAGCAGCTGGCGAAGCACTGCGTGCTGCAATGTTTTTCCGACGGCAAAATCGTTTTGTGCCTGTCGCAAGAGCACAAACATCTGCAATCCAACAAGAATGCTATCGAAAAATTGCAGGCGGCGCTGAGCGATTATTTTGTCAAGCCGGTCAAGTTGAATATCGTGCTGGGCCAATCCGGCACGGCGACGCCGGCCGTCGTGGAACAGCAGGCCAAACAACTCAGGCAGCAGCAGGCAAGCGATTCGATCGCGCAGGACGATTTCGTGCGCGAGGCACAGGCGGAACTGGACGCCAGCCTGGTTGTGGAATCGATTAGACCAATACAATAAGTGCGGGAGGATTGAGCGATGATGAAGGGCGGATTGGGCGGCCTGATGAAGCAGGCGCAGCAGATGCAGCAGAACATGCAGAAGGCGCAGGCCGAATTGGCGACCGTCGAAGTGGAAGGCCAGGCCGGCTCCGGCATGGTCAAGGTGACGATGACGTGCGCGCATGAAGTGCGGCGCGTATCCCTGGATGACAGCGTGCTATCCGACGACAAGGAAATGCTGGAAGACCTGATCGTGCTGGCGCTCAACGATGCGATGAAAAAAGCCGAAGCCGTTTCGAAGCAGCACCTGGGCGGATTTACGGCAGGGATGGGCTTGCCGCCCGGGATGAAGTTGCCGTTTTGATGGGATTTGCCCCGGCGATGCCATCCCGTCTGGACGAACTGATCGATGCCCTGCGTTGCCTGCCGGGTGTCGGGCCGAAATCCGCGCAGCGCATGGCCTATCATCTGTTGCAGCGCGACCGCGCCGGGGCGCTGCGCCTGGCGCAATCCCTTGAGGCAGCCGCCGGCAATATCCGGCACTGCGGCAAATGCAACAACTTTTCAGAGCAGGAGATATGCGCGTTGTGCGCGTCGGCCAAGCGCGATGCAAGCCTGCTGTGCGTGGTCGAAATGCCCGCAGATTTGCTGATGATGGAGCAAACGCAGTGCTATCGCGGCATGTACTTCGTATTGATGGGGCGGCTGTCGCCGCTGGATGGCATCGGCGCAAAAGAACTGCATTTCGATCGCCTGGTCAGGCGCGTGCAGGAACATCCCTGTGAAGTGATCCTGGCAACCAATTTCACCGTGGAGGGCGATGCGACGGCGCATTATCTGGCAAACCTGTTACAGGCGCAGGGCGTCAAGGTGTCGCGCATCGCGCGCGGCTTGCCGGTGGGTGGCGAACTGGAACAGGTGGACAGCGGCACGCTGGCGCAGGCCATGCTGGAGCGGCGCGAAATACCGGCATGAACGAATCGGGCGAAAAATTGCAGAAGGTGCTGGCGCAGGCCGGGTTCGGCTCGCGCCGCCTGATGGAGGAATGGATCGCCGCCGGGCGCGTCAGCGTGAACGGCGAGCCGGCCACCCTGGGGATGCGCGTGGTGGAAGGCGACCTGGTGAAAGCGGAGCGCCGCACCATCCGCGTCGGCGCAAGGGATCATGCCGTCCGCGTGCTGCTGTACCACAAGCCGGAAGGCGAGATCGTCAGCCGCGACGATCCGGAAAAACGCGCCAGCGTATTCGACAAGCTGCCCAAATTGCGCGGTCAGAAATGGGTTGCCGTCGGACGGCTGGATTTCAACACCAGCGGTCTGCTGATTTTCACCACTTCCGGCGAACTGGCGAACTGCCTGATGCATCCGCGTTTCGAGGTCGAGCGCGAATACGCGGTGCGCGTGCAGGGAACCATGACCGAGACGCAGATGGATCAGGCGCTCAGGCAGGGTGTCGAGCTGGAAGACGGCCCGGTGAAATTCGAAAAACTGGAGGATCAGGGCGGCGAAGGCTTCAACCACTGGTATCGCGTGATGCTCAAGGAAGGCCGCAATCGCGTGGTGCGCCGCACTTTCGATGCGCTCGGGCTACCGGTCAGCCGGCTGATGCGGGTGCGTTTCGGCATCGTCAATCTGCCGCCGCGCCTGAAGAGGGGGATGTGCGCCGAATTGGGCGAGGCGGAAGTGGCGCAGATTCTGGACTGGGCGGGGATGGTCGCCGACCCGGATGAATTGCAGCAGGCACCGTCCGCACCCGATCATGCCGACCGGGTGCGGACGGCGAAAACCGGGCATCGCCCGGCTTCAGTAGCGAGGACTGCCGGGAGCGCCAGACGAACCGGCGGGAAAAGTAAAACTGGTATAAAGCGCTGATTATCACTAAAATCCGCAGGAATATATTCGGCCAATCGCCTTGGCCGGAACTTTCGGAAAATTGACAGCGTGCATGCTATTGGGAAACTGAATGGAAGAGCGCAGCAATAAGACCATCATGTGCAGCGTGCTGTTCTTGGATATCGTCGAATATTCCAAGAAGTCGGTGTCTGGTCAAATTTCGCTGAAGGACCGGTTTAACAGCTATCTCTCCGCAGCCATCAGCAACGTGCCGATAGACGACCGGATCATCCTCGATACCGGTGACGGCGCAGCCATCAATTTCCTCGGCGATGTCGAAGACGCGTTGAAAGCGGCGCTCAGCCTGCGCGAAAGCATACTCAACGAAGGCCCCAACCAGGATCCCCCGCTGCTGGTGCGTGCGGGGATCAACCTCGGGCCGGTGCGCCTGGTCAGAGATATCAACGGCCAGCCCAACATCGTGGGCGATGGCATCAACGTCGCGCAGCGCATCATGGGCTTTGCGGATGCCGACCAGATATTTGTGTCGCGCTCATATTTCGATGCGGTTTCGCGCCTTTCACCCCTATACGCCGGAATGTTTACCTATCAGGGGTCGCATACCGACAAGCATGTGCGCGAGCACGAGGTATACGCGATTGGCCATCTTGGCGAAAAAACGGCAGAGATGATCGCCAATAATTTGCGCGAATTGCAAAAGGAGGGATTGGCAGCCCGCCTCGCGGCATCTGCCAGAGGCGGCTGGAACACCATTGCGCTCGGATGCAACAACGTAACCAGCCAGATCAGGACGCGCTTTGCCCAGGCCGCCCCCAGGCAACGCGCCCTGTATGCCGGAGCGGCGGTGGCCATCCCTGTGGTGCTGGTTGGCATAATGCTGCTGAAACCGGCGCATAACGGCGAAGCGCCCGCCCTGCCGGTTGACGGCCAGGAGCAAGCGGAAAGCGGCGTAGGGGCTGCATCCGCGGTTGCAGCCGAGGCTGCAACGGAGGTTGCTCCGGCGGTTCCGGTCGCATCTCCTGCGGCGGGCAGGACAGCGGAAACAGGCAGCGCGAAGCCCGCTGCAAGACCTGATACAAAAAACGTTGCCGAAGCCAAACCGGACTTGAAAAAGAGCGAACCGGGGAAACCCGCCACGATCAAGGAAAGCCGCCTGGCACAAGTAAAAATCGTGGTTGTGCCATGGGGCGAAGTCTATCTGGATGATAAAATGCAAGGCGTCAGCCCGCCGTTGGCGGAATTGAAGGTGACGCAGGGACAGCATAAAATCGAAATACGCAATACTACTTTTCCTGCATACACAAAGAACATCCAGGTCGATGCGGGTGAAGAAGTCAGAATAAAACACAAGTTTGCCAATTAAAAATATATGCGCTACGCATCGCGCTTACACCAATTCAGGGGGATTCAAATGTCGAATAGTCGCATGATGTTGATTGCCGTGTTGTCCATGCTTTTGCTGAGCGCTTGCGGCACAACGGGCAAGGGGGGCGGTTTTTTTCAGCCCAGTCTCGCAGAACAAAAGCTTTCCAGCGGTATAAAAAACTACGAAGATGGTGACTACAACAACGCCTTGGATGCCCTGCATAGCGCGCTGGAGATGGGGCTGAGCAAGAAGAGCGATCAAGTGCTCGCGTATAAATATTCGGCTTTCGTTCATTGCATTTCCGGACGCGACAGGCAATGCCGCGACGCATTCAGAAAAGCGCTCGAAATCGAACCGGCCTTCGAACTGCAACCAGCCGAAGCCGGACATCCGATGTGGGGCCCCGTATTCCGTAGCGTGAAGGGCAAATTCGCCAAATAACCCGCATTCGCCGATATCCATCATGATCAGCCAGTTGGGGCGTTACGAGATTGTCAGCGAGCTTGGACAGGGTGCGATGGGCATCGTCTACAAGGCCAAGGATCCTCTGATTGACCGCGTGGTTGCGATCAAGACAATTAACCTCGGACTCGCGCTGGATGAGAAAGAAGAATATGAAGGGCGCTTCTACCAGGAAGCCAAGGCCGCCGGGCGGCTCAACCATCCGAATATCGTAACCATTTACGATGTGGGCAAGAGCGGCGATGTAGCTTACATCGCCATGGAATTCCTGCAAGGGCGCGAGCTGCGCGACATCATGAACGACGACGGATTATTGCCGGTCGATCAGGTGCTGGATATCGCCGCCCAAGTGGCACAGGGGCTGGCTTATGCGCACGAGCATGACATCGTGCATCGCGATGTCAAACCGTCGAACATCATGGTGGTGCGTGACGGTCATGCGAAAATCACCGACTTCGGCATTGCGCGCATGGCTTCTTCGGCGGTGCACACCCAGACCGGCATGGTGCTCGGGTCGCCCAAATACATGTCGCCGGAACAGGTGCTGGGCAAGGCGTTGGATCAGCGTTCGGATATTTTCTCGCTGGGGGTGATGCTCTATGAGATGTTGACCGGAGAGTCGCCGTTCAACGGCGAAAATGTCAACGCCATCATGTACCAGACCCTGAATGCGGTACCGACGCCGCCCAGCACGCTGAATCCCGCCGTGCCGGACATGGCCAATTTCATCCTGGCCAAGGCATTGGCCAAGAAGCTGGAGGACCGCTACCAGAATGCCAAGGATTTTTCCGCTGACTTGCGCGCCTGCCGCGATACCCTGCCGCGTTCCGGAAAACCGATCGATATTTCTCAGCTGTCCGGCGGCGAAAAAAAATTGCCCAATGCGATCGATATTAGCGGGCGCCGGAACATGGAAGAAGATGAGGCGAAGCCGGCTGCAAGCTTATCGCAAGCCTTCGATTCCGCCGCCGCGACCATGCGGCTGGCTGCCCTGACAGCCACCAGCGAAGATGTAGACGAGTTATCCAAGACCCTGAAAATAGCGCGTCCCAGCCCCGAAACAATCAACCGCGCGGCGCCACCCGCAAAGCCTCTCCACCAAGCCCCGCCCGTTGCTCCCCGCCCTGCCCCTGACGCACCCCGGAATCCGGCTGAACCGCCCGCAAAACCGGACGACAGCAATTTAATGCTGATTGCCGTCGTGTTACTGGTATTGCTCGGCATCGCCGTCATTCTCATAGCCTGATTTACGGTTCGACACATGGCGGTCAAGCCTTCGCCGCGCCTTGCCATGCTGCTGTTGCTGTCCCATGCGCTGGCCGCAACCGTGGCGGCACTGACCGCTATGCCGCTGACTGCCATGCTGGCAATTTTCATACTGATTCTGCTGAGCCTGCTTTATTATCTGGCGCGCGATGTTTTGCTGCTTTTCCCTGGTTCGTGGCAAGAGGTTTTACTTGACCGGGGCGGCATATCGATCATTGCGCGGGATGGCTCAAAATTTTCCGGTCGCGCCACAGCCAGGACTTTTGCCAACCCGTGTTTCGCCGTATTGCATATCATGCCGGAGGGATGTCACCGGTCGGTCTCCCGCGTTATTTTTCCCGATGCGGTAGGTAAAGGCGCGTTTCGCGAACTGAACGTGCACCTGAGGTTCGCTCAATAATTTGCCGGTACCAGAACGGTGGGGCGCGGCTCCGCCAGCATTCCTGGATAGTCCTTGCTGAAATGCAGGCCGCGGCTCTCATGCCGCGTCAAGGCGCTTTGGACGATCAACTCGGCGTTCATCACCAGGTTGCGCAGTTCCAGCAAATCCGAACTGACATGAAAGTTGCTGTAATACTCGTGGATTTCGTCTTGCAGCAACTGGATGCGGTGCTGCGCGCGCTGCAGGCGCTTGTTGGTGCGCACGATGCCCACATAATCCCACATGAAGTGACGCAGTTCCGCCCAGTTGTGCGAGATGACAATCTGCTCGTCCGCGTCTGTCACGCGGCTTTCGTCCCAGGAAGGCAACATGGGTAATGCGCGGCGTGGCTTGCCCAGCATGTCGCGCACCGCGGCATCCGCAAACACCAGGCATTCCAGCAGGGAATTGCTGGCCAGCCGGTTGGCGCCGTGCAATCCGCTGTAGGCGGTTTCGCCTACCGCATAGAGGTTTTCCACATCGGTGCGCGCATGCAAATCGGCGACCACACCGCCGCAGGTGTAGTGCGCCGCTGGAACCACCGGGATCGGTTCTTTGCTGATGTTGATGCCCAGGCTTAGGCAGCGCGCGTAAATGGTCGGGAAATGCTCTTGCAGGAATTCGACCGATTGATGCGAGATGTCGAGATAGACGCAATCTAGCCCGCGTTTTTTCATTTCGAAGTCGATCGCCCTGGCCACCACGTCGCGCGGCGCAAGCTCGGCGCGCTCGTCGTGCCAAGGCATGAAACGCGTGCCGTCGGGCAGCTTCAGGATGCCGCCCTCGCCGCGCACCGCCTCGCTGATGAGGAAGGATTTCGCGTGCGGGTGGTACAAACAGGTCGGGTGGAACTGGATGAACTCCATGTTCGCCACGCGGCAGCCGGCGCGCCAGGCCATCGCGATGCCGTCGCCGGTCGCCGTGTCGGGATTGGTGGTGTAGAGGTAAACCTTGCCGGTGCCGCCGGTCGCAAGGACGGTGTCCTGGGCGGCGATGGTGATGACTTCGTCGCTCAGGCTGTTCAGGGCATATGCGCCATAGCAGCGTTTATCCGGTAGGCCGAATTTCCCGCCGGTGATCAGGTCAACCGACAGATGGTTTTCCAGTACCGTGATATTCGGGTGTTTCAGCACCTGCGCGGCAAGCGTTTCCTGTACCGCATGGCCGGTCGCATCCGCTGCGTGGATGATGCGGCGTCGGCTATGTCCGCCTTCGCGGGTAAGGTGGTAGTTCGCGCTGCCGGGGCCATCCCGGCTGAACGGAACGCCTTGGTTGATCAGCCAGTCAATGGCGGCCTTGCCGTGCTCGACCACATAGCGCGTGACGGTTTCGTCGCACAATCCGGCACCGGCGGTGAGGGTGTCCTGAAAGTGCGCATCCAGCGAGTCTTCTCCGGACAATACAGCGGCAATGCCGCCTTGCGCCTGGCCACTCGCGCCGTCCAGCAGGGATTTTTTAGTGATCAACCCTACTTTCCGGTGATCGGCCAGCTTGATAGCCAGCGCCATTCCGGCGAGGCCGCTGCCGATAATCAGGGTGTCAAATTGCAGCAATTCAAATTCCGGTTTATTGGTCGGAGCCGGGACTATAGCAAAACTGCCGCACTGTGATGGCCTGATTTGCTGCCGGGAACTAAATTTTCTTGGCGGGGTCACATGCGGCGTTTTATGGCCATGCTGACTTAGTGCGCTACAAGCGGTTATACTCGCACATCACGAACGGCGCGACGTTCATTACGACAATCGGAATGGTCAGGGATGTCAGACAGAGAAGTCGATCAGCAATTGGTTGAACGCGTCCAACGCGGCGACAAGCACGCCTTCGATTTGCTGGTAACAAAATACCAGCGCAAGTTGGGGCGGCTGATTTCCCGTTTCGTGCGCGACCCGGCGGAGGCAGAGGATGTCACCCAGGATGCCTTTATCAAGGCATATCGGGCATTGCCGGGTTTTCGCGGGGAGAGCGCGTTTTACACCTGGCTGTACCGCATCGGTATCAATACGGCAAAAAACCATCTGCTGGCAAACAAGCGTCGCGCGCCGACCAGTACGCCGTTCGATAACGAGGAGGCCGAATCGTTCGAGGATGGCGGTTTGCTGCATGAAGTCAGCACGCCGGAAAATGAACTCATGAGCAAACAAGTTGTCGATGTGGTGCAGTCATCGTTGCAACAATTACCGGAAGATTTGCGCAGCGCGCTGACGCTGCGCGAAATCGAAGGCTTGAGCTATGAGGAAATCGCCAGTGTGATGAATTGCCCGATCGGCACAGTGCGGTCGAGAATTTTCCGGGCACGCGAGGCGGTAGCGGAAAATCTGCGGCCGCTGTTGGAAACCAGCAAAGGCAATAGGTGGTAAAAATGAAAACAGAAATTTCCGCGCTGATGGATGGTGAGTTGTTCGAGGATGAAACAGAGGGCTTGCTGGATAGGGTCAAACGGGACACGGCAGCGCACAAGGATTGGGAGGTTTACCACCTGATCGGCGATGTGTTGCGGCAACCCGAATACATTCATTGCGACTTGAGTGCCAAAGTGCGCGAATGCATGCGGAATGAGCCCACCGTGCTGGCCCCGCGCGGTCATGCGATGAAACGGAAAATCCGCGCAATTGCGCTGTCGGCGGCCGCCTCTGTGTCGGCCATCGGCATCGTGGCCTGGATGTCGTTACAGGTCGGATCCGAAGCTATGCCGCAGATAGCGATGCAACAGCCTGGCGCACGTCCGGCCAGCGCGCAGATTCAGCCCAAGTCCAACGATTATTTAATGGCGCACCAGGAATTTTCGCCCAGCACGGATATGAGCGGCGGAGCGTCCTATATTCGCACCGCTGCCTATAGTTCCGACAAAAAATGACGCCAACGGAAACCAAAGGGGGGGCGGCGATGAAAATGCGTACGGTGTTCTGTGGCCTGTTGCTGGTTGCCGCCGCCCATACCCATGCCGGAGAGGCACATGTCGGCCTCGACTGGCTCAAGATCGTTGCCTTTGCCGCTCATCAAACCGATTACAGCGGGGTATTCGTCTACCAGCACGATAACCATTTCGAGACTTCGCGCATCACCCATGTGGTCGAAGAGGATGGAGAATATGAAAAACTGGAGAGCCTGGACGGCCCCAGACGCGAAATCGTCAGGCATCACGGGCAGGTCTGGTGCCTTATCAACCACCAGATGGTGCAAACGGACAGCCGGCAGGTACGCAGCATGTTCCCGGCGCTGCTGCCGGAACAGTTAATCGCACTGGGCGAAAATTATCATGCCATGCAGGTAGGGACAGAACGCGTGGCGGGCTATAACACGCAGGTAATCATGTTCAAGCCCAGGGACAATTATCGCTACGTACACAAGATGTGGGCGCACACCGATTCCGGATTGCTGTTGAAGGCAGCGGTGATGGGTGACAAGAACCAGATGATCGAGCAGTATGCCTTTACCCAGCTGCAAATTGGCGGAAATATCGACCGTTCCTGGATTAACGATGCCATCCGGAAACACGAGCAACCCGCCGCGACACCAAGGAGCGCTAAAGGCGACACCCCGGTGAACAGCGGCTGGGTGGTTGGCGGTATACCGGGCGGATTCAAGAAAACGCTGGAAATAGAGCGCACGTTGCGTGGCAGGCATGTGCCGGTGACGCAAATTGTCTACTCCGACGGGCTGAGCGCAATTTCTATCTTCATAGAGCCAGACGATGAGGACGAGAACGATAGTGATGGCTTGATCAGCCGCGGCGCGGTGAATTTGTACCACAAGGCCGTCGGCAAACATTGGATTACCGTGGTCGGCGAAGTGCCGCCGCATACGGTGATACAGGTGCTTGACTCAATACGCTACAACGGAAAACGCTAATGTCGGCAATATGCCGCAGCCTGGCGTAAAGGCGGATAAATTGGACGCTCCGCAGCAAAGGGGCTTGAACTTTCTCGGTCGCCCCCCAATTTCGCGCATACGCCCCCAATCCGGATTTGCATTAATTAATGGCTATTATTTTTGTGCTCATTGCAACCAGAGTGGGTATTCCTGATTTTTTAACATGAGGTGACGTTATGCTAAAAAAACTATTTATTTATTCAGTGGTTGTTGCTGGAATTATGTTTGGTGCGCCCGTTCTCGCCAAGGAATTACCGGACTTTACCGAGCTGGTGGAGAAGCAAGGGCCTGCGGTGGTCAATATCAGCACGACGCAAATTATCCGTGGCGCGCAGGGAACCCCTTTCGCTGAAGGCGATCCTTATTACGAATTCTTTCGCCGCTTCGCCCCGCAAGTACCGCGCGAGCGGGAGTCGCAATCGCTGGGCTCCGGCTTCATCTTCAGCGCGGACGGCTACATTATGACCAACGCGCATGTGGTGGATAGCGCCGACAAGATTACCGTGCGCCTCACCGACAAACGCGAATTTTCCGCCAAGGTTATCGGCGCGGACAAACGCACCGATGTGGCTCTGCTGAAAATAGAAGCGACCGGCTTGCCGACAGTCAACGTGGGCAACCCGGATAAACTCAAGGTCGGCGAATGGGTCGTCGCCATCGGCTCGCCATTCGGCTTCGACAGCAGCGTGGCGGCGGGCATTGTCAGCGCCAAGGGGCGCTCGCTGCCCCAAGACAGTTTCGTGCCGTACATCCAAACCGATGTCGCGATCAACCCCGGCAACTCCGGCGGGCCGCTGTTCAACATGAACGGCGAAGTGGTCGGCATCAACTCGCAAATTTATACCCGCTCCGGCGGGTCGATGGGCCTGTCTTTCGCAATTCCGATCGACGTTGCGACCCAGGTGACCGAGCAATTGCGCAGCACCGGCAAGGTGACGCGCGGGCGTATCGGTGTGATGATCCAAGAGCTGACGCGCGAGCTGGCCGAATCGTTCGGTTTGAGCAAACCTGCCGGCGCACTGATCAGCAATGTGGAGAAAAACGGCCCGGCGGACAAGGCGGGCATTGAGGCGAGCGATGTCATTCTCAAATTTGACGGCAAGCCGGTGAACAGCTCCAGCGAATTGCCACGCATCGTGGCGGCGACCAAACCCGGCAGCAAGGTAGTTGTCGAGCTATGGCGCAAAGGCAGCACCAAGCAAATTACCGTGGAGGTTGCGGAGATGCCGGAAGACGGAAAGCTGGCGCGCTCGGCCAAAAAACTGGCCGACGATGTCGCCGGGCTGATCGCGCGCCTCGGCATCGTTGTCAGCGAGCTGGACAAGGAGCAACTACAGGAACTGGAAATCAGCGGCGGGCTGCTGGTGGAAGAGGTCAGGGGCGGTGCCGCACGATCCGCCGGATTGCAGCATGGGGACGTGCTGCTTGCGATCGGCAACACCTCGATCCGCTCGTTGGGCCAGTTCAATGAAATTCTCAAACAGATCCCCAAAGGGCGCAATGTCGCATTGCTGGTACGGCGCGGCGAAGCGGCTTCCTATGTGGCGATCAAGCTGGACGAAAAGTAATGCAGATGCGCCGGGTTGGCCCATCGGGCCCCACCCGGCGTGATCGCCGCGCGACAGGTCAAGCCCATGACGGCGCGGCACTCAAGCGCGGATTTGATACCGTAACCAGAGCTAACCCAAGTTATTTCAAGTCATGAATGGCACGTACTTCCGGTCTTCATGGTTGATATGGCTCAGCCACCATGCCTTCAGCAGCTTCATCAACGGCTCAACGTCGCAATCCTGCACGGCCTTGTGCGACACTACCTTGAGTTGTTTGATTAGATGTTGGTGCAACAGAACATGTTCCTCGATGTGAGAATAGCCGGCTTCTTTGAGCATTGCCTCCTCCGTCATGAAGTGGATGACCGTGTACTGGACCATCATGTCGATAATCGAATTGAGCACATCGAGCTCCCGGTGCTCTTCGATAAAATAATGTATTGAATTGATAATGGAGACGATGCACCGATGTTGCTCATCGATTATCGGAATTCCAATGCAATAACTATCTTTCCAGACGATATACAGTTTATGGTCCACGGTTGGCTCTCGAAACGTATGCGATGTCAGATATATTCGGCCACTTGCGCCCGGTCATTCAGCAGCGTCGGGGCGCATAATGCCATTGTGTATTGTTGATGTGCAAGGGTGCGCTGTCAGTATTATTTACTCCAATAGCTCTGGCAGGCGAATGAGCGGCGCATAAGATAGTACTAGCGCAGATCGCCGCCGGAACAACTGACGGTTTGAGATAGCTTGAAACTGTGGTCTATTTCCAATTATTTTTAAAACAACTCGACCCTGGCCCGTTTAATCAGGTTGGGCGGCATGTGGAGCCAGATGTGGACTAATCGGGTTTGACGACGCGACCGACTATGAAGACAGAGACAAGGCCGATGACCGTAGTACCGCCAATAACTCCAGCAACAGCAGGAGAACCCATAGCCAGAGCCAGCATTGAGGCTCCAAGCGCGGTGAGGCCAATTACGAAACCGAAAAACTGGCCTCTTTTTACTTCGGCCTCCATTGCGCGCAAGGCTGCAAATTCGATTTCTTGTTGGTGCTTCGCGTCTGACTCGGCCATTATCAAGATGCGTTCAGCGGCACCTTTGACGAGACGTTCATACCCCTCAAGAACTGAAGGAGGCGGCATGGGGCCGGAAAAAGTGGATTGTTGGAACTGTGCAACAGGCTTGCTATTGCCGTTTGCGCCTGGAGCAGTAACCGCACCATTGGCGGTACTAACGGCGTTCTTAGGCTGCTTTGGTTTTTGTGACTGTGGTCGAGCCATTATCAGCGAACGAACCGCAAGCGCGGCTAACAGACTCGCCGACATGAGTGAAATGACTAGCCATGCGTTCAGCACCACTACGACGCGGTGCCAACTGCCGCAGATTGCGCGCAGGAGCCAAGTCCATCACACTCCCTGCGCCACGAAGAAAATTCTTTGTTTTCGTATTCATGGCTGAATGATAGCCGCAAGCGGCTTGACAATCAAGTCGTTAAGCGTAACAGGAACGTCACATTCCAGGCATGTGAGGTTCTTGATGCCCAACGTAGAAGTCACCGGCGCTGCGCGGCTTTATCGCGCAGCGTCCAGCGACCGAAGGGAGCGAGGTTGAGCGCCATCGTTAGGCCTGCACATCGGGATACAGCCAATCAACAACTTTCAAACGAAACACCTCAAGCCGCTGAAGGGCGCTATCAAGACGCTCAAAATCCGCATTGAATGCCTCAGGCAGAAGCTCCTCTTCGTCTTCTTCGCGAATGCCCTTGCCACCTCGGAGCTTTGAGTTCCGACGAATGAGGCCCAGAGCCCCTTCGACATTGAGCCATTGGGTGTACTTTGAATGCACGAGATCATTTCGGCGTTCACCTAGTGTTCCAAGCTCGCTCATCAGCTTATGAAACTCGACCTTGGCAGACAAGTCAGGGGCGCGCTGTAAATCAACGAACCTTGCAAGCATGACATCCGCTGTCTTGAGGCGTTTCGAGTACTCAAGCTCATTGACGAGGATGCGAACCGCCTCGTCGTCCGCATTGGCGAGAAGGACGAGGATTTCGTTGATCGCTGCCTCTACATGCTGGAAGTAGACGATGAACTTGCCAATCTGATGATATGCAGTCGGTGCGGTCATCTTTCATTTTTCCTCGATGTGGCTCCTACCCGATTTGCATTCCGATTTCTTCTTTGGTACGGTTGTCGTTCATGGATTGGCACCTACTTTAAGTATTGGAAAATAATCCACCAAACGACAAGAACTGCGATCCCAATTAAGATTTTTCGCTTTGCTTCGGGTGGAACGCCTGAGTAGTCCTTCCCCTCCAATGGGTCAATTTTCCGGAGGAAAAAGTACGCACCAAACCCCAATGCAAGAATTCCGATTATGCGCAGCCAGTAATCCATACGAAACCCCTAACGTAAAATTAATCGGCTCCGCGCTTTTGCGGAGTCCGGGTTGAATGTCGTTAGGCTTTATTTAATTGCAACCGCATTCTTGTCAATATTGATTGAAATGAGATCATCAATTACTTGTTCAATGTTGTTTCGTACAGCACCTTCGTTGGCCATTCTCAAGCGTTGTATTGCAATGGCTGAATCAGAAAATGTTGCAGTAAATGGAGTGGCAAAGGTTTTAGAATATACGACTTGACCTGTGGATTTCGCTTTAAGAATGTATTCCGCCGTAGCAGTAACTTTTAGATCTAGGCCAAACATTGGTTGATCAAGACTGACTAATTTAACTTCTAATAAATATTTACTGTCGTTAACGGTACCGGATAAGAGCATGGCATCTTTGAGTGATTTCTCAAGCGCTAATTTAAAATCGGCATCGGCAACTTTAGATACCCAAAGGGGGTTTGTTTCACTTCCACCACTGACATTATTCAGGGATATACTGTTTTTGGTTTGGGTGTTTGCGGCAGCCTTGGCGACATCGACATGCCTAGCAATCATTCCATCCACTTGTGCAGGTGAAGCGCAACCAGCTAGACCAGCAGCGACAATTAAACAAATAATAATTTTTTTCATTTGAAACCCCCTTGGGAATCTCTGATTAAGTCCTGAACGATTTCGTTTCACGATGTCAGAAGCGAAGATCGAACAAACGGAGTGGAACGATGAAACAAACGACACTTTCC
>MGXA01000064.1 GCA_001801215.1 Gallionellales bacterium RIFCSPLOWO2_02_FULL_59_110 | reverse complement strand
TGTTATGTGCTGCGCGCCGGTCGGCGGTTTCAGGACGAGCAGCGCATCACCATCACCACCTTGCAGTCGATGGTGAACATCTACCACGAGTATTCATCCGGCTATTTCGATCTCATCATCACCGACGAATGCCACCGCAGCATTTACGGCAAGTGGCGCAAGGTGCTGGAGCACTTCGACGGCATCCAGATCGGCCTGACCGCCACGCCCTGCGTCAAGCCGCCAAATGAAGACGGAACGCCTGATGAAGAAACCGCCTTCGTGCGCGACACCCTGCGCTTTTTCGGCGTGGACAAGCCCACCTTTGCCTACACGCTCAAACGCGCCATCGACGAAGGCTATCTGGTCGGCTACCAAATCTACAAAGCCCAGACGGTCAAGACCGCCACCGCCGACGGCATCAAAATTCTGCGCGACGACATCCAGTGGGAAGTGCTTGATCCGAAGACCCGCAAGGAACTCGAAGACGCTTTCGTTGCAGCCGCCAACCTCAAACCGCCGCTGGCACATATCCTCATCGACCCCAATGTGCTGGAACGCAAATTCACCATTCCCGCGCGCAATCAGGCCATCGTGCGCGAATTCCGCAAGGTGATGGATGAAGGCTTTAACGATGCCAATGGTTATCTGCGCAAACCCATGATCGGCAAGACCATCGTTTTTGCCGTCACCAAGCGCCACGCCGAAACGCTGGCGACGCTGATAGACAATGAATTCGCCCACTTGAAACCTTCGCCGGAAATTAAATACGCCGATTACGTTGTCTCCGGTGTGGGACAGGGCGAAGATACCACCGACGCAATGGCGCGCATCCGCCGCTTCAAGAAAGAAAAATTCCCGCAGGTGCTGGTGTCGGTGAACATGCTCGACACCGGTTTCGACTGCCCGGAAGTCGTCAACCTCATCTTTGCCCGCTACACCAAATCGGTCACACTCTATCGCCAGATGCTGGGCCGGGGTACGCGCAAATCGCCAGGCAAGCCCGTCTTCACCCTGTTCGATTTTGTAGGCGTAGTCGCAACACATGAAGGCGTAGACGGCTATGGCGAAGGCGGCAAGGTGATGGAACCCAAGCCGCGTCCCTACCAGAATCCGCGCACGCTCGTCACCGTCGATCAGGACGATTACATCGACCCCACCACCCGCGCCTGGGTGACGATGGATGACGCCGGTAATTTTGTCTTTCTCGAAGCGTCAGAGGAAAAAGCCAATGAACTCGGTGCCCGCTTCGAGGGCTGGCTGGTGAGCCACGATTTCACCCCCGATCAGGAACGCTGGCTGCACGATGTCGAAGCGCAAATCCGCCAAAATGCCGACCAGTTCGACGACTTCACCCTCGACCATCTCGAATTCCCGCCCTTCAGCCTACAAGGTGGCCGCCGCAAGGCAGCCGAACTCTTTGGCGGCGAAGAATCATTATCCGGCGTTATCGCCAACCTCTCGCAGTCCGTCTATGGCGAGCAACCCAGCACCCACTAATCCCGCCCTATGTCACTCACCCCGCAACTCCGCCAAGACATAGACGACATCAGCAACTACCTTTTTGGTGGCGGCTATCCCGATCCTGTCTCGAACACCGAACAACTTGCTTTCCTGTTTTTCTTCTATCTCGCCGATGGGCTGGACACCCAAGCACAAGCCCGCGCCCGGCTGATGAAGAAAACGGTGGCCAGCATCTACGGCGGCGACTGGAAGTTGCGTAACCCACTCAACGCCGTAGCACTAGGCGGTGGCGACACCATCCCGCGCGAGCGCTTCCGCTGGTCGCAATGGGCGCGCGCGCTGTCCGGCGAGAACCTTGCCCGTTTCATGCGCGACGAGGTGTTTCCCTTCTATGCCGAAGTCGCCAGCAAGAGCGCCACCAACTTCATGGACGGTGCGCGTCTGGTCATCGATGAGCCGGTGGTATTGACGCAAATTGTCGGCAAGGTGGATAACCTGCGTCTGGATGAGCATGATGCCGACACCAAGGGCGACCTGTTTGAATATCTGCTGAAACGCATCAAGACCGCTGGCGAACTCGGCCAGTTCCGTTCCCCGCGCCACATCATCCGCGTCATTGTCGCCATGCTCGACCCGAAGATCGGCGAAACCTGTTATGACCCGGCAGCGGGCACAGCGGGTTTTATTGCCGCCATTCTCGACCACATCAAGCTCGCCAACTCCACCCCGGATGGCATCGAGAGCGTCGAGTTAGACGGTAAGCAAATCCCGCGCGGCAACGGCAATGCGCTTTCCGCCGCAAAATGGCGCGTGTTGCAGGAGCAAACTTTTTTCGGCAACGACGTTGACCCGAAGATGGTGCGCCTGGCCACCATGAACCTCACGCTACGCGGCCTGCCCGACGTGCGCATCTACCAGCGCAATGTACTCACCACCACGCTGGACGCCGAAAGAAAGCGCGAACTCGGATTGCCCGAGGGCTATCACGTCGTCGCCGCCAATCCGCCGTTTGCGGGGCGCGTGGATAAGGATCGCATCGTCGATGATGTCAAAATCGGCAATAGCACCGCCACCGAACTGCTGTTCATCAAATACATGATGGACTGCCTGCTCGATGATGGCCGCTGTGGTGTGATCGTCCCCGAGGGCGTACTGTTTGGCGCCACCGGCGCGCACAAGGAGCTGCGCCGCCAACTCATCGAAAACAACCGCGTCGAGGCCGTGCTGTCGCTGCCCGGCGGCGTGTTCCAACCGTATGCCGGAGTCAAGACTTCGGTGTTATTTTTCCGCAAGGGCGGCAGCACCGACAGAGTGCTGTTTCTCCATGCCGATAACGACGGCTTCAAACTTGATGCCAACCACGACACCGCCATCGAAGCCGACGACTTGCCGGGACTTGTGGAGGCATATCGCAATCGGGGAACTCTCTACGCCGATTGGCAGGCTCGTGATCCCGAGGCCGAGTGGAAGTCGAAATGGTGGTTTGCCGATGCCGCGACCATCCGCACTAACGACTTCAATCTTTCCGCCGGACGCTACCGTCCGATGAACCAGATCGCCATCGCGCACCGTGACCCGCGCGAACTGCTGGATGAACTCGCGGCGATTGAGGTTGAGATTACAGAAGAGGTTGAGGCGTTGCGGGTAGTGTTGGCGGAGCAGATTGCGTGAGCTTGATGGCATTAGGCGAAACAGCCCAGTTCATCAATGGGGCTGCATTTAAGCCCACTGATTGGGAGAACGATGGCCTTCCAATAATCCGCATCCAAAACCTGACAGGCAGCGGGGAAAAGTTCAACTACACCGCCCGTCAGGTCAAGTCAGAACTTATTGTCGAACCCGGCGATTTGTTGGTTTCGTGGAGTGCCACATTAGACGTTTACCGTTGGGCAGGGCCACGCGGGGTTTTGAACCAGCACATATTCAAAGTGCTGCCAAAGCAGGGAATCGACCCCGACTATCTGTTCTTTGCGTTGAAGACCGCTTTATCGGAACTGACAGCGAAGACGCATGGTTCAACAATGAAGCATGTCGTCCGTAGTGATTTTGAATCGACGCATGTAGCCGTTCCGCCTCTCGACGAGCAACGCCGCATTGTCGATCTGCTTTCCCGTGCCGAGGGTATCGTAAAACTGAGGCGTGATGCCGAGAAAAAAGCCGCCGAACTTATCCCCGCCCTGTTTCTCGACTTATTCGGCGATCCGGCGACGAATCCGAAGGGATGGCCTACCAGTTTATTTGGTGCGGTCGGTGTTCTGGATAGAGGGCGTTCACGAAATCGCCCAAGAGATGCCAAAGAACTTTATGACGGCCCGTATCCTTTTATTCAAACGGGGGATGTGTCCAACTCAGGCGGCAGAATTACGGGCTACACCGCCACCTATTCCGAGGCAGGGCTTGCTCAAAGCAGGCTATGGAAGCGAGGAACGCTGTGCATCACAATCGCGGCCAATATCGCAAAAACTGGGGTGTTGGAATTTGATGCGTGTTTCCCGGATAGCGTAGTGGGATTTTTACCGGGAGAGCAAGTTCGCACAGCCTATGTGCAGGCATGGCTCGGCTTTCTACAACCCACCCTCGAAGCTAATGCACCGCAGGCCGCGCAGAAAAACATTAACCTCGAAATCTTGCGGAACCTACCAATTCCCTTGCCGCCGTTGGCCTTGCAAGAATTGTTCGAACAGCGTTGCAGCGATGTTATTAGCATCCAATCCCAACAGTCTGCCGCCAAGGCCAAGGCGCAAGCCACCTTCAACGCACTGCTGGCGCAGGTGTTCGCAGCTACAGCATAAGGCAGTGCGCTTGATTGCTTGATTGACAGGGGGGCTTGTCTGTAAAATGAGCACCCACACCCACCGCTCGGTGGTTTATTGATTCAGATTAAACGGGGGGCTAAATGAATTTGATCGGAATTGGCCTCTATACCTTTCAAGAAGCAGCGAAACTGACCAATGCGCCTGCGCAAGACCTGCGCCGTTGGTTGAAGGGTCACGTCTACAAGGCGCGTGGTTCAGAAGAGCGAGTGAACAGCGCCCCTCTTTGGCAGACTGAGCTGGCTGAATCAGAGATCGAGGGAATTAGCTTTCACGATTTGCTGGAGGTTCGTTTCGTTCAAGCATTCCGTAAGTATGGTGTTAGCTTGCAAACCATTCGCCTTGCAAGCCAGCATGCGCGTGAATTATTTGATCACCCCTACCCTTTTACTTGCAAGCGTTTTCAAACAGACGGGCGGAGTATTTTTGCCACTGCGCTGGAAGAAGCTGGCGAAACACAGTTGCTCGATCTGGCTAAAAGGCAATACGCATTTACTAAAATCATTGAGCCATCGCTATATCGCGGTATTGAATTCGGGCGTGATGAACTGGCATCCTGCTGGTATCCGGTAGTACGCAGCAAGGCCATTGTGCTTGATCCGACTATTGCTTTTGGCAAACCCATTGTTACGAATGGAAGTGTCAGGACATCTATTCTTTATGACGCTTTCAAGGCTGAGGAAAGCAAGCAATATGTAGCCAAGCTGTACGAGGTACCCTTAAGCGCGGTAGAGGCGGCGGTTCGCTTTGAAGAACGATTGGCGGCGTGAAATTCTTCGTTGACAATAACCTTCCCCCAGCTCTCGCGCATGCGTTGCGAGAACTTTCTAAGCCAGAAAATCACGTTGTACTTCACCTGAAAGATCGTTTTGCTACCGATACGCCAGACGTTGATTGGATCAAGAGCTTGTCGAACGAGGAAGGTTGGATCGTTGTTACGCACGACAATCTAAACAAAGGCTTGGAGCGTGAGGCGTTGCGCAGAGCTGGTTTGCTGGTTTTTTTCTTGGATAAGTCTTGGAAGGATCACAAGTTCTGGGAGAAGGCTCACAATCTTGTTAAATGGTGGCCACGCATTATCGAGCAGGCTGGTGGTATCCAAGGCGGTGCTGCGTTTAAGGTTAAATGGAATTTTAGCGGCAAGGGAATGTTTGAGCAGGTGAAGCTTTGATATGTTGCATGAATACTAAAATTGTACTGAGCCAATATGCCCACGGTCGGCTTGTCGGCCCCCGGTTAAGTGCAGCTCCGGTCAGGGATGAGATTGAGATCGCCTTGGCTCAAGGCACAGAGGTCGTTCTCGATTTCTCTGGCGTTGAAGCTACCCAGTCATTCATCGACGGTCTCGTCGGGGTGTTGATTCTTCAACATGGCCCCGACGTATTGAGCCGTCTAGTGTTCAAATCATGTTCCGACGACGTGAAGGCGATTCTGCAGTTTGTTGCCGCTGATCGTTGCGATCAGTATCTCAAAACGCATTCGCATTAACAGCAAGCAAAAAGTTGGCACGCAGCACAGCCCAAGGCTCCAGCTACATGCGGTTGTTCGTCAAATGACGAACGTGGCTAAGCCTCAATTTGAGCGGCTTTGCTTCTGTAGGGTGAAGTGTTCCAAGGCGACCTACTCGACTGGTCGCACGGTTTAACTCTGTTTTAATTCCCAAACCTCTTTCCCCGGATGCGATCCGCTGTTCCAGTGCGTGAACGGCAGCACGAATATTCTGCCGCTCCTTGGTCTGAAGCGCTGGCTTGCGATTTACCATTAGCTTGGTTGTAAGCATTCTCCGTCCACTGGTAAATGTTTCATGCTTGCGTCGCTTGGCTTTATATCCTTGTCGTTTCAGCATTCCATATATTTGCGCAATGAGTGCGGTTTGCTCCTCTTTGGTCAGGGTTTGTTTTGACGAGACTGCTATGTCATCAACGTATCGTGAGTAAACAACTTCCCTCTTCGCCAGCTTGGCTTGTAATCGTGGTTCTTGATTCCAGAAAGCAAGGTTCGCCAAGTATGAACTCGTGATGGCGCCTTGTGGCAACTCACCTTCCTTGGTCGTCAGGCTGGTAAGCAGGTTGGCTACGTCTTCCGAGAAGCGAAAGAAATTTAGCCAAATATCCATAACCCTCTCCCGCTTGGTGGAGGGAAAGAAGCCCTCAACGTCCTCACAGATTACAATTTTTGCCCCTGCGTGCATCGCAGCATTGGTGCGGTAATCACGCCCCGCTAGGCTTCCTGTCAGATATTCTGGGAATTCAACGCGCTTGAGAATTCTATCTTTGATACGGCGCTGTATGGGTTTAAGCGGAGGTAATGCGTCAAATGGCCGGCGAATGGAGCCATCAGGTTTTACTATTGGCTTGGCTTTACGATACAAGGTGTCCGCTTGGGCGGCAACGTCGATTAATAATTTTTCCGGCATACCCAATGAGAGCGCAAGCGCAGAAATATCGCGGATCGGTTTTAGATCATACTTGGGCTTCAGCAGGGGTGGGGTCATTGAGAAGTTCCAATGCTGCCATTGCAAGCTGACCAGCTAATTGCTTGTCGATTCCGGCTAGTTCACCTTTTTCAGCGCCCAGAAAAAATAGCATTTCTACAGGCATATTTAAAGCCTGCGCTATTTTGGTGACAGTTGAAAGGGTTGGGTCACGCTGGGAGTTTTCCAGCATTGAGAGGTAAGACACCGAACACTCGGCGCGACGAGCCACCTCCGCTTGAGATAAGCGACGTTTTGCTCGACACATTTGAATTGCGCTACCAATGTTCATGTTGTAACCAGTAATCAAAAAAATGAATGGGCTTGCCGCATTCGTTGGCTGCATTGAATCACTTCATTAAATCCTTGAGATTGCTCACAAGGCTAATAACAAGAGAGATTGCCTGGATTGCGCGCAAGCCCAAATTGCCGAGCTGCACTTCGCTTTCCTTGTGATCAATGACCTTTTTGAGGCCAGAGATCACGGCTTCCAATTCAGCCAGAACACTTGCATCGAGTTGGCTGTGATACACATCACGCAGCTTTTCAAGCGTGCGGATGCAGTTCTCTAAAGAATGTTGCTGCATGTTAACTCCTTCAATCCGGGCGAAATTGCCCAAGTCCCCACAAGGCATCAGCCGGAAGGAGCCAACCCGATACTACAAGCCCATCACCAGTTCTAAGGCATCTAAGTCCCCATGTTGCTGACACTTAGTACATCACCTTCGGTCGTTGCGCGTGCCATACGACAGCGCCCGGTGCCTGACAATTTGGCCTCGCTGCTGGAACAGCAAGGCGACTTCGCATAAACGAAGTCACTTAACTGGCTTCTGCTTTTGTGGAAGAAGGAATCACACTCTTAAAGAACAACCCAAGCGGTAACACTCGGCCTGTGAGCATTGGAACAGGAACTACGCTCGATGTCAATAAATATTCACCGTGGGTGAATATTGCTTGGCTAATTTCAATAATCAATAAGGGGTAGGCAGAAGAGGTCAGGCAACGCGTAACTTGATTGGGTCTGTAGCAATTACTGTAACTGCATGCCACAAAACGGTCGCTCATAGTCAATTCAGCCATAATGGAGCGACAGTCCGTTTTGACCACATACCGGTCATAAGACAGTCTGGATGCCACCGTCCGCAGGCCGAGAACCAGCCACTCCGGGTACATCGACTGATGATCGCTCCGGGTCTAGACCTGAAGGTCGTGAGCGACCGTTTTCAGGTTTACTGCTTCAAGCTGCCGTGATTAGCCCTGCTCCCACGGCAACCCGGCCACGCGCCACCCGCCGATAGTATTGCGGTGCCCGTCACCGCCTTTGTCGCCTTCGAAACCTTCCAGCACGTTGTAACAGTCGCTGTAACCTGCCTGGGTGGCGGCTGCGGCGGCGTGGTGCGAGCGCACTCCGCTGCGGCAGATGAATATCGTCAAGGCTTCTTTATCCATTTGCTGTTCGAGCTGGGCGATGAAATGCGGGTTGGGTTTCATGCCGGGATAGTTTGCCCATTCGATTTCCACGGCGCCGGATATGCGCCCCACCCAGTCCAGTTCGGCGCGGGTGCGCACGTCTACCAGTTTGGCGCCGGGCGCGGATTGCAGAATCTCATAGGCTTCGCCCGGAAGCAGCGCGCCTTCATAGGGCAGATTCATTTCTTCGGCACGCTGTTGCGCCGCCTCCAGAATAGCGGTAATTTTTCCCATATTTCTTATGTCCTTAAATGAATACTGGTGCGCTGCATCCTGCGCCCCCGCTTATATACGACGATAAATGTTATGCTGCTCGGCACAGGCGCATACTAGCTCAACTGACATGAAAAATCATACTCACGCATCGCGCGATGCCCTCGGCTCCATCCAGGATGAGGGGCGCGTCAATGCGGAACGCTTTGCCGCCGCGCAAAAATGCACGTGGGTGAGCGTATCGATTAACCTGCTGCTGACCGTGTTGCAACTGGTAGTGGGTTATTTCGGCAGGTCTCAGGCGCTGCTTGCCGACGGCCTGCATTCCCTTTCCGATCTGCTGTCGGATTTTCTGGTGCTGATTGCGAACCGGCAGGGCAACCGCCATGCCGATGCCGACCACCCGTACGGCCATGCGCGTTTCGAAACCGCAGCAACTTTGCTGCTCGGCTCGGCGCTGGCCACCCTCGGTATCATCCTGCTCGTCACCGCCGGAATGCGCCTGCAACACCCGGAAGAGCTCCAGCAGGTTCACCCGGCCACCTTCTGGGTCGCGCTGCTCACGCTGTTCGCCAAGGAAGGGCTGTTTCGCTACCTGATGGCAGTTGCGATACGGGTGCGCTCGCAATTGCTGGCTGCGAACGCCTGGCACTCGCGCTCCGATGCCGCCTCTTCGCTGGTGGTGCTGGCCGGCATCGGCGGCAACTTGCTCGGCTTTGCCTTTCTCGATCTGATGGCCGCAGCGGTCGTGGGCATGATGATCGCGCGCATGGGTTTCAGGCTTGCTTTGGAAGCATTGGCGGAATTGATCGATACCGGGCTGGACGAAAAAACTGTCGGGGCAATCCGGCAAACCCTGATCGACACCAGCGGTGTGCGCGGTCTGCATGATTTGCGCACGCGCAAGATGGCCGATAACGCGCTGGTCGATGCGCATATCCTGGTCGATCCCCGGATCAGCGTGTCTGAAGGTCATTACATCGCCGAATCGGCGCGGCAGGCCGTGCTGAATCGGCATCACGTGATGGACGTGTTGGTGCATATCGATCCGGAGGACGACATGCAAGGCAGGCCGAACGCACATTTGCCGGATCGCGACAGCCTGCTGGCGCAACTCGCAGAACGGCTGGGAGATTCTACCCTGGCGGCCAAGCGCGTAGTGCTGCACTATCTGGGCGGCAAAGTGGAAGTTGAGCTATATCTCACGGGCAATCAACAAGATACCGCAGATGCCGAGGCATTGCAGACACGTTGCGACGAACTGGTGCGCGATAACGAGCTATTCCGTACCATTCAGGTTTATCGCAATCACGCACAAAATTAGTGCGTAAACAGATCATTGCGCCCGCTTTTGGTGCAAATATTTTGTGCGCCAAATGATGGGCTTATGGCACAATAGCCATGATGCACTCGAAAGCGGCGCCCAACTCTATGCAGCGTTTGCGCCGAGCTTGCCCAAGGGCTGTTTTGGGCCGTTCTCGGTGCGGCAAGCTCATCAGGAATGGAGAGCTTCCACCGCTTCTAAATGCGCCCAATGGCCGCATGCCGCACATGCGGGTTGGCACACTTCGTGCGAAGAGGGTATTTGCTTTTGTGTTCCGGATTTCTGTTTCACCGGTGGTTTGATTTTTTATTTTTCGTATTCTTGTGGGAGAAAACTATGTCGATGTCGGCCAATGATGTATTGAAAATGATCAAGGATCACGACGTAAAGTTCGTGGATTTCCGTTTTACCGATACGCGCGGCAAGGAGCAGCATGTCGGCGTGCCGGCCAAGTATGTCGGCCTGGACAAGTTCGAGGACGGCCATGCATTCGATGGTTCGTCCATCTCCGGATGGAAAGGCATCCAGGCATCGGACATGCTGTTGATGCCGGATCCGGCGACGGCCTACCTCGATCCGTTCATGGATGAGAACACTCTGGTGATCACCTGCGACGTGATCGAACCGACCGACGGCAAGGGTTATGACCGCGACCCGCGCTCCATCGCGAAGCGCGCCGAGGCCTATCTTAAATCCAGCGGCATCGGCGATACCGCCTATTTTGGCCCGGAGCCGGAATTCTTCATTTTCGACTCGGTGAACTGGCATGTCGATATGTCCGGCTGCTCGCTGAAGATTAATTCCGAAGAGGCCGCCTGGGCGACCGGCGAAAAATTCGACGGCGGCAATACCGGGCACCGCCCGATGGTGAAGGGCGGTTATTTCCCGGTTCCGCCGGTCGATAGCCTGAACGACATCCGCGCCGCAATGTGCCTGGCGCTGGAAGACATCGGCATCGAGGTCGAAGTGCATCACCACGAAGTGGCGACCGCCGGGCAATGCGAAATCGGCACCAAGTTCAACACGCTGGTGCGTCGCGCCGACCAGACCCAGGTGCTGAAGTACGTAGTGCACAACGTCGCGCACCAGTACGGCAAGACCGCGACCTTCATGCCCAAACCCATCGTCGGCGACAACGGTTCCGGTATGCACGTGCACCAGTCCATCTGGAAGGACGGCAAGAACCTGTTCGCGGGCAACGGCTATGCAGGCCTGTCCGAGACCGCGCTGTACTACATCGGCGGCATCATCAAGCACGCCAAGGCGCTGAACGCGATCACCAACCCCGGCACCAACTCATACAAGCGTCTGGTTCCGCACTACGAGGCGCCGGTCAAACTGGCCTATTCGGCGAAGAACCGCTCCGCGTCGATCCGCATCCCGCATGTGGCCAGCGACAAGGCGCGCCGCATCGAGACCCGCTTCCCGGATCCGACCGCGAACCCGTACCTGTGTTTTGCGGCCCTGATGATGGCCGGCCTGGATGGCATCCAGAACAAGATTCACCCCGGCGACCCGGCCGACAAGAACCTGTACGACCTGCCGCCGGAAGAGGACGCAAAGATCCCGACCGTGTGCGCCTCGCTGGACGAAGCGCTTGCCCACCTCGACAAGGATCGCGAATTCCTGACCCGTGGCGGCGTGTTCTCCAGCGATTTCATCGATGCCTTCATCACGCTGAAGATGGAGGAGGTCAACCGCATCCGCATGACC
The DNA here is from genome assembly GCA_001801215.1 of Gallionellales bacterium RIFCSPLOWO2_02_FULL_59_110. Lineage (GTDB taxonomy): Bacteria > Pseudomonadota > Gammaproteobacteria > Burkholderiales > Gallionellaceae > Gallionella. The sequence continues at coordinate 28,962 of MGXA01000064.1, read as the reverse complement.
ACGCATCCGGTCGAGTTCGACATGTATTACAGCATCTGATTCTTCCTTCATTGCAGGGCAGGATGACAAAACGGGGCGCAAGCCCCGTTTTGCATTGAACTGCAAATGTTTGTCTGAGCCCGATGCTTGCCCTATACTTGCCCTATACTTGGCATGGACACTATGCGGGAGAACGAAAATGAAGCTGTGTTGCTTGCTTGCGATGTTGATCCTCTGTCCGGCGCTGGCGCATGCGGATATCTACAAGTCTATCGACGCAGATGGCCATGTCACTTATTCCAGCACGCCGATCAAGGGCGGCAAAAAGATCGTTCTGGAACCGCTGCCCACCATGATGCCGCCGGCGCGTACCCCAGCGGATTTTCCGGCTGTAGATGGCGCAACGCAGAAAAACCGTGACGATACTCGGCGCAAGATATTGCAGGACGAATTGAGCATGGAAGAAAAGCTGCTCGGAGAGGCCATGCAGAACCTGAAAGCGGGCGAAGAAACCCCCGAAGTCTTCGTAGGCAAAGATGGCAAAACCTACCGCAATGTGGCCAAGTACGAAGAAAAAATCAACGCGCTGAAAGAACAGGTCGATTTGCACAGCAGGAACGTCGAAGCGCTCAAAATCGAGCTATCAAAAATCAAATAGAATTCTCCATCTGGCATGTTTCCTGCTGCGCAAGAAGGTATGCCTGATCCTTCAAACCTCACGCCCGAACACCTCGCCACAGCGGTTCTCCTGCTGGATGAAGAGTCGCGCATTGTTTATATCAATCCCGCTGCGGAGCATTTGTTCGACGTGAGCGGCAAAAACCTGTTCGGGCTGCCGGTGCAGCAGGCATTTACGGATACCGGGCAGCTGGCCAATGCGCTGCAGCACGCGATCCGGGACAACGCCAGTTATATCGAGCACGATCTGACGCTGGGCACGCACGCGCACGGCAAGTTGCATTTGCGCTGCGCCGCCACACCGGTGCAATTGAACGGCCAATACCTGCTGCTGGAATTTCACCCGATGGACCGGCCGCTCAAGCTGGCGCGCGAAGAGCAGATGCTGGATCAGACGCAGGCCAACCGACTGCTGCTGCGCAACCTCGCGCACGAGATCAAGAACCCGCTCGGCGGCATACGCGGCGCGGCGCAATTGCTCGAGCAGGAACTGGATAAACCGGCCTTGCGCGAGTACACCCAGGTTATCGTGCAGGAGGCGGATCGGCTGCGCATGTTGATGGAGAAACTGCTTTCTCCGCAAAACGCTGCGCATTACAGCGCGCTCAACATCCACGAAGCGCTGGAGCGAGTGCGCAGCGTAGTGTTGGCAGAAATGCCCGAGAGCCTGGAAATACATCGCGACTACGACATCAGCCTGCCCGCGCTGATCGGCGACAAGGAACAGTTGATCCAGGCCATGCTCAACATCGTGCGCAATGCCGCGCAGGCGATGCAGGGAAGCGGCACCATCGTCCTGCGCACCCGCATCGCGCGGCAGGTGACGCTGGCCAAGCGCCGCCACCGCCTCGCGGTGATGGTGCAGATCATCGACAACGGCCCCGGCATCCCGCCGGAACTGCAAGACAAGATTTTCTACCCGCTGGTGTCGGGGCGCGCCGATGGCCACGGGCTGGGGCTGACGCTGGCACAGGATTTCGTCAGCCAGCATCGCGGTTCGATAGAATTCGACAGCGAACCGGGACGCACGTGTTTTACCGTGATGCTTCCTCTTCCATAAGCCGGCATGGACAAAACCAAATAGGTAGCCCGGATGAAGCGCGGCGGAATCCGGGGAGGCATCCCGCGAACACCCGGATTCCGGCCTTTGGCCTGCATCCAGGCTACAAAAGCAACTAAAGGTGAATGAAATGAAACCTGTCTGGATCATCGACGACGATAAATCGATACGCTGGGTGCTGGAAAAAGCTCTGGCGCGCGAAGACATTGCGTTCAAAAGCTTCGCCACGGCGGACGATGCACTGCGTATGTTGAGCCATGATACGCCGCAGGTGGTGGTCAGCGATATCCGCATGCCCGGCAGTTCCGGGCTGGATTTTCTGCACGCGTTGCATCAGCGCCATCCCCTCGTGCCGGCCATTATCATGACCGCTTATTCCGACCTGGAAAGCGCGGTCTCCTCATTCCAGAGCGGCGCGTTCGAATATCTGCCCAAGCCGTTCGACATCAATCACGCGGTGGAACTGATCCGGCGCGCGCTGGAACACAGCCTGCACAAATCGGGGGAGGCGCAGGGAGTTGCAGCCAGCGACATCTTGGGCCAGGCACCCGCCATGCAGGAGGTATTCCGCGCCATCGGCAGGCTGGCGCAATCCCATGCGACCGTACTGATCAACGGCGAATCCGGCACCGGCAAGGAACTGGTGGCGCACGCGTTGCATCGCCACAGCCCGCGCGCCGGCAAGCCGTTCATCGCCATCAACACTGCCGCGATCCCCAAAGACCTGCTCGAATCGGAGCTGTTCGGCCACGAGCGCGGTGCGTTCACCGGCGCGGCAACGGCTCGGCAGGGCCGCTTCGAACAGGCGGAAGGCGGCACACTATTTCTCGACGAAATCGGCGACATGCCTGCCGAATTACAAACCCGCCTGCTGCGCGTGCTGTCGGACGGCAACTTCTATCGTGTCGGTGGCCATCAGACGGTCAAGGCCAACGTACGCATCATCGCCGCGACGCACCAGAATCTCGACGAACGCGTCAAGCAGGGGCTGTTCCGCGAAGACCTGTTCCACCGGCTGAACGTGATCCGCTTGCGCCTGCCGCCGTTGCGCGAACGGCGCGGTGACATTCCGTTGCTGGCAAAATGCTTCTTGCAGAAAAGCGCGCGCGAATTGAACGTGGAGCAAAAGCGATTCAGCGAGCCTGCGCTGCTGCATCTCGGCGCGCAGGAATTCCCCGGCAATGTGCGGCAACTGGAAAATCTGTGCCATTGGCTGACCGTGATGACGCCGTCGCAGGTGATTGAAGTGGCCGACCTGCCGCCGGAATGGCGCGGCGATGCAGCGGCAATCGCGACGCAGGAGGGTGGCGACTGGTGCGCGGCTCTGGCGCAACAAGCGGCACTGGCGCTGCAACGGGGTGATGAGCGCATCATGGGCACGTTTGCCGCGCAGTTCGAGCGCACCCTGCTGCAACTGGCCCTGCACCACACCGCCGGACGGCGCATCGAAGCGGCCGCCCTGCTCGGCATCGGCCGCAATACGCTGACGCGCAAAATACAGGAACTGGGGCTGGAGAACCCGGAGGATTAACCGGAGCAGACCGCCGCGATCTCTTGACAGTCAAGGGCTGCGGCTGTTGTAATGCTGCCCGTTCACCCATTGAACACATATTCATGCTCTACGATACCACCAGTTACAGCCTGCTCAAAACACTGGAACACAATCCCGGTCTTTCCCGAAGAAATTTGGCGAAACGGCTGGGTGTCAGCCTCGGCAAGATTAATTTCTGCCTCAACGCGCTGATCGAAAAGGGCTGCCTGAAGGTCAACAATTTCCGCAACAGCGGCAACAAACTGGCGTATGCCTATTTGCTTACGCCGCAAGGCATCGAACAAAAAGCGCGCATGACGGTGGAATTCCTTCAAATCAAGATGCATGAATATGAACGGTTGCGTGCGGAGATCGAAGAGTTGAAACTCGAAGCGGAACAAAATGGCGTGCTGGAGAACAGCCATGATTGAGCCACGGGTTCGTGCGGTTATTTCCGCTTAAAAGACAATTTCGGCAGATAGCTGCGCGAAAAGGAGATATTGAATGAGTCAAGTAAAAAAGATTGCACTAATCACCGGCATAACCGGCCAGGACGGCGCATACCTCGCCGAGCTGTTGCTGGACAAGGGCTATGAGGTGCACGGCATCAAACGCCGCAGCTCCCTGTTCAACACCGCGCGCATCGATCACCTGTTCCACGATACGCATGAAAAAGGCCTGCCGTTCTTCCTGCACCACGGCGATATGACCGACTCTTCCAGCCTGACGCATATCATCCAGAAAGTGCAGCCGCACGAGATATACAATCTTGCGGCGCAGAGCCATGTCGCGGTATCGTTCGAGGAACCGGAATACACGGCCAACTCCGATGCGCTGGGCGCGCTGCGTGTCCTGGAAGCGATCCGCATCCTCGGCATGGAAAAGAAAACCCGTTTCTACCAGGCTTCCACTTCCGAGCTGTACGGGCTGGTGCAGGAAACCCCGCAAAAGGAAACCACGCCGTTCTACCCGCGCAGTCCCTACGCCGTAGCCAAGCTCTACGCCTACTGGATCACCGTCAATTACCGCGAGGCATACGGCATGTACGCCTGCAACGGCATCCTGTTCAACCACGAGTCGCCGATACGCGGCGAAACCTTCGTCACGCGCAAAATCACGCGCGCGCTGGCGCGCATCAAGCTCGGCCTGCAGGGATGCCTCTATCTCGGCAACCTGAACGCGTTGCGCGATTGGGGGCATGCCAAGGACTACGTCGAAATGCAGTGGCTGATGCTGCAACAGGATCACCCGGAAGATTTCGTCATCGCCACCGGCGTACAATACAGCGTGCGCGATTTCGTGAACGCTGCGGCCGTGGAACTCGGCATAGCCATCGTCTGGCGCGGCGAGGGCGTGGAGGAGAAGGGTTTCGACGCGTCCGGCAAATGCATCGTCGCCGTCGATCCGCGCTATTTCCGTCCCACCGAGGTGGAGACGCTGCTGGGCGATGCCAGCAAGGCCAGAAACAAGCTTGGCTGGACGCCCAAAATTACCTTCGATGAACTGGTCAGCGAAATGGTGCGCGAGGACTTGAAGGCCGCCGAACGCGACGAGCTGGTCAAGAAGCATGGCTACAAGGCCATGGACTATCACGAATAATTCGCCTCTTACCTTCATGGAACGGGACAGCAGGATTTACGTTGTCGGCCATCGCGGCCTGGTCGGCTCCGCACTGATGCGTCGATTGCAAGCCGGTGGCTATCATAATCTGGTCACCCGCACCCACGCCGAACTGGATTTGACCGAGCAGGCTGCGGTGCGCGACCTGTTTGAAGCGGAAAAACCCGAATACGTCCTGCTCGCCGCCGCCAAGGTGGGCGGAATCCACGCCAACAACACCTACCCGGCAGAATTCATCCGGCAGAACCTGGCGATCCAGACCAACGTCATCCACGAGGCCTGGCGCGGCCATGTCAAACGCCTGTTGTTCCTCGGTTCATCCTGCATCTATCCGAAGGACTGCCCGCAGCCGATCAGGGAAGAATATCTGCTGACCGGGCCGCTGGAGCCGACCAACCGGCCTTATGCGCTGGCCAAGATCGCCGGCATCGAGATGTGCTGGTCATACAACCGCCAGTACGGCACGCAATATATCGCGGCCATGCCGACCAATCTGTATGGGCCGGGCGACAACTACGACCTTGCCAACTCGCATGTCCTGCCCGCGCTGATGCGCAAGATGCACGAAGCCAAACAGCGCGGCGACAGCCAGGCCGTGGTATGGGGCTCCGGCACGCCGCGCCGCGAATTTCTGCATAGCGACGACATGGCCGGGGCGTGCGTCTATCTGCTGGAACAGCCCGGGGAAAAACTGCAAGCGTTGTTCGGCGACGTTCAACCCCCGCTGGTGAATATCGGTTGCGGAGAAGATCTGAGCATCCGCGAGCTGGCCGAACTGGTCAGGGATGTGGTTGGATTTACCGGCCAACTTGTTTTCGACGCATCCAAACCGGACGGGACGATGCGCAAGCTGCTGGATGTGGGCAAGCTGGAACAAATGGGTTGGCGGGCCAGCACGAAACTGCGCGAGGGTATCGCGGGCGCCTACCGGGCTTACCTGGAAGAAAACCCCGAAGGCCTGCCCAACCAACATTAATGAACGCCTCCTGGGTCAAACTCCTGCCAGGCTTTATTCGCGCAAGGCTAGAAAGCCGCCACGGCCTCCAGGCGATCATCGGCAATACCGGCTGGTTGTTCGCCGACAAAATCCTGCGCATGGGCGCGGGGCTGATTGTCAGTGTCTGGATCGCGCGTTACCTGGGCCCGGAACAATACGGATTGTGGAATTTCGCCATCGCGTTCGCCGCGCTGTTCGGGGCGTTTGCCGCGCTGGGTTTGGACAACGTCGTCGTCCGAGAACTGGTAAAAAATCCCGCCCGGCAAAATGAATTATTGGGCAGCGCTTTTGCATTAAAACTGGCCGCCAGCCTGTGTATGCTGATAATGGCTATCGCCGCCATTTCCATTGCACGCAGCGGTGAAACGTTCACGTTATGGCTGGTGGCGATCTCGGCTGCGGGCTATGTTTTTCTGTCGATCAACGTCATCGATTTTTATTTCCAGGCAAAAGTGCAGTCTAAATTTACCGTCATTGCGGTGAACGGCGCATTTGCCATTGCAACAGTTGCCAAAATCGCTCTCCTGCTGATCGAAGCGCCGCTCATTGCTTTTGTCTGGGCGGGATCGGTCGAAACCGCGCTTTCGGCAATCTTTCTACTGGCCGCTTACCGTATCAATCGCCAGGACATCCGGAAATGGCGCTTCCGGGCGGAGGTTGCTGTGGAATTGCTGAAAGACGGCTGGCCGCTGATATTGTCCGGCCTCGCCATCATGATTTACATGCGCATCGATCAGATCATGATCGGGCAAATGCTGGGGGACAAGGAAGTCGGATTATTTTCTGCGGCAGCAAGAATCAGCGAGGTTTGGTATTTCATACCGGTGGCAGTAGTCAGCTCCGTGTTTCCTTCAGTCATTGCTGCCAAACAGCTCGAAGAAGCTTTATATCTGCGCCGCTTGCAGCGACTTTACAATCTCATGGTCGGAATATCGCTGGCAATCGCGATACCCACGACAATTTTTTCCGGATGGATAATCAATTTGTTATTCGGCGCAAACTACATCCAGGCTGCGGGAACGCTTTCGATACATATCTGGGGCGGCATTTTTGTTTTTCTCTGGGTTGCGTGCGGGCAATGGTACTTGAACGAAAACCTTCAGCGCATTGCCTTCCTGATGGCCTTGCTGGGCATACTGGTTAAATTGGGTTTGAACTATGTCATGATTCCGGCGTATGGGATCGAGGGCGCCGCAATGGCCACTGTAATTTCGCTGGTGGTGGCAACGTATATTTTTGACTTTATCCATCGCAAAACTCGCGGCATGTTCTGGATGAAAACCAGATCGATCTTTTTTATTCTCGATTACAAGAGCTGGCGGAATTTATGCTGAACGCGAACCTGCGACCGGATGACGCCGCTCCGCCACTTGCCGGAATTGCCAAAGCAAAGCCGCCCAGGCACCCCGTGGACGGCAATCCGGGTACGGCGCAGTGCCCGGTATGCAGTTCGACAATGAGCCATGCGTTTTCGGCAACCTTGTTGCGTAAACACCAGGTCTCCTACTATCGCTGTCCCCGCTGCGGCCTGCTGCAAACCGAAGAACCGTATTGGCTGGATGAGGCGTATAGCGATGCCATTGCGGTAGCCGATACGGGGCTGATCCGGAGGAATCTTTCCATCGCTGCCAAGCTGGCGGCGCTGCTTTATTTCGAACACGATGCCGGGGACGTCTATCTGGACGTGGCCGGCGGTTACGGCATGTTGACGCGACTCATGCGGGATTTCGGATTCGATTTCTATTGGAGCGACAAATACTGCCAGAACTTGCTCGCGAGGGGATTCGAAGCGGACAAGGCAAATGCGCCATTCAAGGCGCTGACTGCTTTCGAAGTCATGGAGCACGTGCACGACCCGCTCGCGTTTATCGCTGAAGTCATGGAGAATCACGGATCGCGCACCCTGGTTTTCTCTACCGAGCTTTATGGCGACCCCCCTCCGGCTGACGACTGGTGGTACTACGCCTTCGATACAGGCCAGCATATTTCGTTTTATCAAGCGCAAACCATGCTGTGCATTGCCGAACGATTGGGGCTGAAATTTCATTCTGCGCATGGCATCCACATGCTCACGGACCAGCCTGTAAATGCGCGGCGATTTAATTTATTGACCGGGCGCCTGGCCTATCCGATAGCGCTTTATGTAAAGTACAGAATGCCATCGCGTACGCTTCCGGATCATTACGCGCTGGTAAACGCCGACCATGGAATCGTTAACAAATGAAAATCGCACTGATTTGTGGTGTTTCCGGGCAAGACGGCAGCTACTTGGCCCGTTTGCTCCTGCAAAAAGGCTATATCGTCTACGGGGGCGCCCGCGACGCCCAGGGGTCTGCCTTTGCAAATCTGCATCGTTTGGGCATTTACGATCATGTCAGGACGCTATCGGTCAACCTGCAAGACTTCAGAAGCGTAATTCAGGCTCTCGCCAAAGCCCAGCCGGACGAGATTTACAATCTTTCCGGACAAAGCTCGGTCGGCCTGTCTTTCGAACAACCGGTCGAAACCCTGGAAAGCATAGCGACCGGCACTTTGAATTTGCTCGAAGCCATACGCTTCACGGGCCGCGCCGTGCGCTTCTATAACGCCGGCTCCAGCGAGTGTTTCGGCAATACCGAAGGGATGCCTGCCCACGAAAACACCCCATTCAGGCCGTGCAGCCCGTACGGCGTGGCCAAGGCCGCAGCGTTCTGGGAGGTTGCCAACTACCGGGATGCCTACCACCTGTACGCATGCACGGGAATTTTGTTTAACCACGAATCTCCTCTGCGCCCGTCCCGTTTCGTGACCAAAAAAATTATTTCGGCGGCCTGCCGGATTGCTGCGGGGAGCCCCGAAAAACTGCGCCTGGGCAATCTGGACATCGAAAGGGACTGGGGCTGGGCGCCGGAATATGTCGGGGCGATGTGGCAAATGCTGCAACAGCCCGAACCATCCGATTTTGTCATCGCGACCGGGAAAAGCAGCAAGCTGTCCGATTTTATCGAAGAAGCCTTTTCCTGCGTGGGCCTGGGGTGGAAAGAGCACGTGGAAATCGACCCGGCATTGTTCCGGCCCACCGATTTAATGGTTGGCCGGGCGGATCCGGGTCGCGCCGAACGCGTGCTGGGATGGAAGGCCAAAAATCTCATGCCGGAGGTCGTTCGGCTCATGATCGAGGCCGAGCAGGGGAAAACCCCCGTACAAAGCCTGTAAACCGTTTGATGCGCACATGAACCTGGTTCTGGACAACATCATCTTTTCGCTTCAGCGCGCCGGCGGCATATCCGTCTATTGGTATGAACTCCTCCGGCGGATGACAAGGGACAAACTCTCGATCCACATCGTCGAGCATCCCGGCGCCACGTCAAATATTTTCCGCAAGAAACTCGATTTCAACCCGGCCATGTTGATTGGCGACAGACAACTGCCGCTATGGTTGTCGCGTTACCTTGCCTATCCGGCTGCCGGGAGCGGGCAATTCCTTTATCACTCCAGCTACTACCGGAGGCCGCAGCGCGCCGACGCAACCAATGTTGTGACGGTATATGACTTTACCTATGAACGATTTCGCCGGGGTGTACCGAGATGGGCGCATTCCATGCAAAAAAAAACTGCGGCAAGAGCGGCGAACGGCATTATTTGCATATCTGAAAGCACGAAGCGCGACCTGCTGAGATTTTATCCCGGAATACCCGAGAGCAGGATCCAAGTCATCTATCTGGGCGCTTCGGAACTCTATAAACCGCTGGAATCGTCAGACCGGCAGCTTTTGCCGCCCGCTCTTGCGGACGCCCCTTTTGTGCTTTTCGTGGGCGCGCGCGATTCCTACAAGAACTTTAGCCTCGCGCTGGAGTCTGTAGCAGCATTGCCGGGCTATAGTCTGGTAAGCGCGGGCGGCGGCAAACTCAAGCCGGGCGAAGCCGAACTGGCGCAGCAGCTTCTTCCGGACAGACACCTGCACCTGCCGGTGGTCGATAACGAACACCTTAATCTGTTGTATAACTGCGCCCATGCCTTGCTTTATCCATCCGGCTACGAGGGGTTCGGCATCCCGATAATAGAAGCGATGGCGGCGGGCTGCCCGGTGGTGGCGGCGAATGTATCCGCGATCCCGGAAGCCTGCGGCGAGGCCGGCCTGATGGTTGACGAAATCCGCCGGGATGCGTTTGCGGAGCAACTTCTGAAGCTGGAGAATGCAGAATTCCGCAGCGGTACGATAGACAAAGGTTATGCGCAGGCCCGGTGTTTTTCGTGGGAAACATGCTATCTGGAAACCCTGTCTTTCTATGAAAAAATCCGGCAAGAGCAAGCGTGGAAATCCTGAAACAAAACGAAGCGCCCGAATCGCGTTGCCTGGACGCGCGTTATTCGACCACGCGGCTTGTGTCCGGCACGCCCCCCGCGCTGGAACATGCGCCCGATTGCGCATTTCGATCTAGACTGCAATTGCCCGAAAGCCGGGGACGCCGTGAGGAAGGCGGGCTGCGCACCAGAGGCCTCTATAAAAACCCCCTGCCGGACCAGCCGCTCATTACGGTCATTACGGTCGTGTTCAACGGCGCATCGACTATCGTGGATACCATTCAAAGCGTGATAAACCAGACCTATCCCAACCTCGAATACATCGTTGTCGATGGCGGCTCCAGCGATGGAACGACCGCGATACTGAAGCAATATGAGCACGCCATCGATTACTGGGTCAGCGAAAAAGACGGCGGCATATATGATGCGATGAACAAGGGATTGACTCTTGCCTCCGGCGACTTCGTCGGAATGTTGAACGCGGACGATCTGTTCGCCCACCGCGATGTCATGCGCGATTATGCGACCGAGTTTTGCGCGACGGATGCCGATGCCGTTTTCTCCGGCCTGAATATCGTTGATCCGGGTGATACAAAGAAAGTCTTGCGGAAATATCGGGTTAAGAGTCTCAGCGCGTGGCTGTTGCGGATCGGCGTCATGCCTGCGCACCCGACGTTCTACTGCAAAAGAACCTGCCTTGAACGCGGCGGCTTGTACAATACCGGCTATCGCATTGCGGCCGATTTTGAAATGCTGGTCAGATTGTGCATCGGACAGAAAATCACCTGGAGATTCCTCGACAAGGTCAGCGTTGTCATGCGCTCCGGAGGGCTAAGCAACAGCGGGTACCTGGCGCGGCTGAAACTCAATGGTGAAATTATCCGGGCGTGCAGGACGAACGGCCTGTATACCAACGCCCTGCTGCTGGCGTTGAAGCTACCCATAAGACTGCTTGAATTGATCAGATGATCCTAGAAACCTCAGTTGGACGGCATGTAGTGTGCGTTCATCGCGGCGCAGGGCAAGGCGCGAGAGCGTGGCTGTTGCCGCCTTGGCGGCTTAACAGCCACGGCCTGCCCCTTGCGGGTGCGACGAGGAATGGCCGTTCCATTCCGAGGAGGAGCAACGCCGCCATGCGCCGCGAGGGGCGCGCAATACATGCCGTAGCGACCCACCCCAAAGGTGAGCGTGGATAAATCACAAAATATTTGTCTGTTCAACATCATGCGTGCCAAGTGGAGTGGTCTACTGAGGTTTCTAGGATGATTCAGCCTGCGGAGAAAACAGTACTGATTACAGGGGCCAACGGTTTCGTTGGCCAGCAGCTATGCAATGAAATGCTGCGCCTGGAATGGCGGGTCAGGGCGGCCGTGCGCTCGCCCTGCCAATTGCCCGTTGCGGCAGAAACAGTGCCGGTAGGAACCATTGATGGCGGGACTAATTGGGCACCCGCGCTGCGCGATGTGGATGTAGTGATTCACCTCGCTGCACGGGTGCATGTTATGGAAGATACTGCCGCCGACCCGCTGGCGGAATTTCTCAAGGTCAACACGCAAGGCACGGCCAATCTGGCCCGCCAGGCGGTCGCAGCCGGGGCGAAGCGCTTCGTGTATGTCAGTTCCATCAAGGTCAACGGCGAGCGGACTACCGAAATGCAACCCTTCGCCGAATCCGACCAACCCGACCCGCAGGATGCGTATGCCATCTCGAAATGGCATGCCGAACAGGCACTGCATTGCATTGCGCGGGAAACCGGTCTCGAAGTGGTGATCGTGCGCCCGCCGCTCGTGTATGGCCCCGGCGTGAAAGGGAATTTCATCAGGCTGCTGGCAACTGTGGACAAAGGCATCCCTTTGCCGCTGGCGCGTGTCCGCAACAAGCGCAGCCTGCTTTTTCTGGACAACCTGACGGGCGCGCTGATTGCCTGCGCCAGTCACCCCGCCGCTGCCGGCAAAACCTATCTGGTGCGCGACGGCGAAGACGTTTCGATTCCGGAACTGGTGCGGCAGATAGCCGCTGGACTGGATATGGCTCCCGAATTGTTCCCTCTGCCGGTGATGGTATTGCGCGGGTTGGGCCAATTGCTTGGCAAGCCGGATTCGGCCGAGCGCATCCTTGGCTCGCTGCGCGTCAACGACGACCTCATTCGTAAAGAATTGGACTGGAAACCCGGATTTACCTTACGGCAGGGACTGCAAGCAACGACAGACTGGTACAAAGCGCGGCACTATCCGCCCGGCATAACCTATCTGCAGAGGCGTTCTGGGGCAAGCTGTGATATTTCGGTCGTGATTGTCAATTACAACGCCGGTAAAATACTGCCGGAGTGCATTGCGTCCGCGCAGCAGCAGGCAGGGCAAATCATCGTAGTAGACAACGCCTCTACCGATAACAGCATTGCCGCGTTGCGCGATGCTTTTCCGGAAGTACGGATAATTTGCAACGAGCGCAACCTGGGATTTGCGGCGGCCTGCAACCTGGGTGCGCAGATTGCGGATGGCGACCATATTCTTTTCTTGAATCCCGATTGCATCCTGAAAGCAAATGCGATCCCGATTCTTCTTGCGGCGGTGCATGGTACGGACGATACGGGCATGGTCGGCGGGTTGCTTACCGACCCCGACGGCGCCGAACAAAGCGGGGGCAGACGCGCCGTCCCGACACCCTGGCGTTCGTTCGTCAAGGCGTTCGGATTCAGCGCGTTGGGCGACCGCTATCCGAATTTGTTTTCCGATTTCATGCTGCACAAGCAGCCCTTGCCCGACCATCCCGTCGAAGTGGAAGCCATCTCGGGCGCATGCATGCTGGCCAGGCGCGACGCGCTGGAAGATGTCGGACTGCTGGACGAAGGCTACTTCATGCACTGCGAAGATTTGGACTGGTGCATGAGATTCCGCCAGAAAGGCTGGAAAATTCTTTTCGTGCCGGATGCGAAAATGGTTCATTACAAGGGATATTGCAGCAAGTCCAGGCCGATTTTTGTCGAGTGGAACAAGCATAAGGGCATGATCCGTTTCTACCGCAAGTTTTTCCGGCATCAGTATTCCGGCATATTGATGGGTTTGGTGGTTGTGGGGGTATGGCTGCGTTTTGTTGCAATCACCGCTTATTACTTGCTGAGCCGCCTGCTGCGCCGCCCCGGATTACGCCACGATTGAAAGCCTTGGCAGCAGCCGCAACAGCAACCCCTTCAAATACGCCCCCTCGGGAAAACTCAGCAGCACCGGATGGTCGGCGCTGGGATGCAGGTAACGGACGATCTGCGCGTCCACGCCGGCATCGAGCGCCGCGCCGGCAACGATTTTCTGGAACAGGTCTTCGCCGATACCGCCGGAGCAGGAATAGGTGGCGAGCAGGCCGCCCGGTCGGAGCAGTTTGAAGGCGAGCAGGTTGATGTCTTTGTAGCCGCGCGCGGCTTTTTCGGCGAACGCGGCGGTGGGGGCGAACTTGGGCGGGTCGAGGATGATGAAGTCGAATGAGCGGCCCTGGTCGCGCAGTTTGCGTAGCGCCTGGAATACGTCTGCCTCCTGCCATTCGGCGCGAGCTGCATCCAGGTTATTCGCCGCCAGATTTTCTGCGGCGATGCGCAATGCATCGCCGGACGCATCGATCGACAGCACCGATTTTGCGCCGCCGCGCAGCGCATACAACGAAAACCCGCCGGTGTAGCAGAAGCAGTTCAGCACATCGCGGCCTTTTGCCAGTGTCTCGGTCAGCGCGCGGTTGTCGCGCTGGTCGAGGAAGAAACCGGTCTTCTGCCCCGCCACCACATCCACTTTGAAACGCAGGCCGTGCTCTACCACTTCGACGCGATCCGGCAGCGCACCGCGCAGCACGCCGTTGCGTGGCTCCAGCCCTTCCAGCCCACGCGAATCTGAATCGGAGCGCTCGTAAATGCACGCCGGATTGCACATATCTTGCAAAAGGTCGGCGAGGGTGTCGCGCCAGCGTTCCGCTCCAGCACTGCCGATCTGCATCACCAGCGTGCTGCCGTACTGGTCGACAATCAAGCCCGGCAGTGCGTCAGATTCGGCGTGGATCAAGCGCAGGTTGCTGCTGTCCTGGCGCATGCCGAACACATCGCGTGCGGCCAGTGCGGCGGCGACCTTGCGGCGGAAGAACGCCGCGTCGATGGATTCACCTTCATCCCACGACCAGACGCGCGCGGTGATCTGCGAATCCGGGTTGTACGCCGCACAGGCGAGGAAGTTGCCCGCGTTGTCGCGCACCGGCAGCGTGTCTCCATTTTGCGGCGCACCATCGACGCGTTCGACCGCGCCGGAGAACACCCAAGGATGGCGGCGCAACAGCGACTTCTCGCGCCCCGCCTTGAGGATGATGCCGGGTTGCGCAGCGGCATTGCCGGTGAACGGTTGCGGCGCGCTGCGCGGAATGTTCTTCTGCTCGCCCTTTTCTTGTCTGTCTGGCGACTTGCCGCCGCGTTTAACCCGGTTGCGAAAATCCCGGCTGCCTTGCGCTGTACGGTGCGGAGTGGAGGGCGATCTGGGTTTCTGGCTGGTCATATTTTTTCTTGGGTCTTTTTCTTGGCGCGCGGGTGCGCAGCGTCGTAAATTTTGCTGAGATATTGGAAATCGAGATGCGTATACACCTGCGTGGTAGAGATGCTGGCGTGGCCGAGCATTTCCTGCACCGCGCGCAGGTCGCCGGAGGATTGCAGCACATGGGTGGCGAACGAATGGCGCAACAGGTGCGGATGCACGTTGCTGGCGATGCCCTGTTTGATGCCCCACCGCTTCATGCGCAGCTGCACCACACGCGGTGTAATACGGGTGCCGCGCTGACCGACAAACAGCGCGGGCTCATCCGCTTTGGCGAGTTGACCGCGCACCGCCAGCCAGGCCCGCAATGCGGTGGCAGCAAAAGTCCCGAGCGGCACGATGCGCGTCTTGCTGCCCTTGCCGGTGACGCGCACTTCGCCCGCGTTCAGATCGAGTTGAGGCGGATCGAGGCCGACCAGTTCGGCCAGGCGCAGGCCGGAGGAATAGAACAGCTCGAACATCGCCTTGTCGCGCAGCGCTTCCGGCGTGTCGCCCGGCAGATCGACCATGCGCGCCGCCTCGTCGGGCGACAGCGCCTGCGGCAGGTTTTTCGGTGATTTGGGCGCGCGCAGGCCGACGCAGGGGTTGTCCGCCAGGCCGTGATCGCGCATCAGGTAGGTGAAAAAGCCGCGCCACGCCGACAACATGCGCGCCAGCGAACGACCGCCCAACCCCTTGCCATGCAGTTGCGCGATGAAGCGACGGATGTGATGGATTTTAAGATTGGCCAGCGGCGTTGCGCCAGCCAGTTCGAACAGATGCCTGAGGTCGCGCGTATAGTTCTCGGCGGTCAGCGCGGAGTATTGTTTTTCGTTGCGCAGCCATGCCAGGTAACCCTGCAAATATCGCCGGTTAGGCCCTTCGACCGGACTCGGGGCAGGCGCGGCGGCATCGGTCATTGCGCGAGATATGGATGCAATGCGCTGCTCACCGCCTCGGCGAGGCGTTGCAAAAATACCGTACCCATCTCCGGGTAGAAGCGCTGCCTGTCTTCGCTGGCCAGCACCAGCAGGCCGATGGTCTCGCTGCCCGCGTGCAGCGGCAGGTAGGCGAACGAATGCAGCTGCGCGGCATGCTCGCCGAACCAGCCGGCGGTATCGTATGCGGCATGATGCAGGCAGACCGGCTGCGCCTGCGCATCGGCGAACGCAAGCAGTTCCGCACCGGGCGGATTAATCTGCCACATGCGCAAAGCGCTGTGCGGCACCGCAAAAATTTCACGCAACAGATGCGGGATCATTTCCTGCAATGTAGCCAGGTCGCGCGCCGCAAACAGCGCGACGACAAATTCATGCACCTTGTGTTGCAGTGCGTCGTTGTCTTTGGCGAACTCGATGAGCTCGTGCAGTTTTTTCTCCAGCTCTCTGTTTTTCTCGCGCAGCGCCAGCAGTTGCCGCTCGCTCAACGAAACCGTGCGCCCGCCGTGCGGGTGCGGCAGAGTAATTTGCGTTAGCGTCTCGATATGCTCTTCGAAGAATTGCGGGTTGTTCTGCAAATATTGTGCGACATCATCGGCTCTCATCATGGCTCCCTATAAATTTATTTCGCCTTCGAATACCGTGATCACCGGGCCGGTCATCAGCACCGGCGCGCCGACGCCGTTCCAGGCGACGGTCAGCAGGCCGCCGCGCGTGACGACGCTTACCGGGCTGTCCAGCAAGCCGCGCCGTATGCCCGCCACCACCGCCGCGCACGCGCCGCTGCCGCACGATAGCGTCTCGCCCGAACCGCGTTCATATACGCGCAACCGGATGCGCTGGCGATCCATGACCTGCATTAAGCCTGCATTGACGCGCTTGGGGAAGCGCGGGTGGCGCTCGATGAGCGGCCCCAGCTTGTCCACCGGCGCGTGCTCGACATCTTCCACGACCTGCACGGCGTGCGGATTGCCCATCGACAGCGCGCTGATCTCCAGCACCTCTCCAGCCACTTCCAAAGGCTCGCTCGCCGCACCGCTGCCACCGTCAAACGGGACAAGCGCTGGATCGAACACCGGCGCTCCCATGTTTACCGTGACGCGCCCGTCGTCCTCGAGGCGCGGCGAAATCAGCCCGCCCTTGGTTTCCACCACGATCTCGCGCTTGTGCGTGAGCTCCTGGTCGTACACGAAACGCGCGAAGCAGCGCGCGCCGTTGCCGCATTGCTCGACCTCGTTGCCGTCAGCGTTGAAAATGCGGTAACGGAAATCGGCCTCGGCGCGTTGCGGCTTTTCCACCAGCAATATTTGGTCGCAGCCCACGCCGAAATGCCGGTCGGCGAGTAAACGCAACTGCTCCGGCGGCAATTCTATTTTCTGACGCACGCCGTCCAGCACCACGAAGTCGTTGCCCGCGCCGTGCATCTTGGTAAATTTCACTATCATTCCGGCAACCCTAAAAATCCGAATTCGGGCCACCCGTCCGCCAAAAAACGGCCGGCAAGCGGATGGTTATGTGGCTAATTGTTTTTTAGCTCTTTGTATCTGAAACAATCTACGGTATGGTCGTTAACCATGCCCGTCGCCTGCATCAGGGCGTAGCATATCGTCGTGCCGACAAACTTGAAGCCGTACCGCTTCAATTCCCGGCTCATCGCGTCCGACTGCGGCGTGCTGGCAGGCACATCGGCGGGGCTGCACCATGCATTCTGCCTGGGCTTGCCATCGACGAACTGCCAGATGAACGCGTCGAAGCTGCCCGCAGCTTCCTGCACCTCCAGAAATTTTTGCGCGTTGACGACAGCGGCTTCCAGTTTCAGGCGGTTGCGCACGATACCCTCATCCTGCAACAGCGATTCTATTTTATCCGCACCGTAGCGGGCAATGCGCGCCGCATCGAAACCATCGAAGGCGGCGCGGTAATTTTCGCGCTTGCGCAAAATGGTGATCCAGCTCAAGCCGGCCTGCGCGCCTTCAAGGATCAGGAATTCGAACAGGCCCCGGTCGTCGTGCAGCGGCACGCCCCATTCGCGGTCGTGATAGGCGCGGTACAGCGCGTCGCCGCCGGCCCAGGCGCATCGCGGTTTATTCATGAAGTCCCGCCCATGCCGGTTGCGATCATGCGGGGCGCGCGCCGAACTTTTGCGCATCGCGCCACATGCAGCGATCCATCACTACATTGATGCCTGCTTGCCTGGCGCGCTGCGCGGCTGCCTCGTGCACGACGCCCTCTTGCAACCAAAGATTCCTGACGCCAAGTTTAATGCAGCTCTCCACGATAGCGGGCACATGCTCCGCCGCGCGAAATACGTCCACGATATCCGGCAGGACGGGCAGGCTTTCTAGATCCGGGTAGGCTTTTTCGCCGAGAACCTCTGCAATCATGGGGCGCACCGGAATAACGCGATAGCCCAGATCGCGCAAACCGCTCGCCACGCGAAAGCTGGGGCGCGACGGCTCCGGCGATAAACCCACCACCGCGACACTGTGCGAGTTTTGCAGCATTTGGCGGATTTGTTCCGGTTCGGGATTGCTGAAAGTCATGGCACGCTTGCGGTTATCATCGTTACAGGCGGCACGATAGCATTTTTCCTGCGCACTGTGGCGTGGACGATGCTTCCAAAAAACGTTATGCTGCGCGCCTTCACAGAACGCGCCCGTAGCTCAGTTGGATAGAGTATTGGTTTCCGAAGCCAAGGGTCACAGGTTCGACTCCTGTCGGGCGCGCCAATTCAATCAACAAGTTAGGCAGAGAGCCTTTCTCCTTGTTTATTTCCTGTAGCAAAAACCGTATCACTTCTGCGATCAACCCATTGCGCGAGATGCTCATTGGATAGATGCGCGTATCGACGATGCGAACATCTATGGCGTTGATCTGGATAAGAACATGATCTCACTCGCCACGTTGAACATGTTGCTTAACGGTGACGGCGAAGCAAAACTATTCGCACACCCTGATATCGGCAGGTGAATATCAGCAAAGGCGGTTTTGTATTCGCAATGGCGGCGCAAGTACCGCGTTTGATGCAGGAGTTTGAGCGGAAGGAACTGGCGCGATTTACGCCGTGCACTTTCGATAACCTGGAGAGCGTGCTTGAAGCCTTGGCAATCACGCATTGCGAGCTAGTGCTGATCCACCCATTCCGCGAAGGCAACGGGCGGTTGTCGCGCTTGCTCTCTCAGCTCATGGCGTTGCAGGCGGGCTTGCCGCTGTTGAATTTTTCGCCAATCAAGGGCAAACAGCGCGAAGCCTATTTTCGCCGCCGTGCGCGCAGGCATGGGGCGCGACTATGCGCCGATGATCGAGATATTCAGGAAAGTGGTGAATGCCAGCTTTTAGCGGGCTTTGGCAGGTTGCTTGTTGCGCGCGGGTGTAAGTGCGCGTTCCGCCGCTTTTTTGACACCTTCAATCGCAATCGAGGAAAGCACACAGGCACGCAAGGCGCGCTGATATTCCTGCGCATTGCGCAAGTGGGGATTGTGTTCAAGAAGTGATTTATGAGTCATAACCGCACTATAATGGACACAGTGCGATAATTCAACAGCCACAAATGCTGCGCACTTGTGAGGGTGTCGGTCACGGACTGGCGGTGCCAGACTGAAAATTGTTTGATTGGCACAACAGCGATGCTATTGTGCGAAGTTGTGTCACAGGCTTGCTGTGCAAGACTGTGGAGCCTGTAGTAAAAACCGTACCAATTTCACACTTTTAGAGTGCTCCTGTAGCTGTTTTGGGCCGCTTTTGAGTGCGGCGAACACTTGTAAGAAATTGATAATAAAAGATACGCCCGTGAACTTTCAGTCTTCCGAAGCCAAGGGTCACAGGTTCGACTCCTGTCGGGCGCGCCAATTCACGGCAGCTATCGCAGAATGAATGCCATTCCGTTTCCGGGTGCCGTCTGCGCACCAACTGCAAACACGGCTTGCTGCGGAACTCTAGAGAAGCGAAGCAAATGAAATTGTCTGCATCTAAAATTGAGCGGCGACCTGCCGGCAGGCCGGCCCGGTTGCCTGTTCCGGGAGCCGCATCATGCTGATCCAGCTTGGCGTCATCGGGCTTTTGGTGGCAATGCTGCCGCTGTCTATCGTCTGGGTGTCGGACAATCCGGACAAGTACCGCAAGTTGGTCTGGGTTACGCTGTTCCTGACCTTCGACCTCATCATGTTCGGCGCATTCACCCGGCTGACCGATTCCGGCCTCGGCTGCCCGGATTGGCCGGGCTGCTACGGGCAGGCCGACCCGGTACGGGCACATGCTGACATCAGCGCCGCCGAAGCCGCGATGCCGACCGGCCCGGTGACGGTCGTCAAGGCGTGGATCGAAATGATACACCGCTACCTGGCGATGGCCATCGGCGTGCTGATCATCGCTATCATGGTGAGCGCTTGGCGCAGATGGTGGAAATCGGGACGCAAGGAAACCCGTTTCTCGCCGGTGTTTGCCACGATACTGCTTGCGTTCGTCTGCCTGCAAGGCGCTTTCGGCGCATGGACGGTCACGCTGAAACTGCAACCGGTCATTGTGACTATTCATTTATTGCTGGGCATGTTCCTGCTGGCGCTGTTGACCTGGCTCGGCGCGCGCCAGACCGATCATGCGCCGGTGTTTCGGGCAGCAACGGCGTTGCGCCTCCCGGCCATATTGGCGGCCCTTTTGCTGGCGATACAGATCGCGCTCGGCGGCTGGGTCAGCAGCAATTATGCGGCATTGGCCTGCCCTGATTTCCCGTTGTGCCAGGGTGTGCTGTTGCCGGCTATGGATTTTGCGCACGGCTTCGCGCTGTGGCGCGAGCTGGGCATGACCGTCGGCGGAGAATACCTGCCTTTCCCGGCATTGACCGCAATTCACTGGACGCACCGCCTGTTTGCCTTTGCCGTGATCGCATTGCTTGTCTGGCTGGCGCTCAAGGCTACCAGGATCGGCGGGCTGCAAAAGACCGCGCGCTGGCTGCTGGCCGGGATCGCGCTGCAATTCGCAACCGGCGTTCTGACGGTCTTCCTGAATTTTCCGTTGGCGCTGGCGGTAATCCACAATGGCGGCGCGGCGCTTCTCGTGCTGCTCCTGACGATGCTGAACTACAAAGTGCGTCTCGCCCGATAAACCTGATTTCCAATGAATGGGTGCCGCACATGCCAACTCTGCCTTTTGTTGGGTTACGGCGCAAAAAACTGCGCCTAACCCAACCTGCTTGACTGTTTTAAATCTGTGCGAATCTGCGTAATCTGCGGACAACTGTTTTTTGGGGGTGTCAGGGCGAGGCGGAAGTCCCCTTCTGCGCGCTGACGGCAGTGAGGATGCCCTGCAGGATCGCCACGGGCGTAGGCGGGCAGCCGCTCACCACCACGTCCACCGGAATCACGCTGGAAACCTTGCCGCAACTAGCATAACTCTCGCCGAATATTCCTCCGTCGCAGCCGCAATCGCCGACCGCGACTACCAGTTTTGGCTCAGGGGTGGCGTCGTAGGCGCGCTTGAGTGCGGTTTCCATGTGGCGCGACACCGGCCCGGTGACCAGCAGCATGTCCGCATGGCGCGGGCTGGCGACAAACTTGATGCCCAATCCTTCGATGTTGTAGTAAGCGTTATTGAGCGCGCGTATCTCCAGCTCGCAGCCGTTGCACGAGCCCGCATCCACCTGGCGGATGCTCAGCGCTCCGCCGAACGCGCGCAGAATTTCCCCGTGCAGCCGCTGCGGTTCCGCGCGCAGCGCCTCGTCCGGCAACGGCGGGGCTTCGGTCTTGAAACCGGTTCTGACGATCTGCCTGATGATCTGGAAGATAGGCATGGCTACAAGTCCTGGCCCGAGTAGCTGAGGTTGAACGATTTGTTGATGAGCGGGAAATCCGGCACGATGTTGCCCATGATGGCGTGTTCCAGCACCGGCCAGTTCTGCCAGGACGGATCGTGCGGGTGGACGCGTGCGAAGCGACCGGTCGCATCGGTGTGGATCGCCACCAGCACCTCGCCGCGCCAGCCTTCCACCATGCCCACGCCGAAACCGTTGCCGGGCAGTTTTTCCAACATTTCCGTGGCGGCGTCGCCATGCACGAGACGATCCATGATTTCGCGCTGCAGGCGCAGCGATTCGAACAGCTCGTCGAAGCGCACGATGGCGCGCGCCGCGACATCTCCGTTGCGGTAAGTCGCCATGCGCACGTCCAGCCTGTCATAGGGGGCGCAGGCAAACTGCACGCGCGCATCCCAGGCCTGGGCGCTGGCGCGTCCGGCCAGGCCGCATAAGCCAAGCTGCGCGGCCAGCTTCGGCTCGACGCGCCCGGTGGCGATGAAGCGATCCTGCACTCCGGCATGTTCTTCATAGATGCCGCGCAGCACGCGCACCTCGCGTTCCAGCATGGTGCATTCGTCGCGCAGCGTCGATTTCCCGAACGCCGTCAGGTCTACTGCTACTCCGCCCGGAACGATTTTATCCATCAGGTAACGGTGTCCGAACAGCGCGGCATTGTTGCGCAATACCTGCTCCTTCAATATCCAGAACTGCGCGAAGCCGAACGACAGCGCGACATCGTTGCCGAGATCGCCGAGATCGCCCAAGTGGTTGGCGATGCGTTCGCGCTCCAGGAGCAGCGCGCGCAGCCACAGCGCGCGCTCCGGAGGGGTCACGGCGGCGATGCTCTCGGCTGCCATCGCATAAGCCCACGCATAAGCGACGGTGCTGTCGCCGCTGACCCGCCCGGCCAGTCTCGCACCCTGTTGCAGCGTCAGGCTCTCGAAACGCTTCTCGATGCCCTTGTGCGTGTAGCCGAGGCGTTCCTCGAGGCGCAGCACCCTCTCGCCGACCACAGAAAAACGGAAGTGCCCCGGTTCGATGATGCCTGCATGGATCGGCCCCACCGGAATCTCGTGCACCCCCTGCCCTTCGACCCGCACGAACGGATAGGCATCAAGGGGTTGATCCACGTTCTCCGCAGGAGAACGGGCCATCGTCCCTTCCCCTTCGGGGATTGAAGATTGCATTTCTCGTTCGCCTCCTCGCCCGCTTGCGGGAGAGGATTGATGAGAGGGCATCGGGGGAAGGTTGGGATGGGGGTGGGTCTGATGGTTCACGAAATCCTTGCGCAACGGAAAGCCGTGCCACGCGCCGTGGCGTATCCATTTGCGGTGATCCTGGCTTTCCTGCGCATAGATGCCGAGCAGGTCGTACGCCGCGCGCTGCATCCGCGCGACTGCCGGGAATATCCGGCTGATGTCCGGATAGACGGGCTGTGCGGTATCCAGCGCCATGCTCAAACAGATCAGACCCGCCTCGTTGACCAGCGAGACATGCAGCGCAAAACCATTGCCTTGATCGCGCACATCGCTACCCCACAAGGCCAGCAGCCGTCCGCCGCCATCGGACACGTTCTGACAGATCGGCAGTAAATCATCAGGGCTGATCTCGCCCAGCCAGGCGGGAATCGCGCCGTCCAGCCGGTTCAAGTGCAGGTTGGGATGGGTGATCGGCATTTTCTATTCAAAGACCAAAACAATATCAGCCACAGAGGACACAGAGATCACAGAGCAAGGCAAAAGCAAGCGATGCCCACCTATCGATGCGGCATGTATAAACCTTGAATTCCCCTGTGTCATCTCTGTGTCCTCTGTGGCAAAAATTGGTTTAATTGTTTATCCCAGCAAAGCCGCCGCCTGGCGGTACCAGTCGGCCAGATAGGGCGGCATATACAAACCGAGAATCAGCACCAGCAGCAAATGCGCGAACACCGGCAGCAGCGCGGGCGGGTGCGGCAAGGGTTTCGCCGTCGTTTCGCCGAACACCATGGGCTGCACCTTGCCGAAAATGGCGGCGAACGCCATGCCCAGCGCGATGAGCAGGATCGGCGTGGTCCAGGGGTAGTCGTGCATCGCCGTGGTGATGATGAGAAATTCGCTGGCGAACACGCCGAACGGCGGCATGCCGAGGATAGCGAAAGTGCCGAGCATCAGCCCCCAGCCGACCGTCGGGCTGATTTGCAACATGCCGCGGATGTTGTCCATCTGCTGGGTGCCTGCCTTCTGCACCGCGTGTCCGACCGCGAAGAAGATCGCCGACTTGGTCAGCGAGTGCACGGTCATGTGCAGCAGCGCCGCGAAGGTCGCAACCTTGCCGCCCATGC
This sequence comes from Gallionellales bacterium RIFCSPLOWO2_02_FULL_59_110, assembly GCA_001801215.1. Taxonomy (GTDB): domain Bacteria; phylum Pseudomonadota; class Gammaproteobacteria; order Burkholderiales; family Gallionellaceae; genus Gallionella. The sequence continues at coordinate 5,226 of MGXA01000064.1, read as the reverse complement.
CGAAGGCGAAGGTGATCAGCCCCATGTGCTCGATCGAGGAATAGGCGAACATGCGCTTGATGTCCTTCTGCCGCGACAGGAACAGCGCGGCGACCACCACCGAGAGCAGGCCGAAACCCATCATCAGATTGCCCGCAAAATGCGTGCCGAGCGAGCCGTCCACCAGCACCTTGCTGCGCATCACCGCGCACAGTGCGACGTTCAACAGCAGGCCGGAAAGCACCGCGGAAACCGGCGTGGGCCCTTCCGCATGGGCGTCCGGCAGCCAGCTGTGCAGCGGCACCAGGCCAATTTTGGTGCCGTAGCCGACCAGCAGGAAGATGAACGCCAACTTGAGCACGGTGGGTTCCAGCTCGCCCTTGACCTCGTTGAGGTGCGTCCATAACAGCGCGGTGCCGCCCTGGCCGAGCACGCGCTCGGCGGCGAAATACAGAAGGATGGTGCCGAACAGCGCGAGCGCGATACCCACGCCGCACAGGATGAAATATTTCCACGCCGCTTCGAGGCTGGCCGGGGTGCGGTACAACGAGACAAGCAGCACGGTGGTCAGCGTGGCCGCCTCCATCGCCACCCAGACGATACCCATGTTGTTGGCGCTCAGCGCCACCAGCATGGCGAAGGTGAAGAGTTGGTACATGCTGTAATACAGGTGCAGCATCGGCGTGCTGAGCCTGCCGTGATCCTGTTCGACGCGCATGTAGGGGCGCGAGAACAGCGAGGTGGTGAACGCGATGAAAGCGGTCAGCGCCACCAGGAACACGTTGAACTGGTCGATGAAAAATTGCTCCCCGAACGCGACCTGCGGCCCGGCTTCGACCACGCGCAGCGTCAGCGCCACCGAAGCGGCGAAGGTCAGAAAACTCATCAGCGCATTCAGCTCTGCCGCCCAGCGGCGCGAGCCGAACACGGCCAGCAACCCGCCTCCCAAGAGCGGGGTGAGCAGCAACGCGAGAAGTTGCAGGTCAATCATCCTTGAGCTTTTCCATGTGGGTGATATCCAGGCTGTCGAAAGTCTCGCGGATCTGGAAAAAGAAAATGCCGAAAATGAAGGTGGCTACCAGCACGTCGAGCGCGATGCCCAGTTCCACCACCAGCGGCATGCCGTGCGTGGCGCTGGTGGCGGCGAAGAACAGGCCATTTTCCATCGCCAGAAAGCCGACCACCTGAGTAACCGCCTTGCGCCGGGTGAGCATCATCAGCAGCGACAGCAGCACGCTGGCCAGCGCGATGCCGATCAGCCCGCGCGTGATGCCTTCGGCCAGTTGCGAAATCGGCGCGGCCAGGTTGAAGGCGAAGATCACCAGCGCGATGCCGGCCAGCATGGTGGCCGGGATGTTGATCAGCGTTTCCACGTCCCATCTCACGTTGAGCTTGCGGATCAGGCGGTGCAGCAGCCAGGGCAACACCAGCACCTTCAGCAGCAGCGTTAGCGCGGCAGAAAAATACAAATGCTGCTGCGCCGTCGAATACGCCACCACAAAGGTGCTGACCGACAACACCAGCCCCTGCCAGGCAAACAGGTTGATCAGCGACAGGATGCGCCGCTGCGACAGCATCGCGAAGGAAATCAGCAGCAGGATCGCCGCAAGCAAGTTGATAAACTGGACGGTATAGCTCATCTTGACCTCGTCACGCGCCCAACAGAATGTGGATCAACAGCCCCAGCACCGCGAGCAGAAAAGCGGTGCCCAGAAATTCCGGGGCGCGGAAAATGCGCACCTTGGCGAGCAATGTTTCGAGCAGGGCCAGCCCGGCGCCGGCCATGACCAGTTTCGCCAGCAGCGCGGCGATGGACAGCGGCAGTGCATCCCACTTGCCCACATCGGCAATGCCGTGCGGGATAAACAGCGCGATGCCGAGGGAAATATAGGCGAACAGCTTGAGGCTGACCGCCCATTCGATCAGCGCCAGATGGCGCGCCGAATACTCCAGGATCATCGCCTCGTGGATCATGGTCAGCTCCAGATGCGTGTTCGGATTGTCCACCGGTATGCGCGCGTTTTCGGCCAGCAGCACAATCACGAATGCCAGCGCGGCAAACGCGAGGCTGGGATACAGCACGAATTCGCGATGCGCGAGCGCTCCCACGATACTCGGCAACTGGGTCGAATGGCTGATCAGCGAGGCGGTAAACAGCACCATCAACAAGGCCGGCTCGGCGAGAAACGACACCAGCATTTCGCGCCGCGCGCCGAGCGAACCGAACGCGGTGCCGATATCCATCGCGGCAAGCGCGATGAACACCCGCGCAAGCGCGAACACGCCGACCAGCGCGATCACGTCGGCGGCGGGCGAGAACGGCAAATCCACCGCTATGATGGGAATAATGGCCGCCGCCAGCCACATGCAGCCGAACAGAATGTAGGGCGTGACACGGAACAACGGCGAAGCATTAAAAGCAATGACCGCATCCTTGAGAAACAGCTTGCGCAACATGCGATAGGGCTGCAACAGGCCAGGACCGGAACGGTTTTGCAGCCAGGCGCGGCACTGGCTCACCCAGCCCATCAGCAGCGGCGCGAGCAGCACCACCAGCAGCGACTGGAACAGCTGGAACAGCATGCCGAGAGCGAGGTTGGTGTTTTCCATCACATGAACGCCAGCAGCACGATCAGCGTCGCGAAGGTATAGCTCAGGTACAGGTGAATGCGCCCATGCTGCAACACCGATACCCAGGACGACAGCGTCTCGGTGATGCGTTTGATCGGCAGGTATAGAAACAGCCAGATGCGGTCATCGCTGCGACCGTGGTAGTGCGGGTGCGTATCGAACGCGCTGGGAGCTTCTCTTTCGATGCGGAAGAACGGTTCGAAGATGCGCCGGATCGGTTGGCCGAAGCCCTCGGCGGTGTCCTGCATGCGCGCGGTCTGTTCCGGAAAACCGCAGTCCCAGGCCGGGCCACGGCGCAGCCGCCCGTGATAGAAACGGCGCACCGCCAAGGCAGTCGCCAGCATCACGCCCAGCACCGCCAGCAGGAAGTACACAGGGCTGTAGCTGGCGCGCTCGGTATCCACCGGAGTAAGAAACAGCCAGCCGCCAGCCGAGTTGCCCAGGCCATGCCCGATCAACATTTGCGTGACCGGATCGAGCTGCCGTATCACGAAAACTGGCGCCAGCCCGAGCACCACGCATCCGAGCGCCAGCCAGCCCATCCCGGCACGTTCCCAAATGCCGGCATCGTGAGCCTGTTCCAGCGCCGGCTCGCGCGGCTGGCCGAGAAAGACGATCCCGTAGAATTTCACCATCACATAGGCCGCCAGTGCGGCGGACAGCGCAATCACCGCAGCCACCACCGGAATCAGCATGTTGATATAACTGTTCGGCAAGCCCGGCGACAGCAGGAAGGCCTGCAACAGCAGCCACTCCGAAACGAAACCGTTGAATGGCGGCAGCCCGGCGATGGCCAGCACGCCGATCAGCATCAGCGAAGCAGCCCACGGCATCTTGCGGATCAGCCCGCCCAGCCGCCCCATATTGCGTTCGCCGGTCGCATGCAGGATAGCGCCGGTGCCGGTAAATAGCAGGCTCTTGAAGAAAGCGTGGTTCAGGCTGTGGTACAGCATCGCGGTAAGCGACAAGGCCGCCAGCGCATCCTTGCCGTAGACATGAAAGATGATGGTCAGGCCGATGCCCACCAGCAGCAACCCGATGTTCTCGATGGAAGAATAGGCCAGCAGCCGCTTCATGTCGCCCTGCACGGCGGCAAATATCACGCCGAAAACTGCTGTGAGCAGCCCCAGCGCCAGCGCCAGCACCCCCCACCACCACTGCTGCATATCCAGCAGGTCGAAGGTGAAACGCAATATGCCGTAGATCGCCGTCTTCAGCATGATGCCGCTCATCAGCGCGGAAACCGGCGAGGGCGCAGCCGGGTGCGCCTCGGGCAGCCAGACATGCAGCGGCAACAGCCCGGCTTTTGCGCCGAAGCCAAACAATGCCAGCAGAAACACCACCGACGACCAGAATGCGGACAAATGCGCATCGCGCATCGCGTCGAAAGTATAGGCGCCGATGCCCTGCCCGCCCTGCATCACGCCGAAGCCGAGCAAAATGGCGATCGCGCCGACATGCGCGACCAGCAGGTACAGATAACCCGCCTTGCGTATGTCGGGAATGCGATGATCGGTGGTAACCAGGAAATAGGACGATAGCGCCATGGTTTCCCATGCCACCATGAACATGTAGGCATCGTCGGCCAGCAGCACCAGCGCCATGCCGGCGAGAAACAGGTGGTATTCGAGACACAGCAGACCGAGTGTCTTTCCCGGCATGGAGCGGAAGTAACCGGCGCCGAACAGCGACACGCCGAACGATGCGCCGCCCAGCAGAACCAGGAAGAATGCCGAGAGCGGGTCGAGGCGCAGGTGCAGTGGCAGATCCGGCAGGCCGAGCGGCAGAATTGCAACATCGGCAGCTGCGCCAAGCGCCCATAAGCCGATGGCGGCAAGCGCCAGCGAGGCGACCGCGCCAGCGGGAAAAATGGCATTGGCAATGAGATGCGGTTTGCCCCGTAGCGTCAGCCCCAGCACCCCCAGCGCCAGCCAGAGCACGATAATCGTGCCTGCCATATCCAACGGCAATACACCGGCAATGTCCATCCTGGTCGCTTTTTCTCCGCCTTGCAGGTTATCCCAACTGCGCAAGCCGGTAATTCTACTCCCTCTGCTGTGTTCGCCTCAACATCGGTCATGGAAAAACCGCAAGCGGAGCACGTTCAATCCGGCGTCGCATGGGAGCGGCGGGTACGGGGCGGTGCTGGCGCAACAGAAAAACTACTTCGCGGGCGGAAGCAAACGCGACATGTAGTCGCCGACCGCTTCCAGGTCTTCCTCGCTGTACTGCCCGATGGCTTTGACCATTTTCATGTTGGCGTTGCGCCGCACGCCGTCGCGGATAATCCTGGCTTCGCGCAACAGATAGGGATAATGCTGTGCGGCGACCATCGGGTAGAACTCCTTGTCATTGCCTTCCCCGTTGTCGCCATGGCAAATTGCGCAGTCTTTAACGTAAAGCGCCTTGCCTTTTTCCAGACGCTTGCCTTCACCCCGGCTGTTGGTGGCCGGTGTCGGCAGCTTGTTGAGGTAGGCCGCTATATCGGCCACATCTTCGGTAGTCAGCACCTCTTCGGCGGCGAAGGGGTGCATCTTGTCATTGTCGCGGCGGCCGGTGCGCACGTCGATCAACTGCTTGACCAGCACCGTCACATGCTGCCCGGCAAGCTGCGGG
>MGXA01000063.1 GCA_001801215.1 Gallionellales bacterium RIFCSPLOWO2_02_FULL_59_110 | reverse complement strand
CGTCATCCCCGCGTAGGCGGGGATCCAGCTTGTTGATTTGACTGGGTTTCCGCCTACGCGGAAACGACGAATGAGACTTAATCAGATGCTCCCTAACGATTAAGGTTAGATCGTGATCGCGAAGCGAGCCACGATCTGAACCGTTTGTTGGACGAGCCCGGTGGGGCCTCACAAACGCTATGCAAATATCTTCTCAATCCGGCCTCTCATTCAAGGGCCAAGACGCCCCGGATATTTTAAAAAGCCACTTCCGGCAAAACGGCAGCGCCGTTTTCCGCGCCTAAAGTGGCTGTTTTATGCGATTTCAGCCGATTTCAGAGTGCGAACAATAGGGGACGCACCACGGAATTTTCTTCAAAACGGTTTACTCGGCTACTGAGCTAATAGGGACAGCATCACAATTAAGTTCTTAAGCTGGAATCCCCCAACAATGCCCCTCTGAGTCCCCCCTTGACCGGATTAACGGGCCAGGGTCGAGTTGTCTTTCCACCGATAATTCGCGTCCGGGAGTGATTGGGGGAAAATCGCCCCTGAACCTTTAACATCGGCGGAAGGCGCTGCGCTGGTTTGCTGCCCAGTACACATGCCGCACCGCATCCTATAAGATGCGAGCCACCCGAAACCTTGGCTTCCCTATGTCGCCCCTTTTCGCCGATAAACAAACTCCGCGCATCCTGCTGGTCAAGACTTCGTCGCTGGGCGACGTGCTGCATAACCTGCCGGTGGTCAGCGACATCGTGCGCCATTTTCCGGACGCGCGCATCGACTGGCTGGTGGAAGAAAGTTTTACCGCGCTGCCCAAGCTGCATCCGGCGGTGCGCGATGTCATTCCGGTTGCGGTGCGGCGCTGGCGCGGCAAGCTGCTGAACACCTCCACATGGCAGGAAATTGCGGCGTTCCGCAGCGCGCTGGCGGCGCAACCTTACGACATCGCAATCGACACCCAGGGCCTGCTCAAGAGCGCGCTGCTGATGCGCGGCGCGCAGGGGCTGCGCTGCGGCTTCGACCGGGACAGCGCGCGCGAGCCGCTGGCGGCCAGCCTGTACCAGCGCACTTTTTCGGTCGCAAAAGGGCAGCATGCCGTCGAACGCAACCGCCAGCTCGCCGCGCAGGCGCTCGGCTATGCGCTGGAAGCGCCTGCCGATTACGGCATTCGCCCGCCCGCCATCGCCCGCCCCGGCTGGCTTGCACAGGAAGCTTATGCCGTGCTGCTGCATGCCACCAGCCGCGCCGATAAATTGTGGGACGAGCCAAACTGGATCGCGCTGGGGCGTTACCTACATGAGAAGAATATCCGCTGCATCCTGCCGTGGGGCAGCGATACCGAGCAGGCGCGCAGCCTGCGCCTCGCCGCAGCCATTCCCGACGCGGTAACGCCACCGCGCCTGAACCTGAACGAAGCGGCGGCGCTGCTCGGCGGCGCGCGGGCGGCGATCGGCGTGGACACCGGCCTGGCTCACCTCGCGGCGGCGCTGGGCGTGCCGACCGTCGGCATCTATACCGCCACCGACCCGGCGCTGACCGGCCTGTATGCGGGACGCTGCGCCGTCAACCTCGGCGGCATCGACCGCGCACCGGATGTCGCCGCCGTGATCGAAGCACTGCAAGGCATGGCGGCATGCTGAACCCGCGATTTTTTTACACCCTCGCGCTGTGGCTGCTGCTGCCGTACATCTTTTTGCGCCTGTTGTGGCGCGCGCGCAAACAGCCGGAATACCTGCATCACATCGGCGAGCGGTTCGGTTTTTATTCCGCACAAAGCGATAAGCCCATCATCTGGCTGCACACCGTATCGGTCGGCGAAACCCGCGCCGCGCAAAGCCTCGTCGAGCGCCTGCGCACCACTTATCCAGACCACCGGATATTGCTCACCCACACCACGCCGACCGGGCGTGCCGCGAGCGAGCAACTGTATGGCGACGATGTGCTGCGCGCCTATCTACCCTACGACTACCCGTTTGCGGTGAACCGCTTCCTGCGCCATTTCAGGCCGCGGCTCGGCATCCTGATGGAAACGGAAATCTGGTTCAACCTGATCCATGCCTGCGATGAAAACAATGTCCCGCTGCTGCTGCTGAATGCGCGCCTGTCGGAAAAATCCGCGCGCGGCTATGCGCGCTTTGCGCGGCTGACCCGCGACGCGCTGGGCGAACTCGCCGCCGTCGCCGCGCAGACCGCCGACGATGCCGCGCGCCTGAGCAGCCTCGGTGCGAAGAACGTTGCCGTGACCGGCAACCTCAAGTTCGACATAGCACCGCCGCCCGCCCTGCTGGATCTGGGCAGGCGATGGCGCGAACGGTTCGGCGCGGCGCGCAAAGTGTTTCTCGCCGCCAGCACCCGCGACGGCGAGGAGGCGCTGCTGCTCGACGCGCTGCAACAGGTGCATATTCCCGGCCTGCTGCTGGTGATCGTGCCGCGCCATCCGCAGCGTTTCGCCGAGGTCGCGGCATTGCTGGAACGTCGCGGCATCGCCTTCCGGCGCAGGAGCGAGCTGGGGCAAGACGGTGTCATCGCGCCGGAAATCGGGGTGGTGCTGGGCGACAGCATGGGCGAAATGTTCGCCTATTACGCCGCCGCCGACCTCGCCTTCGTTGGCGGCAGTCTGGTGCCCTGTGGCGGGCAGAACCTGATCGAGGCCTGCGCGGCGGGCGCGCCGGTGCTGATCGGCCCGCACACCTACAACTTCGCCGATGCAACAAGGCTGGCGGTCGAGGCAGGGGCGGCGATACAGGTGCAGGATGGCGGCGAACTGGCAGCAGAATTGCAGCGCCTGCTGGACAACACGGACGCGCTGCACGAAATGCAGCGGCGCTGCGCAGGATTTGTGGAGGCCAATCGTGGCGCGACTGCCAGGTCGCTGCAAATCGTGGCGTCGCTCGCAAAAAATTGATGCAGCTCATGAAGTCGGCAGTTTTTTTCGGCTAGAATCCGCTCTCCCAACCCTGCCGGAATAATTCGTGCTCATACGCATCCCCGTCAAGCAACTGCGCTTGGGCATGTTCATCCACGAGCTGTGCGGCTCCTGGATGGATCATCCGTTCTGGCGCGGCGCCTTTCTGCTGGACGATCCCGGCGATCTTAAAACCCTGCTGTCTACCGGCCTCAAGGAGGTATGGATAGACGATTCCAAGGGCCTGGGCGTCGAAGGCGGCGCAGACAGGGAAGAGGTCGCGGCGGAAATCGATAAAACGCTGGCTCAGGCCGACAAGGCGATCACCAAAGCGCGCCACGTCGATATCGCGCAAGAGGCCGCGCGCGCGATCAAGGTTTGCGCCAAGTCCAAGCAGGCCGTCACCACCATGTTCCACGAAGCGCGCATGGGCAAGGCGCTGAGCTCCAGCGATGCGTTGCCCATCGTCGAGGAGATTTCCACTTCGGTGATGCGCAACCCCGGCGCGCTGATCGGGCTGGCGCGCCTGAAGGACAAGGACGATTACACCTACATGCATTCGGTCGCGGTGTGCGCGCTGATGGTGTCCCTGGCCCGCACGCTGGGGCTGAACGACGAGCAGGCGCGCCAGGCCGGGCTGGCCGGACTGCTGCACGATGTCGGCAAGATGATGGTGCCCTTGAGCATTCTCAACAAACCGGGCAAGCTGACCGACGCCGAATTCGACAAGATGAAGAGCCACCCTGCCGAAGGGCACAAGATGCTGCTGGAAGGTATCGGCATCGGCGAGGTGGCGCTGGACGTGTGCCTGCATCACCACGAAAAGGTGGACGGCAGCGGCTACCCGGAGCGGCTCGCGGATCAGCAGATCAGTTTGTACGCAAAAATGGGCGCGGTGTGCGACGTGTATGACGCGATCACCTCGAACCGCCCCTACAAGAATGGCTGGGAACCCGCCGAATCGCTGCGCAAGATGGCGGAATGGAGCAAGGGGCATTTCGATACCACCATCTTCCACGCCTTCGTCAAGAGCGTCGGCATCTACCCGATCGGCTCGCTGGTCAGGCTGGAATCAGGCCATCTCGGCGTGATCGTCGATCAGACCGAAAAGTCGCTGCTCACGCCGATCCTGATGGTATTTTTTTCCATCCAGTCCAATTGCAGGATTACTCCCGAGCTGCTGGACCTGTCGAAGCCCGCCTGCAAGGACAAAATCGTCTCGCACGAAAACCCGGCCAAGTGGGACATCCATGACATCCAGGAATTATGGAGCGGCGTGGCCGTCGCGCCTTGGTAAGATTACGTGCCACGTGGTGACGCAATGCTCCCCGCTGGATGGCCGTCCGCTCAGTTGAGCGCGACAAACTGTTTGCGGAACCCCACCACCTTTTGCAGGTACTGGCGCGTCTCGGCATAGGGGAGCTGCGCGCGCAGCTTGTCGTACACGGCGGGCGCGGCCATGCGGTTGATGGCGGCCATGGCTGCGTCGCGTTTCTTGCTTGCATCGAAGGTGCGCAGCACGTTGGATGGGCCGGTGTTGTAAGCGGAGATAATGCAGTATTCGCGCGACACCGGGTCATTCACTTCGTGCAATTCGTTGAAAGCCAGCACGTTCAGGTAGGCCGTGCCCAGCTCGATGTTGTTTTCCGCGTCGAACAGGTATTGCTTGCCGGGTATTTCGTCCACGCCTTTTGCGCGCTTGTAGGCATCGCGCCCGCCGCTGGTGGGCACCAGTTGCATCAGGCCGTAGGCGGGGGCGGAACTGACCGCAAACGGGTTGAAATTGCTTTCAGTGCGCATGATGGCGAATACCAGGCTCGGGCTGATGCCGTAAGTTCTGGCGTATTTCTCAACCAGCGGGCGGTATTTTTCCGCCTGCTTGCTGGAGAAGTTGCCGACCATGCCGAACCTGACAAAACGCGCCTGCTTGCTCCCTGCGTCGGTGGCGACCGAGCGGCTCTGCGCATTTTGCACCAGGCCGGCGGCAAAGCGTTCCGCCTGCTCCGGCGTAGCGATGGCGCGCCCTTTATTGTCCAGCACCAGCCCCAGCAGATAGGGGTCGCGCTCGCCGGTCAGTTTGATCGAACTGTCCGAAAATAGATCGACCGCGCGCGGGTCGTCGGGTGTGAGCAAGGTGGTGACGACTGCATCCTTCAAACTGTTGCCGGGATTTTTTTCGTCTAGCGTTTCGACGGTGATTTCGCCGCTATCAAAATCCACCACCGCGCGGCTCAGGTAGCCCTGGGTGTATTTGACGTAGTGGGTGCGGTCGGGCAGGCGCGCTTCCTTCTGGCCCCACTTTTTACCCGCGTTGCCGTGCAGGATGTCCATCAGTTGTTCGAAGTCGCGCTGCGCATTCTTCAGGTCGCTGGCGAGTTGCTGGGGGTTGCGCAGGTAGGCGGTTTTCTTGCTCTGTATCAGGGCGCGCGCCGCCGCTTCCGGGCTGCCGCTGGTGGCGATGGAAATTACGGTGCCGGGCGATATGCTGCGGCACGAGGCAAGCAGCAAGAGTGCGCCAAGCGACGCCAGGAGGGTTCGGGTCATGAACGAGCACCGGCAGCAATGGCGGAAAGCATGGCGCTCCTCATGTTAGAATACCGGGCGTATGGCCAACGAAAACTCAGGAAAACCGATGAACCAAGCATCTTCAATCCCACCCTCCCGTCTGGTGATCGCCTCGCGCGAAAGCGCGCTGGCCATGTGGCAGGCCGAGCATATCCGCGACAGGCTGCGCGGATTATATCCACAAACCGAAGTCAGCATCCTCGGTATGACCACGCAGGGCGACCAGATTCTCGACGTGACGCTGTCCAAGATCGGCGGCAAGGGCCTGTTCGTGAAGGAGCTGGAAACCGCGCTGGAAGACGGGCGCGCCGACCTCGCCGTGCATTCGCTGAAGGATGTGCCGATGCACATGCC
>MGXA01000062.1 GCA_001801215.1 Gallionellales bacterium RIFCSPLOWO2_02_FULL_59_110 | reverse complement strand
CGCATCAAACGATGGCGCGGCTTGCCGCACAACACCACAAACAACCAACACGCGCAGCGACCACGCAGCAAAAGGCGGAGGGGCGGCGCATCACCAGCCCCGTTTTGCTGCCCACCCCCAGCGGGGGACAGGGGGAGAACGCTTGCAACAACAATCCGCAAAGCGACAACGCCGCAGGCGCGAGGGCGCAAGACATAACAGGTGTTATGCGAACCGGAGGCGCGCCAGCGGTTGCGCAGCAACTTTGCATAACGCCCTGTTATGTTAAAGCGCAAAGCGATTTACCCTCGCGCCTGCTCATCGAAAGCCTTTGCGCAGCAAAGACCACACCTTGCCCAGCGTCCGATTGGAACGCTGCACGTCGAGCCACCACTGCGCCAGCGACGGCGCGGGGCTTGCGGTTTTGTTGCAAGCGCCGTGACGGAGCGGTGAATGGAGCTTCACGTTCAACGGCGCGCGGCTTTTGGCGCGTCCGCTGCAACACCGGTTGCCTCCGCCTCGTCTTCGTCAGCTATCGCGTCTAAAAGCGCCTCTGCCGCGTTCCCGGACACCTCGTCGAGGCTCGGCCCTGTCACCGGATTTTTGTTGTCCCTGTGCCGCGTCAACCGGCTCGGGTGCGTCGCGCCATGCACGGCGATCAGCTTGTCGATGCTGACGTGCGTGTAGATTTCGGTGGTCTGCAAGTTGGCATGGCCGAGCATCTCCTGGATGTAGCGGATGTCCGCCCCGCCTTCGAGCATGTGCGTGGCGCAAGCGTGTCTGAGCAGGTGCGTCGAGCCGGTTTTGTTCACTCCGGCGAACTGCATGTAGCGTTTCACCTTGTCGGCCACATAGTGCGGCTGCACCGGTTCGCCGTAGTCGGTCAGGAACAGCGCGGACGTGTCGTCGGCCAGCAACTGCGGGCGGGACTCGATGAGGTATTTGTCGAGCCACGCCATCGCTCGATCTCCCAGCGGCACCACGCGCTCGCGGTTGCCTTTGCCGTGCCGCACCCACAACACGCCGCGATTCAGGTCGATGTCGTAGATCGAAACGCCGGGCAGCTCCATGCGGCGCAGGCCAGTGGCGTACAGGGTTTCAAGCATGGCGCGGTCGCGCAGTCCTTTCGCGCTATCCGGCTCAGCTTCGCTCAAGATCGCTTCGACTTCCTGCACGGTCGGCACAGAGCGCGGCAGGTGTTTGGGTAGCTTGGGCAAGTCGAGATCGGCGGCGGGGTTGGCGAGGATGTGATGCTGGCGCGACAGCCATTTGAACCAGGTCTTGAGCGGGGCGAGGTATTGGTATTGCATGGAGATCGTGAGCGGTGCGCCGCAGTCTTTGCCTTCCGGCTTGCGGTAGTAAAACAAATAACGCTGGTAGCGCTCCAGCATCGGGCGGGTGACTTCGCGCGGATCGTCGAGGCCGCGCTCGTCGCACCAGCCGATAAACTTGCGGATGGACACACGCCGCGCGCGTACCGTGTCGGCGCTGTAGCCGGTCACGAGCATCCACTCGAAGTGATCCTCCATGTAGCGCACCAGACGGTTGCGCGCCAGCGCGTCATGCGTCTCGTGTCTGGGCGGGCCCGGCGGCTTGATCGCCTCGATTTTGCGGTGCTTGAGGTGTTGGCCTTTGCGCGGCATGGCGTTAACGGACAGCAGCGGCGGCTAAAGGTAGCGGCTGTGGGTACGATGCGATTTTTGCGGATGGGCGTAGGAGGTGCGTTTTGCTGTTTGTTTCTGGCATATCGTCCGCAAGCCTTATGGGTAGCGGCTTCGCGGGCGATTCGTCAACCCGACCACCCCCCGACCGAGGGGCGACCGCCCCCCGACCAGACCCCGACCACGCCTCTTTTGACCCCGACCGCGCGCCGTCGTAGGCACAGGCCAGCGCCTCGATGTCGGCCAAACCGGGGAAGCGCAAGCTGTCATCCGCACCGGCCATGTCGTACACCAGCTCGTACTCGAAGCCGTTGGTTTTGCTGCGGTGCGTGACCAGGTATTCGAGCTCGGACAGGCGCGCAAGGTGCAACTTCAATTGCGTGTCACCCCAGTTGATCGCCTCGCGCAGGGCGCGGCGGCTAAAGTGGAAATCGGCGCGTTTCACTTTCAGGCGCTCGCACTCGGACACTGCGTAGCCATCAACCAGCTTCAACAGCCTGCGCGTCTGCGGCGGCAACTCGTCCAGGCTGCGCCCCAGCACGTCGTGCGCGATGCGGTTGGCCAGCTCGATGTCGGCCAATGTAACTTCGATGTACTCGATGGCTTGCTCTCCACGTTGCGCGGTTTTCACCGTGCGCTGGTGCTGGTGGATGAAGGCGATGGTGTCGATCAGGGTGAGGTACTTTTCGTGATCGCGTCTGAGGCGCGTGGTCTGGTCTGGGAAGGTCAGAAACTTGGCGTAGGGGTTCAACACGTCGAGCGGTTTTAACAGGCGCTGCGCGTTCTGGTGCAACGCAATCAACGCTTCCTTGTCGCGCCGTGCAATCAAGCCTTCCAAGGTGCGCCGGTCGCGTTGCAGTTGGTGGATGGCGCGCGTCTGTTCGCGGCCTTCATCAACTGACAGAACCAGACAGCGGTTCATCAGCTCTTCGTCGATGTCGCGCGCGGTGGTGGTCACCAGCAAGGCCACCGGGCCTTCGACTCTGTACTGTTGCGTGATGAGGTTGCCGGACACCGGGTCTTTGCCGGTGCTGGCAATCGTCAGTTCACCTTCGGATTGCAGCAGCTTCAAGGCATAGCTGGCGCGGCTTGCACCCTCTTCTTCCACGATGGCGAGCGCCTTGTGTTTCAAGTTTGTTTCGCCCATGTAAAACAAACTCTGGCCGGTCATCGCGCTGTATTTCACTTTCTCTTCATCGGGGACGAAGGACAGCACGGCATCCATCAGCGAACTTTTACCAGCGGCGCTCGATGACTGGATCACCACGCCCAAGGGCTTGTCCAGCTTGCGCGAGACGGCGGCGAGATAGCCAACCAGCTTGTTTGTCTCTTCGCCCACCAACCCGCAAGCGGCGAAGTCGGCGAGGATGCGGGCAACCAGGTCGGGAGATTTCAGCAAGGCCAGCGCCGCCTGTTGCGCGGCCTCTTCCATCTGCGGCTCCGGCGCGGCCTGCAAGGTGTCGCGGATGGTGGCATCCTGCAATTGTTCCAAGGCAAGCAACACGCGGCCAAGGTCGCCTTTGAGGATGCGCTCGTCACAGCCGGTTTCGTGCGCGGCTTGGGCGATGTAGGTCGCGCGCTGTTTGGCGGCGTACAGGTCCAGGGTGTCGATGTGGAAGGCATCGCCACATCCCATCAGCAGGTTGATTTTGAGCACATCGACCGCGAGATTTTTGGCGAGGCCGCGCACTCGGTAGCGGCGCGCGTCTTTGCCTTCGCCCAGGGTGAGCGTGACTTCGTTGTCCTTGATTTCCATCGGCAGTTCGCGGGCGGTTTCGGGCGCGGGACTCGCGGGGAGCGGTTCGGGTGGAGGGGCGGATTTTTCTTGAGCGGCAGGTGCGGCAGCTAAAAAAGAAGGCTCTGAAGCAAGTGCCGGCGCGGCTTCCGGCGATGGTGGCATGGTGGCGGTCACGGGTTCAGCATCTGGCCGCGCGGGTGGTTTTCCCTTGCCGAGCCATACCGCTTTGCGGATGACGATGCCAAGCGACTTTTGCGCGGGCGCAACTTTCAGCGCGTATTCGTTCGCGTCCATGCCTTTCGGAAACTGGATGCGGAAGCATTCGATACCAGCGGCCATCAGCAGTTCGGACACCTTGGCCGCGCCACGCTCTCCCGCCTCGTCGCGGTCGTAGGCGATCAACACGCGCCGGGTGCCGTGCTGCTTGAACGCGGCCAGATGGTCTTCCGTAAAACCTTCAATGCCGTAGCTGCTGGTGACGTTGCGATACCCGGCGCACCAGAAGGTGAGCGCGTCGATCAGCGCCTCAGTCAGGATGATTTCTTTGTTCGCTTGCAACGCTTCGATGTTCCACACGCCGCGATGCTGTCCTGGCAGGTACAAATGCGGCGGTGTGCCTTTGCGCAACCCGTCGGTGATCTTGCGGCCATACACTTCGCTGACGTTGCCGTTTGCATCGCACACCGGCACGATCAGCGAACCGTTGAAATGCTCGTGGCCAGACTCGCGGTAGATGCCGATCTTCTGCAGGCGTGTCCTGATCCCGCTACCGGCAACACGGTTCTTTTGCGGCAGGCGCAATCCCAAGGTGCGGTCGGCGAAACCGAGCTTGAAATGTTCGACGGCTTCCGTCGAAGCGATGCCGCGCGCTTGCAGGTACGCCAGCGCTTCGGGCGAGGTCTTGAGCGTTTCGTGGTAGTAGCCGATGACCTGATCCAGCAATACCTGGTCGTCAACGTCTGGCGCCACCGGCGCTTCGAGGGCGCGCACGGTGGTGCGCTTCACCGGCGCGGCGGCTAAAGTGGAAATGCCGTCGCGCAACAGTTCGACGGCATGGCGGAACGAAACGCCGTTTTTCTTGATGACCCAATCTATCGGGCCACCGGCTGCGCCGCAGCCGAAGCAGTGCCACAGGTTCTTGGACGGCGTGACCACGAGGCTGGCGGTGTCGTCTTCGTGGAAGGGACATTTCCCGGCGAGGTCTTTGCCGGTCTTTTTGAGCTCGATGCCGCTGCCCTCGATCAGGCGCTCGACCGACACTTCATTTTTTAGCCGCTCGATTTCGTTTTCCGGTATCCGTGCCATAAATCCGCCTTTCGTCAAAAACCTGTCAACCCCCTTTTGCAAATTATTTTTAACAAAAAGGCGGTTGATATTCGGTGCGTTGCAATGTACGATGTTCGGACATTGGAAGTCAAGCACTTTGGAGGGCGGACACGGCATGTTAAAAAACCGGCGTTACAATTTTGGGCATCAGCTTGCACTTTGGAAGTCAACTATGCCCAAGAGAACAAATGCAGCACTGCCGAATTTCGGCGCGCGACTGGTGGAGTTGCGCAAGGCCTCCGGTTTCACGCAAACAGAGCTCGCCAACGAGCTGGGGATTACGCGCCGGATGATCGCGTATTACGAGGGCGAGACCGATCACCCGCCCAGCAATTTGTTGCCCGGTTTGGCGCAGGCGCTGGGCGTGTCCATCGAGGTGTTGCTCGGCGCAACACCGGCCAAGAGCAGGAAGATAGCCAAGCCCAGCGATAGCCGCCTGCAACGTCGCTTGCAGCAGATCGAGAAGCTGGAGACGGGAGAGAAACGGCAGGTGCTGCAATTGCTCGATGCGTTCATCGAGCGCGGCCAGCTCAGGCGCAAGGCGCACAACAAGCAGGCGGCCAAATGAGCGCGCCTTCGCTGTTGCCGCTGGAGTCGATCACGCACCGCATCCTGGTGCTGCGCGGCCAAAAGGTGTTGCTGGATGCCGATCTGGCGGCGCTCTACGGCGTGGAAACGCGCCGCCTGAACGAGCAGGTGCGGCGCAACCGCGACCGGTTCCCGGAAGATTTCATTTTCAGGCTGACGGCGGAAGAGGTGGAGGCGCTGGACCGGTCGCAATTTGCGACCGGTTCGCAGAAGCACCGCGACCCGCGTTTTGCGCCGTTCGCTTTCACCGAACACGGCGCGATCATGGCGGCGACCATTCTCAAATCGCAGCGCGCGGCGGAGGTGTCGGTCTACGTGGTGCGCGCCTTCGTGGCGCTGCGCGAGCTGCTCGCGGGCAACAGGGAGCTGGCGCTCAAGCTGTCCGAGCTGGAGAGCCGCATCGAGCGCAAGCTCGATTCCCACGATCAGGCCATCGCCGGTCTCATCCACACCATGCGGGAGCTGATGCGCCCGCCCGAGCCGCCAAAGAAACGCCCTATCGGGTTTATCACCGGCGAGGAGAAGACGAAGAAAGAAGGCTAAAAAATAGCGGCTAAAAAAGAAGCCACCGCATCCGGGTTACCGGAGGCGGTGGCTTTTTGTTTTTAGAAGAAGAGATAGAGAGGTAAATCGCTGAGAGCCAATA
>MGXA01000061.1 GCA_001801215.1 Gallionellales bacterium RIFCSPLOWO2_02_FULL_59_110 | reverse complement strand
CATCATGCGCGCATCCGCATGCACATAGACCGTGCCGCCGCCGCCCGCAGCGGCAAAACTCAATACTGGCGTATCGCCGTCCATCCAGACATCGGAGTAACCGTGTTTGGTGTCCGGCTTTTGCGCCCAATCCTTGCCTTCACGCGCCGGGTCGGATGACACCGCGATCTTGCCGTCGCGCACTAGGTCGATGGCGTGGTAAGCGCGCCAGGTGGCGATTTTGCGCTTGCCCGCGACGACTTCGTCCTTGAACGGGTGGTTGGCCTGGTCGAACACGTCGGTTTCCACCACCTTGGCAAAATGTTTGCGCAGCACGGCGGGGTCGGCATCGTTAGCCAACGAGGCCATCTGTTTGGTGAATTTTTCGTTTTGCCCGATGTAGCGGATCACTCCCTGCTGCTTGGCATCGACAAAATTCATCAACCCGCCGAGGGCGTTTTTCACTTCCATCCAGTAGGTCTGGTGGACCAGATACAAAGTGCCCCCGCCCATGATGGGCATGAACACCAGAGCGGTAATCAATATCAGCTTGGTACGCAGTTTCAGATCGACAAAACGCATTTCATTCTCCCTCTCTACATGTTTGAACTTCGGGATGGATCCTATCGGACAGTTGCTATAGTCGGTTACTGTATCACTCCTGTGCTTTGGCTGCATCGTATGCGGCTGGCCGATGAAGCCGCAGGCCGTTACCACAATGAGGTTCTTGCACCTCGCGGGGCAGCCGAATGAAAAATATACAAAGTACCTATGTGGCGGATAACGTTATGCCCACCCGCCCAAAACTTGCGTCTGCGCCTCGTCGCCGTTGCGCGCGCGGATCGCGCCGATGACCGTGGCGGTTTCGCCGGCGGCGTTGAGTTGTTTCAGCGCCGCATCCGCATCGTTTCTGTCCACGATGACCACCATGCCGATGCCGCAGTTGAAGGTGCGGTACATTTCCTGCGGCGCGACATTGCCCATCTCGCGCAGCCAGTCGAACAGCTTCGGCGTATGCCAGGCCTTGCCGTCCAGTTGCGCGACGACGTTCCCCGGCAGCACGCGCGGGATGTTCTCCAGCAGGCCGCCGCCGGTGATATGCGCCATGCCCTTCACGGTGACGGATTGCATCAGCGCCAGCAGCGGCTTCACGTAGATGCGCGTCGGCGCCATGATGCAGTCGGCCAGCGTGCGCCCGCCGTCGAATTTCGCATTCAGGTCGGGCCGGTTGCGCTCGATGATCTTGCGCACCAGCGAATAGCCGTTGGAATGCGCGCCGTTCGAGGCGAGGCCGATCACCGCGTCGCCGGGCTTGATGTCGTTACCGGTGATGATATTGCTCTTCTCCACTACGCCGACCGCGAAGCCCGCGAGGTCGTATTCACCCACCGGATACATGCCCGGCATCTCGGCGGTCTCCCCGCCAATCAGCGCGCAACCGGCCTGTTCGCAGCCGGAGGCGATGCCCTTGATGACCTCGGTGGCGGCCTCCACGTCGAGCTTGCCACAGGCGAAATAGTCGAGGAAAAATAGCGGCTCCGCGCCCTGCACCAGAATGTCGTTGACACTCATGCCGACCAGGTCGATGCCGACCGTGTCGTGGCGGTTGAGTTCGAAGGCAAGCTTGAGCTTGGTGCCGACGCCGTCGGTGCCGGAGACCAGCACGGGTTCTTTGTATTTTTTGGAGATTTCCACCAGGCCGCCGAAACCGCCGATACCGTTGAGTACTTCGGGGCGCATGGTGCGCTTGGCGAACGGCTTGATGTTCTCGACGAGGCGGTCGCCCGCGTCGATATCGACGCCGGCGTCGCGGTAAGACAGTGAACTGGATGGGCTCAAGTTGAGTTCTCGCTTTCTTAAAGGTAAAGTGCTGCACGAGTTTTCGCGAATTTTACCCGAAATGACCCTGTCCCGCTTTGCTGCCGCGCAATGGCTGTTTGTCATCGCAGTCGTTGTCCTGCTGCTGTACCTGCTCGGCCCGATCCTCGCGCCGTTCGTCGCGGCGGGCATCCTCGCCTACATCTGCAATCCGCTGGTGCGGCGCCTCGCCGTCAGCAAAGTGCCGCGCGCGCTGGCGGTGGCGCTGGTGATGGGCGGCCTGCTGCTGCTGTCCGGCCTGCTGCTGATCATCATGCTGCCGCTGCTGGAAAAGGAGATCGGCCTGTTCGTGGCGCGCCTGCCGGTCTGGATCGAGGCGGCGCGCACGCGCCTGCTGCCGCAGTTGCAGCAATGGTTCGGCATCAGCCTGGAATGGGACAGCCAGGCGCTGAAGAACCTGCTGCTCACTCACTGGCAAAGTGCGGGCGGGATCGCGGGTAAATTGCTGCCATGGCTCGGCAGCAGCGGCGGCGCAATCGCCGTCGCGCTGGTCAATTTGCTGCTGATCCCGGTGGCGATGTTCTACCTGCTGCGCGACTGGGATGCGCTGGCCGCACAGTTGGATGGGCTGATTCCTCGCCACTGGCACGGCAAGGTGGCGGAGATCGCCGCCGAGGTGGACGGCGTGCTGGCGGAGTTCCTGCGCGGGCAGATATCCGTGATGCTGCTTATGAGCCTGTTCTACGTGGTGGCGCTGTGGCTGACCGGGCTGGAATTCGCGCTGCCCATCGGCATCCTCGCCGGGCTGCTGGTATTCGTGCCCTACCTCGGCATGATCCTCGGCCTGTCGCTCGCGACGCTCGCGGCGGTGATGCAGTTCCCGAGCTTCGGCGGCGTGCTCTGGGTGTGGGCGGCGTTCGGCGCGGGCCAGTTGCTGGAGGGGATGGTGGTCACGCCGTGGCTGGTCGGCGACCGCATCGGCCTGCATCCGCTAGCGGTGATTTTCGCGCTGCTCGCCTTCGGCCAGGTGTTCGGTTTCTTCGGCCTGCTGCTGGCGCTGCCGCTGGCCGCCATCCTGCTGGTGGCGCTGCGCCACGGCAAGGCGTGGTATCTCGCCAGTGAGATGTACAAAAAACCGTGAGCCAGCTGCTGCTCGACATCGCTCCCGATAGTCAGCCGACCCTCGACAACTTCGTCGCGGGGCACAACCTCGAACTGCTTTCGGTGCTGCGCCATGCGCTGGGGGGCAGTAGCAGCGAGCGGTGTTTTTATGTATGGGGCGAGGCTGGCAGCGGCAAGAGCCATCTGTTGCAGGCCTGCGTGCGCGCCGCGCTGGACGCGCAACGCAGTGCAGTTTATGCGCGGGGCAGCGTGCCGCAATTCGCAGAAGTGGTGGCGATGGACGATGCCGAGCACCTCGACGAGGCCGCGCAGATCGAACTGTTCGACCTCTACAACCGGCTTCGCGACAGCGGCGGCATGCTGCTGGTGAGCGGCACGCAGGCGCCGCTGCACCTGGCGCTGCGCGACGACCTGCGCACCCGCCTCGGATGGGGCTTGGTGTACCAGGTGCACGGGCTCAGCGACGAGGAGAAAACACAGGCGCTGGCGCAGCATGCGCGGTCGCGCGGCTTTGCGCTGCCGCCGGAAGTCACGCAATACTTATTGCGCCACGGGCGCCGCGACCTGCCCAGCTTGATAGCGGCGCTGGACGCGCTGGATGAGCATTCGCTGCGCCTGCACCGCGCGCCGTCGGTGCCGCTGCTGAAAGAAATTATGGGCGCCTCTGAAAATTCAGATTTCGTCATTCCGGTGAAGGCCGGAACCCAGAGAGCGTAGCCCGGATGAAATGCAATGTAATCCGGGAGATTTCTGTGGGTATGCACCGCCTCCCGGATTACGCTTCGCTGCATCCGGCTACGGTTTAGGAAAATCCTGCAACAAATATTGGAGTTGAAGTGAATTTAGCCTTATTCGATCTGGACAATACCCTGCTGAATGGCGACAGCGATTTCGAATGGTCGCAATTTCTGATCCGCATCGGCGTGCTCGACCGCGAACTGTTCGAGGTGAAGAACCTCACCTTCTATGAACAATACAAGGCCGGGACGCTGGATATCCACGAGTTTCTGGATTTTCAGCTCAAGCCGCTGTCGCGCCATTCGCGCAAGACCCTGGATGAGTGGCACCGGCAATTCATGCGCGCGAGCGTGCTGCCGATGATCACGCCGCAGTCGCGCGAACTGGTGCAGCGTCACCGCACGGCGGGCGACTTGTGCGTCATCATCACCGCGACCAACAGTTTCGTCACCGCGCCGATTGCGCGCGAGTTCGGCATCGAGCACCTGATTGCCACCGAACCGGAGCATATCAATGGCGAGTTCACCGGCGCAGTGGCGGACGTGCCGTGTTTCCGCGAAGGCAAGATTATTCGCCTGGAAAGCTGGCTGGCCGGGCGCAGTTGGACGCTGGACAGTTTTGCCGACAGCACGTTTTACAGCGACTCGCTTAACGACCTGCCGCTGCTGCGCAAGGTGAAACACCCGGTCGCGGCGAATCCGGATGAAACGTTGCGTGCCCATGCCGAGCAGCACGGCTGGAATATCGTCAATTTGCGCTAAGGACGCGCTGATTTATTCGGTTTCGTCGTTCCCGCGAAGGCGGGAACCCAGTTAAGTAAAGGCACTGGATCCCCGCCTTCGCGGGGATGACGAATAAATCAGCGCCTCCCTAACGTTAAGACTCGCGAGATACATCTTTTCGCAAGCCGTGCGGCAGACCGGTCGCGGGGGCATCTTCTCCCGCTTTCACCATTTGCCGATTTTGCAGGCCAATAGCCGTTTCTTGAGCAAAAAAGCGGCGGAACCCCGATCTGTCCAAGCGGGTTTGCAGCCGATTTCCTTTAAAGCCAGCAGGCTCGCCGGGCGAGGCAGGCCCGGCGGTTTCCAGAACAAAATAATGCTTGCAAAAAAAACTCAGTACCCTAGAATTAGTAAAAATCAGGGAGAAAACCACTACATATAGTGGTTTTGTGTTTTATGGGCTATTGTAGCCCGTGCTACCAAGGGGGTGCATTGTGCTTGTTACAGAAAGAGTTTCGTCTTCAACGTCAGCCCGCAATATTTCCGATTTCTCCGCCTCACCCGACACGCCGTCCGGCCAACACAAGGTTGCATCAAGCAAGGATCATGCAGATCGGGCCGATCAGGCGACGGCGCCTGTCATTCCCTTGCATGCCAATCCGGTGACAGACGAACCCGTTGCAGGAGGGAAAATTGAAATGGCGCAAGAAATCAGTACCGAAGTGTTGCTGGAAAAATATGCGGAGCCCGGCGAGACCTCCGTCCAGGATGTGCGCCGCCGCGTGGCGCGCGGTCTGGCCGAAGCCGAAAAGCCGGAACAGCGCGCGAAATGGGAAGAGGTGTTTTTCCGCGGGCAGGAAAACGGCCTTGTGCCCGCCGGTCGCATCAACTCGGCAGCCGGCCTGAAAATCCACGCGACGCTGATCAACTGCTTCGTGCAGCCGGTGGGCGATGCGATTTCCGGTATCAGCAACGGCAAGCCGGGCATCTACGACGCGCTGCAACAGGCGGCGGAAACCATGCGGCGCGGCGGCGGCGTCGGCTACGATTTTTCGGCGATCCGCCCCGAGGGGGCGATGGTCAAGGGCACGAATTCCCGCGCCAGCGGCCCGATTTCCTACATGCGCGTGTTCGACCGTTCATGCGAGACGGTGGAATCCGCCGGCGCGCGGCGCGGCGCGCAGATGGGCGTTCTGCGCTGCGACCATCCCGACATCGAAAAATTCATTCACGCCAAGGATAAGGGCGATCTGCGCAACTTCAATATTTCCGTGGGCGTCACCGATGCCCTGATGCACGCCGTGGCGGACGGCGCGGATTTCGAGCTGGTACATAGCGCGGAACCTGCCGCCGCACTCAAGGAGCAAGGCGCCGCGCGGCGCGGCGACGGCAAGTGGGTATACCGCAGGGTGCCGGCCGCCGACCTGTGGAAGCAGATCATCGAAAGCACCTACGACCATGCCGAGCCGGGCGTGCTGTTCATCGACCTGATGAACCGCGACAACAATCTCAGTTATATCGAAATCATCGAAGCCACCAATCCGTGCGCCGAACAGCCGCTGCCTTCCTACGGTTGCTGCTGCCTGGGCTCGATCAACCTGACCTGTATGGTGGAAAACGCCTTCACCGGCCAGGCCGCTTTCAATTATGCGAAATTCAAGGAGCTGGTGCAGGTCGGGGTGCGCATGCTGGACAACGTGCTGGACGTGACGGCCTGGCCGCTGCCCGAACAGCAGAAAGAAGCGCAGAGCAAGCGGCGCATCGGGCTGGGCTATACCGGGCTGGGCGATGCGCTGGTGATGCTGAACCTGCCATACAACACCGATCAGGCACGGGCGTTTGCCACCAAGCTGACGCGCTTCATGCGCGACGAGGCTTATCTCGCCTCGGTGGATCTGGCCATCGAGCGCGGCGCTTTCCCGTTGCTGGATGCCGATCAGTACCTCGCAGCACCGCGCTTCGCCTCGCGCCTGCCCGAAGAAATCCAGGATAAGATCCGCAAGCACGGTATCCGCAACAGCCACCTGCTGTCGATCGCGCCCACCGGCACCATCTCGTTGGCGTTCGCCGACAACGCCTCCAACGGCATCGAGCCGCCGTTCTCCTGGTTCTACACGCGCAAGAAACGCATGATGGACGGCAGCACCAAGGATTACCCGGTGGAAGATCACGCCTGGCGCGTCTACAAGCAGCAGGGCGGTGATATGGACAACCTGCCGCCCGCCTTCGTCACCGCGCTGGAGATTTCCGCGATAGACCACATGAAGATGGTGGCCGCCGTCGCGCCGTTCATCGATACGGCGATCAGCAAGACGGTCAACGTGCCGGCCGATTACCCCTATGAAGATTTCAAGGACCTCTACACGGAAGCGTGGAAAGCCGGATTGAAGGGCCTGGCAACCTATCGTCCGAACAGCGTGCTGGGCTCGGTGCTGTCCGTCACGCCGGCCAAGAAGGAAGAGCAGCCGCAAGACCTGCTGTTCGATCAGGACCGGCGCATCGTGCTGGAAGCCGCCCCCAAGCCGTCGCTCGCATCGCTGCGTTGGCCGGGCCGCCCCGATCTGCCCGGTGGCAGCGAGGGCTGGGTTTCGCAAGTGGTCGAGCACCAGCTCGGCAGCTTCGTGATCTTCGTTTCCCACACCAGGAATGGCCAAAACCATCCGTTCGAAGTCTGGGTAAACGGCGGGGAGCAGCCGCGCGGGCTGGGCGCGCTGGCGAAGTCGCTGTCGATGGATATGCGTGCGCGCGACCCGGTGTGGCTGCGTATGAAACTGGAAATGCTGATGAAAACCGCCGGCGACGACGCCTTCGACATGCCGATGCCGCCCGACGGAGAAATGAAGCGCATGCCGAGCCTGGTGGCGGCGTTCGCGCATCTGCTGAAATATCGCATCGAGGATCTGGGCGCGCTGGAAGTCGGCGAGGGCGTTACCACCCCGATGATGGATGCGCTGTTCGCCAAAAAGGAGCCGAAAACCGGCACCGATGGCACGATGAGCTGGACGGTGGACATCTCCAACGCCGGCGCCGGCGACGACTTCGTGCTGGGGCTGAAAGAACTCGTGTTGCCGGACGGGCAGCGCCGCCCCTACTCGATGTGGCTATCCGGGGTTTATCCGCGCGCCCTCGACGGCCTGTGCAAGGTGCTGAGCCTGGACATGCGCGTCATCGATCCGGCCTGGATCGGCATGAAGCTGCGCAAGCTGATCAACTTCGGCGAACCGCTCGGCGATTTCATGGCGCGCGTGCCGGGCGGGGAAAAGATGGAAAGCTACCCCTCCACGGTTTCCTATGTCGCCAAGCTCATCATCCACCGCTACGCCATGCTCGGCATACTCGACGAACAGGGCTACCCGGTGCAGCAGATGGGCGTGCTGGAAGTACCTGAGGCGCAAAATAGAACCTCCGGAATCAGGCCGATGACCGGCAAGGTCTGCAAGGAATGCGGCAACGCCACGCTGATCAAGAAAGACGGCTGCGAGTTCTGCACCAGTTGCGGGACGATAGGGGCGTGCGGGTGATTTTCTCGGCCTATCCAACTAACAACTTGACGGGCAATACCTAATTGGGTATCGTACCAACATTAACGATTCATCCTGATGCCGCTGATGACCTGAGGCAGTTGATGGTGAAAGACCGGTTCGCTGCCGGTAAAGTGGTCGCTTTACTTCAACAAGCCAAGCACGACCCTAAAATCATTGACTCGTTGCTTGACCATGATTTTGGGGCTGACCATTCGGCGACTTATCACATAAGCAAGTGGTTTGAGTTTTGGAATGTCGGATTTAATATTTGGCGATTGAAAATTTGGACAGAACCAAAAGGTAGTTTGCGCTATCGGATAGTCTATGCTTACGCGCCAAAGTCGCTTCAATACTACGTATTAGCCGTTGTTCATCGGGATTTTGAATACAATAAAGATCATGAGATCACAAACCGCATCCTTAAAGCCTACAGAGACCTTGGAATTACTACCTACTAAGGTTTTTGAAGAGCAACCAACCAGTACAGCACCGTGTAATGTAATTTACGCGGAATTTCCTGTTCCCGCAAAACCTCCAAAAATTCCCGATGCCATCGATATTGATGATTTGGTTGCCGAGCTTGAACAGTCCAACGAGACAGCGGAAGCGATTGCCAAAGGTCGGCAATGGGTAGCAAAATCTTTTTACAACAACCAGCCTTCTTCAATTGCACTGTTTCGCCTTCAAAAAGGCTGGTCGCAAGCAGAGCTCGCTAAACGAGCCAGCACGAGCCAGTCCTATATCGCACGGATTGAACTTGGCAATGTCGATCCACAGGTCAGTACAGTAAAAAAACTTGCTCGGGCGCTTGGCGTGCCAGTAGCGGCGGTTATGGAAGCAATTTCACCTGAGGATAAACAATGAAAAAGAATGATGCTCGTTGTTTAACGGCTATTTTTTGCGACGATATCCGGCCAGAGCTAGGTAACAAGTTGTCATTTATGGGGTGTTATCAAAGCGAGCTCGTTGTTCAGATGGCACCCGTTACATTACCAAAGTTATGCGTATTTGCTTCGATTCTGACTCCAAAAGAAAGACCTTTCAAATCATTGATGCTTCGGGTCGTTCAGGATGATGATGTCGAATTGGCGCGAATGGATATTCCGCAAGAAGGCCTTACAGGATCAAGTCAGGTTTTTGACGAAACCTCAACGCGAAAAATCATCAGCACTGCAATCGTGTTTTCTCCATTTGCTATTGAAAAACCCACTATGTTGAAGCTTATGGCAACGACGGAAGAAGGTGAAATCACTGGCCCTCGCCTTCTGATTAAAGTAGCTGCTGCACAAGAGCCTACAGTTCAACAAACCAAAAAGACCAAGACCGCTAAACCTCGCAAATAGTCGGGGACGTACCGCTTGAGACCGTTTGAATTGCGGAAACGAAGAGCCGTTGGGTAACGCTATACGCTTTGACGGCTGCTGTCAGGGCTGACCGTCAGCCCGGGGCGGCTTCCCACCTGATGCCGTCGCTGTCGCAGCGCAGCACCGGGCCTTCCCGCTGCCAGTCGCCCAGCACCCAGCCCAAACAATAACGCCCCGCAAGAAGCGGGGCGTCGATATAAGGGAAGGTAAAATTTCAGGGGCCGCTATGGCAATGGCGACACTAATGCGTAGCAAGCCACTCTTGCCGTTCTGCGGCAGGTTTTCCCTTGCATGAATCGATAAATGATTCGAGTCTTTCTTTGAGTGTCGGTGTGGCGTCAACAAACTCCATCGCCACCTCGGTATTGCGCAATGGGTCGGTGCAGGTTTTGCTGAATTCCACCCGCTTTATTTTTGCCTGAATATCAAGTGGAGAACCATTTTCCAGCGGCAGGGTAACGGTAGCATAGTCATCGACATACCCGCTGCCGTGTTTGACTTGCGAAGTTTTCACTCGGCAGCCCGTCACCGAAATATCTGCCACTTCCGCGCCATAGTGATGGAACGAATCGAAACCAATGTTGATTTCACAAGGCAGAGCAATCTTGAGCCTCTCGGCGCCACGCCGTTCTGCCAGGCCGGTGAGCCTGTGCACCATGTTAACCAGCTGACTGGGAATAAAGGGCTTGCACAGGTAATCGGCTGCGCCTGCCCGGATGGCGATTTTCCGAGTGACAAGCTCATCGTTAGAAGACATCAGAACGAAGCGGGTATGCGCGCAATTGGGATCGTTGCGGACTGTTCCCAGAAGATCAAGGGGGGACAGGCCGGGCATCTCCAGCGAGCTGAAAATCCAGTTGATGATGTGCCCTGACTTCAGCACTTGAAATGCGTCGTCTGCATCTTTAGCTTCGTGAATTTTATTGAATCCTAGTTCCTGATGGAGGATTGCTCGGACGTAACTCCGCATGGATACGGAAGAATCAACAATCAGCGCATTGGACTGTAACATGGCACCTCTCCTTTCATCGTGCGGCTCCGGTACGCAGACAGGCTACGCGCAGGAATGCCGGATCAATCGGTTTTTGGAAAAGGTTGCTGTGGCAAATGAGGGGGGTGGCTAAACGCAAAGAA
>MGXA01000060.1 GCA_001801215.1 Gallionellales bacterium RIFCSPLOWO2_02_FULL_59_110 | reverse complement strand
TCCTATAACTCACTTGCACCGGTCGCTACCGCCGGCATCCCGATCGACGACTCACTGGTCTATAGCGGCGGCACGTTCTCGCGCTTCCGCGGACAGCTCGATTGGGAAATGTCGCATGAATGGTTTATGACGGCATTTGCCGACCGCAGAAAGGTGGACAACCTGAGCTCGCCGCTCGACGGCGTGCTCAACACCCGCGCCGATGTCACCAATCTCGAACGGTTGCGCCAGCAGAGCGTCGCCAACCTGGCCGCGCCCGACCAGCTCGAAGCCACGCCGATCTTCCGCGCAACCTTGCCGGTTACTTCGGCTATGCCAACACCCACTCGGAAAATACCGGCGCAGCCTTCGGCGGCAAGGATATCCCATATCTGCCGAAGCATCGCGCCACTCTGGGTCTGACCTGGGCGGGCGACCAGCGCACCATTGTCAGCGCACAAACCGTGTGGCGCTCGGCGCGCTTCGGCGACGAAGCGAATCTGCTGCCGCTGTCATCCGGCTGGGACATGACGCTCAAGCTGCGTTGGGAATCGCAAGACAAGTGCTGGAACGTGGAGGGTTATGCGGCAAACCTGCTCAAGCACGACACCGGGAATCTGGTCGGCGCGAATCTGGTGGCGAAGTTTTAGGCCGAATCTGGCTGTTTGCGAAGGAAGTTAAAGGGTAATCGCATGGAAACGCTGAATTAGTTCGCCCTTGGCTTGTCAAAAGTGGCATGATTCAATTCGCTACCGTAGCCAAATCGTGAGGTCTGCATCGTGCTTCTAAACCAGAAATTCCTGATGCCCTGCTATGGCTTGTGCATGCTTGTTGCGGCACTTTCCGCGCAAGCCGAAACCCGCGTCGAGATGGATCCGGTCGCGCCGGGGCCATATCAGGTGTCATGCTCCAATCTCGCGCATGACATCGGAAAGCTGAATCTGCTCGGCGGCAGCGTTGTCGACTATTGGTCGGGCAGGGATGGCCGCTACGTGAGCGACATTTTGCTGGAACCCGACGATACGCTGAAGGCCAGCCCACTTGTTCCCAATGAAGGCCTCTATCCGAGGCGGCGGAACTCTACCGTCGATTTCACCATCCTCGCGTGCTACCCGACGGACGAAACCAATCTCAGCCCGGACTACGTTCTGCCCGATGGACAGATCATTCCCCGGATGCAGCGCGCGGGGCAGCCGCCCATAGTAGCCGGGCGGGCTTGCATTGCCGCCTTTCCTGCTCCGCCGGGCTGCACTCGCTGGCCGCTGCTGGCGTTCTCGCATGGGCTGGGTTCCAGCCCTGCGGACGACAAATCCATCGAATTTCTGGTGCGGCTCGCCAGCTACGGCTACATCGTGGCGGCACCGTTCCATGGCGATGCGCGCTTCCTGCGGTTGGATTTGTCGGATATAGGGGACTTGATATACCTGATACGCAATTTCGACGAGTTCGTCGAACTTCAGGCGTTGCGGCCATTGGCCATGAAATCCGTGATCGATGCAATGCTGGAGCATCCCGGCTTCGGCAGCAAGATCGACCAGGATCGCATCGGCGGCATCGGCGCCAGCCTTGGGGGTGAGACCATGATCCTGCTGCTCGGCGCCCACCTGACCAAGAGTTACTCTAACTACTCTTCCACGCCGACCGTGACCGATCCGCGCATCAAGGCTGCGGTCGGTTACGCCCCTTACGCCGGGCAAAAATACCTGCCTGCGTTCGGCGATGAGAACGTTACGGCAGGCTATGTCAGCACACCTTACCTCGCCATCTCCGGAACGGCTGACAGTGTCTCTCCGATGCACCGGATAATAGAAGCTGTGAGCCGGTTTCGCGGCACCCATTATCTGGTCGCCCTGAGCGACATCGGGCATACCTATGAAGCGGCCTATGCGGACGATGTCTTCGGCTGGGTCGTCCCGTTTTTCGCCGCGTATCTGGGTGGCGTCGATCCCGGCTATGCCAGCCAGGGGCAGTTGATGCAGCAACTGAATATTCGCGGCGGCCTCGACGATTACCTGCTGATTGCCCACGATGCGCCTCCGCCTCATTCGGTCGAGTTCTACCACGCCGGGATCGATCATTATTTCATGACGGCCTCGACCGCCGAGGCGGCCTTCCTCGACAATAATCCGGGCTGGGGCTGGTCGCGCACCGGCAAGACATTTAATGTTTGGCTCACCCAATCTTCGGCGCCCGGCGGCGCATCTCCGGTTTGCCGTTTCTACGGGGTGTTCGCCAATGGCACGCAAGGCTCGCACTTTTATACGGCAGACCCCGATGAGTGCGCATACGTCAAGGGCAGGCTCGAATGGGGTTGGGGTTATGAGGGCGTTGCATTCTACGCTGTCCTGCCAGCCGGCGGCTCATGTCAGAGCGGCGCCCCACCGATATACCGGGTATACAACAATGGCATGGGCGGAGCGCCCAACCATCGCTATCTGGCAAGCCAGGCCGATGTAAATGCGATGGTTGCACAGGGTTGGGTGCCCGAGGGGGTGGCGTTCTGCGGGGCGCAATGACAAAGGCGGGATTGCTGCGGGCGCCCCCGGCAGCGCCGCAAACATCAACCTCTTGCAATGAGGTTATTGTCCGAGGTTTCGATCCGCATTACCAATAATTTCAGCAGAGCCTTGGAAAATCTGGCTTGCAACCCTGCGGAAGCGTTACGCAATGCGTCGCCACGGATTTCCACCACTTCCATGGTCGTGGCAGCCGTAACGGTGGCGGAACGAATTTGCCGCCCTTCCTTGATATAAGCGATCTCGCCAAAAAAATCTCCGGGATGCATGGTGCCGAGTTTGATGCCGCCTTTAGCCACCGATGCCTCGCCGCCGGCAATGATGAACATGTTGTTGCCTTCCTCTCCCTCGCGGGCCAGGCGCTCTCCCGCTTCGCACTTGAACAGTCTGGTAATTCCCACTGTCTCCCATATTTCCGTATCCGTGAAGCCGGCAAAGAACGGCAAATTGCAGAAAAAATTAAAACGCGAACTATCGCACAGCACCTCATCGGGCTTGGGTAAGTGCGGCATGGCAGCGGTCAGGTCGTCGCAGAATGCTTTCCAGGTTCTGTAGCGCACTTCCCTGTCGCGATGCATGGCGCGGTTGACCGCGAAACGCAGCGCCTGCGGAATATCGCCGCGCGCCTGTTCGAGCGGCAACGGATCCATGTTCAATTTCTGGTAAATAAGGCTCTCGTGGGAAGTCGATTCGAAAGGAAATTTCCCGGTCAGGAGTTGATAGGCCATTACGCCTGTCGAGTAAATATCGGTCTGGATGGTGGGCACCGCTTTTTTGAATTGCTCCGGCGCCATGTAATGCAATGTCCCGACGGCCTCAACCTGAGTGGATTCAGAGCCGACCAGAAATGCGGCGCCAAAATCAGAAATTTTCGCGTTGCCCCCGGCGTCGAGCAGGACGTTGGCTGGCTTGATATCCCTGTGGAGTACACCTTTTTTGTTGGCATAGTCCAGCGCATTGCAAATTTTGTAGAGAATATCGACCAGCCGGACAACCGGAAGCAGCTTCCCGTATGACGCAAATTGTTTGAGAGTTCCGCCGGACATTAATTCCATAACCAGGTAGTCATGGTTGTCCGTGCTTCCGGCCTCGAAAACTTGAACAATGAAGGGGTGCTGGAGCTTTCCTGCCAGCCTGGTTTCGTTCAGCCACATCCTGCGGTTGCGCGCCCCTTCTTCCTCATCGCCAAACAGGTTCGGGTTGGTAATCTTGAGCGCCACCTCGCGCTGCGCGTAAGTGTCGAATGCCAGGTAAACTCGCGCCGAAGCGCCGCTGCCAAGTTCCCGCCTGATTTCGAAGCGGCAGCCGAATTTTTCGATATTCGAATTCATGGGCAGGCTTTGCATAATTTGTTAGTGGCTACGCTGTCGGATATTTCTTGATCCATTTCGCGCGCAATCCTTCCCTACAGTTTTTCAAGTTCCGTGGCGCCGTCCCAATCCTCGGGGGGAGGCGTGATGCGAAATGCGGCGATGCGTTTGAGATAGAGGCCGGCAACGCCATCCTTCTGGTCGATGGCAAGCAGCTCTTGCAGGCACGCTTCCGCAGCGTCCCATTCCCGGGCGCGGAACAGGCGGATGGCCTGCTCGGTGAGCTCGGCCACCTTGGTGTTTTCGCATGGAGTGAACACCTCGACGGCCTGGCTTTTTCCTTTCACAATAACCCGGTCGACCGGGCGTAACTTAATCCGCCCTTCGACCTGGCGCGCCGTATCGCCGCTCAACATGATGCCGGTGCCGTAGAGTTTGTTGATACCTTCGAGCCTTGCCGCCAAATTGACGTCGTCGCCGACCGCAGTGTAGCCAAACCGCTTCGCGGAACCCAGATTGCCGACCACCGCCGATCCGCCATGGATGCCGATGCGCATCCGTATCTGGGGCAGGTTTTCCTTTGCGAGTTCCTCGCGCAAGGCCGCCATAGCCTTCTGCATTGCAATCGCGGTCGCGACAGCGTGATACGCCTGGTCATCGTCGTCGAGCGGCGCGCCCCAGAAAGCCATGATTGCGTCGCCGATGAATTGCACCAATGTCCCCCGATGTTCGAGCAGGATATCGGTCATCTCGGTGAAGTGGCGGTTGAGCAGCTGGGTCACTTGCTCCGGAGAGAGCGCTTCGGAGAAGGTGGTGAATCCGGCGAGATCGGTGAACAGCAGCGTGATGTCGCGGCGCTCGCCGCCGAGATTGATGCGCTCCGGGTGCGCGATCAGGTAGTCCACGACCTGCGGTGTGACGTAGAGCGAAAATACCCGCGTGATTTCCTTGCGCCTCATCTGTTCGGTGACATACGACCAGCCGCCCAGGCTGATATATATCAGCGGGATGACGGCAAGCGAAGAGCCGGCAGGCACCCACAGATTCCACTTGAGGAAAGCTGCCCACACCACTGCGGCAATCATCGCCGCGATTGCCGCGCAGGCCAATGCGCCCCATAGCGGCCGCCAGCGCCGCATCGCGATGGCGCTCAGGGCGGCGATAAACGCCAGCCATGCGGCCATGGCGCTGCTGTTCGGGCGGGTAACGGGGTTGCCTCCGAGCACGGTTTCAATGATGTTCGCATGCACTTCTGCGCCGGGCATGAGCCAGCCGGTGCTGGCCAGAAACGGTGTGGCAAAAAGATCGGCCTGCGCGCTTTCCACGTCCGGCGCGGCCTTGACGTCACGGCCGACGACGACGACCTGGTCCTTGAAAAAATCTGCCGGAATCGAGCCGGTCGGCTTCACGATTTCGTGATAGGAAACGTAGGGGAACGTGTGATCGCCGCCCGCATAGCGTATTAACGATCCCGGTAAAATATCCGGGTTGGGCGTGATTTCCGGATGTTGCCGGACCAGGCTGGCCATGACGGTTCGCCACAGTGCGTCGCCGGATCCCGGGATCTGGCGTATGACCAGATCGGCATCGAGCGCCACCGTGGCCAAGCCGACCTGCGCGCCCGCATCCGTGAACGGCGGGTAGGGGTCGAGCCGCAGCCATTGCCGAACCGAAGAGGATTCCCGGTACACGCGGTCGGCGGCGAGCACGACGTTGCCGGCGCGGCGGATGGAATCGGCGAAACGTTTATCGTCTTCCTTGTTGGAGGGTTCGGCGAAGACAATATCGAAGACAATAATGGCCGCACCGGCGGCGGCGAGCCGGTCGACAAGCTCGGCATGCAGGCTTCGCGGCCACGGCCATTGCAACCCCAGCTCGGCGAACGAAGCTTCGTCGATGCCGATCACGGTAATTGGAAACGCCGATTTATTGGGTGCCGACGCGACCATCATGCTGTCGAGCAGCTTGAGCTCGGCCTGCTTCCATGCCGGGGTCAGCGACACCAGCAGCGCAAATACCCAACACAGGGCAGCAAACATCGCCAGTATCGAGGCGGGAACGCCGGGGGTGCTCTTGGTGAGGGTAACGCTCTTCATGAATGATGCGATCAAGTGTCCGGATAACTGGGGAATACGATAGCAGAACTCGGACCCGGAGTCTTTGCGAAGTAGGGCGCACTACAGGTTCCGCATCGTTCGCGTCCATGCCGCACGGCTTTCCGCGATGGATTGCCTATTTATTTTTGCTTCGAGTGCGAGTATATTTCCTTATCGCATCGCAACACCCGCAACCCCTGAGGAAATGCCATGAAACCGCCCCGCTATTTTTATTTGTTGGCCGCTGGGTTGGCCCTGTGCCTGGGTGTGGGCACGAGCGCGTTGGCCGAGACCGGCACGGCTGCCCAGTATTTCACGCAAAAGGCGGTCGGCAACAACTGGACATATTTATCGTCATCGACATGCAGCGGGACGGGTTGCCCTCCGGAGGGTCACGCTCCCGCGACCTACGTGTCGAACATCACCGCCATTACCGGCGGAACGGTGACCCGCCAAGATGTATACGGCGGATATGCCTACACAAGCACCGAGCAGATTGATGCAACAGGCGCATGGACACTTATCGAATCCGACACTTACTCCCACGGGGCAGAAACGGTGTTGCCGGCCACTTTCACGGTGGGGACGAGCTGGGTGCCATACACATACACAGGCACCACACCGGGTTATGAAGGGGAATCCGGCGTGACCAATACAGTCGCGGCTTTTAACGTCACACGAACCGTGCCTGCCGGAACCTTTACCGATTGTCTCCAGGTGAATTGGGTTTATTCCGCAACGTTTCCGGATGGAACTTCTAACGTTAGCGGAACATATTATATGTCTCCGGCAGCGGGCGCCATAGTCGAATCCAATCTTTCGAGCGCTTCGTCGTACGCAGGTCAAACTATGATCTGGACCGAAACCGAGCAATTGCAGTCCTACAGCATCGCCAACGCCGGCACGGCACTTCAGACCCTTTCCGTCGCCCGATCAGGCACGGGCACAGGCACCGTCACCAGCAGCCCTGCCGGCATCAACTGCGGTGCAGTTTGCAGCAGCAGCTTCACCGGCGGCGCCTCCGTCACGCTTACTGCCACCCCGGCCTCCGGCAGCTATTTTTCCGACTGGAGCGGAGACTGCGCCGGCGCAGGCTCGTGCGTGGTGACAATGGATGCTGCCAAAGGCATCACCGCCACCTTCAATCTGGTGCCTTTCGTCGCCACCACCATCAGCGACATCACCCCGACCAGCGCCACGATCGCCACCACCGTCGCCTTCAACACGCCCGACGTGGGCAAATTGGGCGAGGTTTACATTACCGCTTGGGTGCCGTCCAATGGCCTCGGCGCACTGGGCATCCTGGCCGCATCCCTGAATCAGGCCATGAGCGTCACCACCACCCGCGACAACCCCTACACCGGCGGCAAGATCGACACCCGTCAAGAGGCGCTCGGTGCCTTCATCGAAGCGGCGGATCCAGACACCTTCGTGCTGGTGCAACTGACCTCCACCGGCTGGCAGCTGGTGCAAAACGGCCAATTGATTCCCTATGCCACCGGCGTGCTGGGAGATTCGATGTCCGCACTGAGTATCCTCGACAACACAAACCCGGCCAACCTCCTCGGCGCACAGTTCTGCGTCGGCTACGGCACCAGCGACACCGAAATGATCGCATCGGGCAGGATGATGCCGGTGGCGGTCATTCCCGATGCAACCGGGAGTGCGGCAACCAGCGGAAGCTGCAACGTCGCGGCAGGCGTCGAGGCAACCGAGTTTTACAAGGCCGATATCGATCATTATTTCATGACGTCATACCCGGACGAGGCGCTGGCGCTCGATAACAAACCCGAGTGGAACTGGGTGCGCACCGGCAAGACGTTCAATGTGTGGCAGTCCCAGGCTTCGGCGCCCAGCAACGCTTCCCCGGTTTGCCGTTTCTTCGGTGTGTTCGCCAATGGCACAATGGGCTCGCACTTCTACACGGTGGATCCGGTCGAGTGCGAGATCGTCAAGGGCAGGCTCGACTGGGGCTGGGGCTACGAGGGCGACGCATTCTATGCCGTCAAACCTACCGGCGGCGCATGCCCGGACGGCACTTCCCCGGTATACCGGGCGTACAACAACGGCATGGGCGGCGCACCCAACCACCGCTACATGACAACCCAAGCCGAGCTGGCCGCGATGGTCGCGCAAGGCTGGGTGTCCGAGGGCACGGCGTTTTGCGGGGTGGAGTGACCGGCTGGATGGCGGGGGGAATCGGGCTGCTGGTTCCGGCGCGTTTGGCTCACCACGCCGCCGATGTCCAGGCTCTGTTCTGGTACCAGTGCACCTGATCGTTCCACAGCAGCGCGCGGTCGTATGAGATATCGCGCTCGCCTGCCGCAGTGGATGAAATGGCAGGGCTTGCCAGCAGGCTCTTCGCGGCAAGGTCGATCTCGAAACGTTGCAGTTCGGTGCGGGTAAAATCGAAGTAATCGCTGGGTGCGCCATTGTTCCACTGGGATGGCGTGTCATGCAGGCTGACAGGCAGGCTCACGCGCACGCTGTTTCCCAGATATTGCAGGGCGATGCCGTGGTGGTCGCGCAGCACGGTCGCGTCTGTTCCGCGCCTGCCTATGATCTGGCGCGCCGATTCTTGCGGGTGAGCGGGGTCGCTCACGTCGAGCAGCGACACCTTCACGCCCTGATACCATGCGGCGCGCCCGTCACCGGTCGAGCCATCCGGAATGGCATCCTTGCCGACCCCCAGCAGCAGGTTGTCGTTCAGCGGGAACAGGTAGTCGGAATAGCCGTCCACCTGCAACTCGCCAGCGATCCTAGGGTCGGCTGGATCGGCTAGATCCAGCACGTAGAGCGGGTCGGTGATGCGGTAGGTGACGAGATAGCCGCGCGCCCCCAGAAAGCGGGAGGCGTACAGTTGCTCGCCGGGTTTGCCCAGCGGTTGGGGCCGGGCGGCATTGGGCAACTCGCCGACGGTCTGAAGCATTCCCGCCGCCTCTTTCATGATGGTCAGGTGGCTTGGGGATTCTGCCGTTGCCGCCGAGTCCGCGATAGCGGTGACCGGAAGTGCAATCCAGCCACCCCAGTTCGACTGGGTCTGCGTGAGTACCCGCAGCGCGCCAGCATATTCTCCCATGCGGAAAGATTTACGGTTCTGCTCGAACCCGAGATGCCCCGTCACATTGCCGGAGCCGCGGTAGGCGATGTCCAGGCCATCGAGCGCGAACTTGTGGATGTCGGTAGATGTTTCCGGCTGATAGGCGGGAAACGCACCGCTGTATGTATAGGCGTAGCGCGTGGTCGCCAAATACAGGCTCCGATCCGACACGTAGAACGCCTCGGTTCCGCCGGTGAAGCAGATCGCGGAGTGGCTGTGGGCGGGCGATGCAAGGTCGATCGCGACGACGGTGACGATGTCCGCGCTATTGGCGGAGTTCTGTTCTTGCATGAAGCATGAAGACGGTTGCACCAACGGCTGTTCCGCACCGCCGTCAATCGATATCGCGGGCAGTAGTTGCGCGGCTTGCAGCGCATCGACGATGGTCTGGTTTGAGGCGATTTTTTCGGCAGGCCACGAGGGATCGATCCCCGCTACCTGCGGGTAGCTGCGCAGCACGAGATAGAGCGTTGACCCGATACGGCGCGAACCGATCATCCGGGCCGTCATGCGCAAGGTGCGGCGCGTCTGCATTTGCGTTGGGCTGGACGCGTCGATCAGGGCCACTTCAGTCACGCCGGTACTCCAGGATTGCGGCGCGAACCAGGCCTCGTAAATTCCCCAATTGACGCTTTCATTTCCCACGGCGACAAGTTGCCGTCGCTCGCTGTCCAGATACAGGCCGGTTCCGCCGACATTGCCGGAGAAAGGGATTTTCAGGCTGTCGGCGGGGACGAGAGACGCGTTCGCCGCAGCGCCGTTCAATTGCTGGCGGCGCAGAGTATCGCGTGTGGAACCGGCGGAAGCCTGATCGAGACTGAAGACATGCACGCCGTCGCTTTTGATCAGGTCGGCCTCGTCCACTCCGGCCTCCTGCAGCGTAGTTCCTGAAAATGCGACCGCAGGGGCAGCGGAAAAATCAAGCGTGGGGTGAATGGTATTCTGATAACCCGCACCCGGCGGCCCGAGTGCGCTGCGGAAATGGGCTGTCAACTCGGCGTCAGTTGCGGCGCGCAGGCTCCATGGGGCGAGGGCAGGATTGTCTGGCGCCGAATCGGATACGCTGCCGGTGCCGCCGCTGCAACCGCTCAGGAATGCGGAAATAAGCAGAATGAATCCGGTGCGGCTTGCCATCGTTTTGCATCGTGATTCCATGGTTCCTCCCATTCATCAAGATAAAAATTTCGGACAGCAAGCCAGATTATAGGCAAACATCCCCGGCAGAGCAGGCAAAGATGATTTTCGGCACCAGGTTTTACAGCTCGAGCGGTTTGACTGTTGCAACGGCAGCGGGATTGTCGCGCCATACTTCAGGCGCGGCATCGACATACAGCTCGATTTCGATACCGTCCGGATCCTTGAGGTAGATCGACTGGCTGACGCCGTGATCGCTGATGCCGACGATGGCGACGCCATGCCGTTCCAGATGTGCCTTGCATTCGCGCAATTCGTCGAGCGAGTCGCCCACCTTGAAGGCGACGTGATACAGGCCGATGCCGTGGTTGTCCGGCAGTGCGGCCTGTGCGCCGATTTGCAGCAGGCCGAGGTCATGGTGATTCTGTCCGAGCGAGAAGAACACCATCGTATCCCGATAGCGCGCGACTTCCTTCATGCCGAGAACGTCACGGTAAAAGGGCACCGAGCGCTCCAGGCTGCGCACTTTGAGAACAACATGACCGAGTGCCTTGATGCGCATGGCTTCCTCCCGCCGGGTTATTGCCCGAAAAAGTCTTTCACCTTATTCATCCAGGATTTGGCGCGGGGGTTGTGGTGCCCGCTGTCGTCCGAGTTGATCGTTTCGAACTCGCGCAGTAGTTCCTTCTGACGTTCGGTGAGGTTTACTGGCGTTTCCACGATCACATGGCAGTGCAAGTCGCCGTAGCTCGAACTGCGCACGCCCTTGATGCCCTTGCCGCGCAGGCGGAATTGCTTGCCGCTTTGCGTCTCGGGCGGAATTTTGATGCGCGCCGCGCCGTCAAGCGTGGGGATTTCGATTTCGCCGCCCAGCGCGGCGGTGCTGAAGCTGATCGGCATTTCGCAATGCAGGTCGTTGTGGTCGCGCTGGAACACAGCGTGCGGTTTGGTGTGGATCACCACGTACAGATCGCCGGGCGGCCCGCCGTTCACGCCATGCTCGCCCTCGCCGGACAGGCGGATGCGGTCGTCGTTGTCCACGCCCGCCGGAATTTTCACCGACAGCGTCTTGTGCTGCTTGATGCGTCCGCTGCCGCTGCAATCCTTGCACGGCGAGGCGATCATCTTGCCGGTGCCGTGGCAGCGCGGGCAGGTCTGCTGGATCGAGAAAAAGCCCTGCTGCATGCGCACCTGGCCGTGGCCGCCGCAGGTGGTGCAGGTGGCCGGGCTGGTGCCGGGCTTGGCGCCTGTTCCCTTGCAGGTCTCGCATTCCGCCATGGTCGGCACGCGAATTTGCGTCTCGGTGCCGCGTGCGGCCTGCTCCAGCGTGATTTCCATGTTGTAGCGCAGGTCTGCGCCGCGATGCACATTGCTGCGCCCGCCGCTCCCGCGTGCCCCGCCGAAGATGTCGCCGAAAATATCGGAGAAATCGAAACCCGCCGCGCCTGCGCCGCCCGCGCCGCCGCCCATGCCGCCCGCCTCGAACGCGGCATGGCCATACTGGTCGTAGGCCGCGCGCTTCTGCCCGTCGGAGAGCGTCTCGTAGGCTTCCTTGGCTTCCTTGAAGTGTTCTTCCGCCTTCGGGTTGTCCGGGTTACGGTCGGGGTGATGCTTCATCGCCAGCTTGCGATAAGCCTTCTTGATTTCTTCGTCCGAGGCGTCGCGGTTGACGCCGAGGACTTCGTAGTAGTCTTTTTTGCTCATTGATGATGGGAAGGGAGAAGGGAGAAGGGGGAAGGGTTAAGAGGTTGCGCGCCGTTTGATCGATGCCGACAATCCCATTAACAGTCCCGAAACTTCATCCACTTTTCCGTTCAACTCCTCTGCGTTATTCAGGTAGCCCAATCTTGCGGCAAGTTCGATCAAGGTATCCAGTTCGGATAGCGATCCAGCTGCGATGCCCAGAAAGTGCAGCAACTCTTTTGTTCCATTGCGCGCAAAGCCTTCTGCGATGTTCGCCGGAACAGAAACAGCTGCACGTTGCAGCTGGCTGGTCAATCCGAATTTTTCCTGGGCAGGGAAGGTAGAGGTTGCGGTATAAATTGCAGTCACCAACTCCATTGCCTGCTGCCAAGCTTTGAGGTTGCGGTGACCGCGCTTCACACCCTTCTCCCTTCCCCCTTAACCCTTATCGCCTTATTTCTTATCCTTCACTTCGGTGAACTCCGCATCCACTACGTCGCCTTCGTCCTTCTTCTGGTCGGAGCAGGGTTCGCCCGAGCCGCAGCTTCCGCAGCCTTCGCCGCCCTGCGCCTTGGCCTGTTCGGCGGCGTACATTTTCTCGCCGAGCTTCTGCGCGGCGGTCGCCAGCGCTTCGGTCTTGGCTTCGATGGCGTCCTTGTCGTCGGCCTTCACCACCTCTTCCGCTTCCTTCAACGCGGCTTCGATGGCAGATTTTTCATCCGCCGTCAGTTGCTCGCCGTATTCCTTCAGCGACTTGTGTGTGGAGTGGATCAGCGAATCCAGTTGATTGCGCGCGGTCACCAGTTCCAGCGCCTTGCGGTCATCTTCGGCGTTAACTTCGGCATCGTTCACCATGCGCTGGATTTCCGCTTCGGAGAGGCCGGAGCTGGCCTGGATCTTGATCTTGTTTTCCTTACCGGTCGCCTTGTCTTTCGCCGACACATGCAGGATGCCGTTCGCGTCGATGTCGAAGGTCACTTCGATCTGCGGCATGCCGCGCGGCGCGGGCGGGATGTCGGTCAGGTTGAATTGCCCGAGGCTCTTGTTGCCGGAAGAAATTTCGCGTTCGCCTTGCAGCACGTGGATGGTCACCGCGTTCTGGTTATCTTCGGCGGTGGAAAACACCTGCGAAGCCTTGGTCGGAATCGTGGTGTTCTTCTTGATCAGTTTGGTCATCACGCCGCCCATGGTCTCGATGCCCAGGCTGAGCGGGGTCACGTCCAGCAGCAGCACGTCCTTGACTTCGCCCTGCAGCACGCCGCCCTGGATCGCCGCGCCGACGGCCACCGCCTCGTCCGGGTTCACGTCCTTGCGCGGTTCCTTGCCGAAGAAGGCTTTGACTTTTTCCTGCACCATCGGCATGCGGGTCTGGCCGCCGACCAGGATTACGTCAGCGATGTCGGTGTTGGAAACGCCCGCGTCCTTCATCGCGATCTTGCACGGCTCGATAGTGCGCGCGATCAGGTCTTCCACCAGGCTTTCCAGTTTGGCGCGCGTGATCTTCACCGCGAGGTGTTTCGGGCCGCTCGCGTCCGCCGTGATGTACGGCAGGTTCACTTCGGTCTGCTGCGCGGAAGACAGCTCAATCTTGGCTTTTTCCGCCGCGTCCTTGAGGCGTTGCAGCGCGAGCATGTCCTTCTTCAGGTCGATGCCGCTCTCCTTCTTGAATTCATCCACCAGATACTCGATCACGCGCATGTCGAAGTCTTCGCCGCCGAGGAAGGTATCGCCGTTGGTGGACAGCACCTCGAACTGGTGTTCGCCTTCGATTTCCGCGATGTCGATGATGGAGATATCGAACGTGCCGCCGCCCAGGTCATACACAGCGATCTTGCGGTCGCCTTCCTGTTTGTCCAGGCCGAAAGCCAGCGCGGCCGCGGTCGGCTCGTTGATGATGCGCTTCACTTCCAGCCCTGCGATGCGCCCGGCGTCCTTGGTGGCCTGGCGCTGGCTGTCGTTGAAATACGCGGGCACGGTGATGACCGCTTCGGTGACCGGCTCGCCCAAGTAATCCTCGGCGGTTTTCTTCATCTTCGCCAGCACTTGCGCGGAAATCTCGGGCGCGGAAATTTCCTTGTCGCGCACCTTGATCCAAGCGTCGCCGTTCTTCGCCTTGACGATGTTGTAGGGCACCATGCCGATGTCTTTCTGTACCATCTTTTCCTCGAAGCGGCGACCGATCAGGCGCTTCACGCCGTACAGCGTGTTCTTCGGATTGGTCACCGCCTGGCGCTTGGCCGGCGCGCCGACCAGGATTTCGCCGTCTTCCATGTAGGCGATGATGGATGGGGTGGTGCGCGCGCCTTCCGCGTTCTCGATCACCTTGGTCTTGCCGTTTTCCATGATGGCCACGCAGGAGTTGGTCGTGCCCAGGTCAATACCGATAATTTTTCCCATGATGCTTTCCTTTCAGTTGAATGTGTTGAATTCGTAAAGCTGCTGTCGCCTAAAGTGGGGCGGGTTTTGCTTATTTCAAGAGTTTTGTTGGGGAAGGGAGAAGAGAGAAGGGGGAAGGGTAAAACCGACGCTCTTCGTTCGGAGAGAGGTTTTTACCCTTCTCCCTTCCCCCTTTACCCTTCCCTTTATTCTTTCCCTTTCGCCACCATCACCAGCGCCGGGCGCAGCACGCGGTCATTCAGCGCATAGCCCTTCTGCATCACGCTGACCACGGTATTTGCGGGGTGGTCGCTGTCCACCACACCGATTGCCTGGTGCTTGTGAGGATCCAGCTTCTCGCCGGTCGGGTTGATTTCCTTGATGTTGAATTTTTCGAACACGCCGGACAATTGCTTGAGCGTCAGCTCCAAGCCGCTTTTGAAGCTATCCACGTCTCCAGTGGTGACGGCCAGACCCGCTTCGAGGCTGTCTTTCACCGCCAGCATCTCGCCGGAAAAACGCTCCACGGCAAATTTTTGCGCCTTATTGATGTCATCAGCCGCGCGGCGGCGGATGTTCTCGCCCTCGGCCTTGGCGTACATCCATGCGTCGTAATGCTCCTGCGCCTTGCGCTCGGCTTCCTGGAGCATTTCCTCCAGGCTGGGCATGACTTCCGGCGCGTTTGCCGCAGCAGGCCCGGTGCTTGCCTGGGGCGCGTGCTGCTCGATTTGCGGGTTGGTTTCTTTTTGCTCCATGACTCTCTCCGTGTGTTGACTCGCGGGAGATTGGGGCATGATCTTCGTTTTCAAGAGGTAACAGGAAAAATATGCGCCTCGCCCAGAAAGGCAGGGCATCTTTTTGTGTGCGTAAAAATGACGTACAATTCATCATTAACTCAAGGAGAATCCGCCATGCCTGATAAAGCTACTAGCCATCCAGCTAAGCTGCAAAAAACGCAGCAAGTCGTTGGCTATGCCACTGTCGCCAACGAATCCGCACGCATCAACCTGCGCACCAGCGCCGACGCGAAGGCCATGATCGAGCGCGCCGCCGCCCTGATGGGCACCACCGTTTCCAGTTTCATGTTGCAGAACGCATACGAAGCGGCGCGCCGCATCGTGTCGGAGAATGACACGTTGATGCTGACGCAGCGCGATTTCGAGGCCTTCGCCGCATCCATGGAGCATCCGCCCAAACCGAAGGCGGCATTGCGCAAACTCATGGCGCGCCGCTGAAGATGCCCGCCATCCGGCTGCTGGATGCGCAGCATCGCCGCGAAGGCTTCGATTGCGGCGATGCCGCGCTGAATGAATTCCTGTTGCGCCAGGCCGGGCAGCAGCAACGGCGCGGCTTCGGCAAGACCTATGTAGCGGTCGCCGAAGACGGTATAGCAGTCATCGGCTTTGTCACCGTGAGCGCCAGACAAATTGCGACGGCCTCGCTATCTTCCCAATCCAGGCTGCCCCGCTACCCCGCGCCGATATTGCGCATAGGCCGCTTGGCGGTGGATGCGCGGCATCAGGGTCAGGGCATCGGGCAAGACCTGCTGGCGTTCGCATTGCGATTGGCCGTAGAGTTCTCGCAGCGCGTGGGGCTGTATGCGGCGGCCGTAGATGCCAAACACGACAAGGCCAAGGCGTATTACCGGAAGCTCGGCTTCATTGCCTGTGTGGATAATCCGCTTTGCCTGTATTTGCCGATTGCGACGCTGGGGCAGTCCATCGTTCCTTGAGCGGACGGTCGTAGGTTATCCGAGTCGTTGACTGCCAACGTCTGCTTATCAGGAATGTTGGGGTATTGCCTCCAGCCCCATAAGTACCGTGCGCACATCTTCAAACCCGATAGACCTCTCGGCATATCGTAATACCCGCGCTTATGCGGCAGAAGAGGCGACCACACCCGTCCGCGCGAACTCACCCGCAAGCAACTGCGTGAACTGGTATTGGAACTGGATAAAGCAGGGTTCACCGAAACGAATCTGGCCACCGCATGGCGCGAAATGACCAACCAGGACATCGCCGCACGC
The DNA here is from genome assembly GCA_001801215.1 of Gallionellales bacterium RIFCSPLOWO2_02_FULL_59_110. GTDB lineage: Bacteria > Pseudomonadota > Gammaproteobacteria > Burkholderiales > Gallionellaceae > Gallionella. The sequence continues at coordinate 24,691 of MGXA01000060.1, read as the reverse complement.
ATCGTTGGATACATTCGCAAGGCTGCCATCGGCGACGCGCTCGTGCCCTACAACGAGCGCGTCGATCATGCGCTGCAAAAGCTGCTGGCATCACACAACTGGACCGGGCCGCAGCGCGATTGGCTGAAAAGAATCGCAGCACAAACCAAAGCCAACATGCTGGTAGATCACGCCGCGCTGGATGACCCGGACCTCATTTTCAAGCGCGAGGGCGGCGGCTTCGCCCGGCTCGACAAAATGTTTAACGGGCAACTCAGCAAGTGCTGGAAAGCTTCAACGAATCCATCTGGTCAGTGGCTTGAAGGCATTGCCTTTAAGTGGTATAAATCACGGTATATACCAAACAGGAAAGGAGCATCACCATGCAAACCGCCAAGCTATTCAAGAATGGCCGCAGCCAGGCCGTGCGTCTGCCGGCCGAATTCCGCTTCGAGGGCGACGAGGTCATCATCCGGCGCGATCAGGTTACCGGAGATGTCATCCTGAGCCCGCGCAACCGGAAATTCGAAGCGTGGCTCAAACTGCGTGACCAGCTCTTGCCGCTGATTCCGCAGGAAGACCTCGATGCCCTCGACAACTTGCGCGATCCCGGCGCGCCTGTGGAGCGCGATTGGCCATGAGCGCGCTGCTGATGCTGGATACCAATGCCGTCACGGCGATTATCAAGGACAGGACAAAGACCCTGAGCGCGCTCCTGAACGAGCGTCCGTCCTGCATTTCCGTTATCACCGAGGCCGAGCTGCGCTTTGGTTTGGCGCGGCGTGTGGTCAATATCGAACTGCGCCGCATCGTGGAAAATTACCTGGCCGCCGTCGACATTCTGCCGTGGACATCCGCCAGCGCCGGGCGCTACGGGCTATTGCGCGCCGAGCTGGATGCGCTGGGTAAACCGCTGGCGCCGATGGATTTGTTGATCGCCAGTCATGCGCTGGCCGAAGACTGCACGCTGGTCAGCGCCGAACGCGCCTTTACGCAGGTGTCCGGCCTGCGCCTGCTCGACTGGTCAACCTCAACTACCAAATAATTCCAACCTATGGAGCGCGCCGCGTCTGGTGTGTATCGCGGCAGACTTCACAAAATATGACGCCCATGCCGTGCAACAGATTAACCGCAACATCAAGTTGATCCGCTACCGTCTGTTTGGCGAGGAGCTGTTGTTGCTGGAACTGGTGAATGCAGTCAGCGCCGGTAACGGCGGCGCTGCCAGCGTGAAAAGTGGCAAGGCCGCCAAGATGGTAAGCGACAAGGGGAAAGCCAATTCGGGTGACAAGACCTATGCCGAATGCCTGGAGACCATGTCGGATTCCTTGAGCGTGCTGTTGGCCTCTCTGGAGGATTACATCCTTTCACTGGGGGACGATGTGCAGAAGAAAGAGCTGAAGCTCTATGCCGCCTACAAACGCCTGAAAAATTTCACCTCCGTGGTGATCCAGAAAAACAGATTGGTTCTCTACCTGAATTTGAATCCAGCCAAGCTTGACCCGATTCCCTCCATTGCCCGCGACGTAAGTCAATGCGGGCACTGGGGCACCGGCGATCTTGAGCTGGCCATCTCTAATGCTGCCGATCGATCTCGCAAAACCGCTGATCCGCATGGCCTATGAGGGGCGCCGCAATATCCAATAAGCAGACGTTCGCAGTCAGCGGAATCGGATACCTACGACCGTCCGCTCAGGCCGACTGGAGACGGTCGGGGTACACAGCCTGATTACACTTCGGTTCGCAGGAACTTGGTGACTGGCCGATTTCTGGAAGTACAAATGGGCGCAAGGCCCTGCTATTCGTCCGCAGGGTGTTCCCGCAACACGTCGCGATAAAACCGGTAGGTATTTTTCCCGCTTTGCTTTGCCAGGTACATGGCCTCGTCGGCATGCTTGATGAGCTTTTCAATATCTTCGGCATCGTCTGGGTAGATGGAGATGCCGATACTGCCTCCCACATGGCTTTGCTGCCCCTTCAGGTCGAAAGGCGCGGACAGGGCGGCGATAATTTTACCGGCCATCTGCGCGGCGTTCTCGTTCGATCCGATATTGTTTAACGCGAAGGTGAATTCGTCCCCGCCTATCCGCGCCACGGTATCGGAGGCGCGGATAATCTCTTGCAGCCTCCTGGCGACTTCCTGCAACAGTCGGTCGCCCGCATCGTGCCCCAGCGTATCGTTGATTTGCTTGAACCCGTCCAGGTCGAGAAACAGGGTGGCTACTTTATATTGATTGCGTGCGGCCAAGAGGATCGATTGCCCAAGGCTGTTTGAAAACAATATCCGGTTCGGAAGTTTGGTCAAAAAATCGTGGTGGGCGAAATACGCCAATTGCTGCTCGACCAGTTTGCGCTCCGTAATGTCGCGGACGATGCCGATGAAGTAGCGCAGCCCACCTAGCATCATTTCCGATACGGACATTTCCAGCGGGAACAGCTCGCCGTTTTTCCGCAGGGCAGTTACCTCGCGTCCGCGCACTGCAAGTATCCGGCTCTTGCCGGTCTGCAAATAGCGGTTGATATATGCGTCGTGCTGGCTTCGGTCCGCCTCGGGCATCAGCATTTTTACGTTTTTGCCCAATGTTTCCTGCTGCGAGTAACCGAAAATTTGCTCGGCTGCCGGATTGAATGCCTGGATCGTTCCCGATTCATCGATTGTAATGATGCCGTCCATCACGTTGTGGATGATGGATTGCAGCTGATTCTGGCTTTTTTCGAGGTCTCCCTTGATCTTTTTCAGGTTGGTCACCATCTGCCAGAACAACTTGACCTCGGGGCCACCCGCCACCCTTTTGTCGCCAAAAATCTTGCCCGCCTTCTCGCCGATTGAATCGTCGTGCGACAGGTTATATACGATGCAGTCCGGATAGCTTTTGCAGGCCTGGAGCGCCTGGACGGCATCGGTGTAAGTTGGGATCCCATGTTTTTCTGCCAGCAGGATTCCGGGTGCGGCGGAATTCGTGTCCGCTATGGCAACGACATTTACCAGGCTGTCTTCCATGAACATTTCAAGCAGCGCGCAACCGCCGCGCCCGGCGCCAATAATCAGGGCGGGGTGTCCTTGCCTGTTCTGTGTTGCCATGTTCAGTCCTTGGTAAGCGGGGCGCAGCGGAATTTTACCGGAATAACGGCCAGAATGCAGAATTCCGCTGGCTAATGCCCGGCGCCGCTGATCTGCTGGAACAGCTCCATTCTTCGCGCGTCGATCTTTTTCGCCGCGACGGCTTCACGCAGCGCGCAGCCCGGCTCGTGCGTATGGTGGCAGTCGTGGAAGCGGCACTGGCCGAGATAGGGCGCGAATTCGACGAAGCCCTGTTCTATGCCGCCGAAGCTCAGGTGGTGCAGGCCGAACGCCTGTACGCCGGGGCAATCGATCAGGCTGCTTGCCTCGTCCAGCCGATACAGGCGCGCATGGGTGGTGGTGTGTTTGCCGGAGTCCAACGCGCTGGAAATCTCGCGCGTAGCGGCTTGCGCATCTGGCAGCAGCGCGTTGATCAGCGTGGATTTGCCCATGCCGGACTGGCCGACCAGCACGCTGGTGTGGCCGTGCAGGAGCGGGCGCAAGGCGGATACCTCGCGCTTTGCGCTGAGCTCCAGCACGCGGTAGCCGATCGCGCTATAGGGCATGAGCCGCCGGCGTGCGGCGACCGCGGCTTCGGCCAAGTCGCATTTGTTCAGCACGATCAGCACGTCCAGCTTCTGGTCGAATGCGGCGACCAGGCAACGCGCCAGCAGCTCGTCGCTGAACGAGGGTTCGGCGGCGACCACCACCACGATCTGCGTGACGTTTGCGGCAATGAGTTTTTCGCGGAACGCGTCGGAGCGGTGCAGCAGCGAGCGGCGCGGCGCGATGCGCTCGATTACGCCCTGCGCGCCGTTCTCCGCCGAAGCGTCTCCGGTGGGTTTGATTTCCGCCTGGTCGCCGCATACCACCTCGCTTTTCTTGCCGCGCGTCAGGCAGAGCATCTCGCTGCCGTCCGCGAGGCGCGCCAAGTATTGGCGGCCGAAAGCGGCGACGATTTGCCCGTGCAGAATTTTGCTCAAAGCCCGAACAGCGCGTCCGCTTTCGCGGCACAGATGAAGTCGTTTTCCGACAGGCCGCCGATGGCGTGGGTGGTGTATTCCATCTGGCAACTGTTGTAGGTGACGGTGAGGCTGGGGTGATGGTCTTCGCGGTGCGCCATCCAGGCGATGGCGTTGACGAAGGCGATGGTCTGGTAGTAGTTTTTGAAATGGTAGGTCTTGTCGATCTGGTTGCCGGACTGCTGCCAGCCTTCCAGCTGCTTCATCATGTTGTCGGCTTCCGCTTGCGACAGCGGCGGCACGCCGCCTTCGCAGGGTTTGCATCGCTTGCTGGTCAGGTCGCACGCTTGTTCCATGATGCCCTCCTATTTCAGGTTGTAAAAACGGTTGAGGTACGCGCCGAGGTGCTGTTTGTCTTGCGGCGCAAGGTTTGCGTCGACAACGCCGCCGCAGATGTGGATATGATCGACGAGCTGTGCCGCGCTGTTAACTTTGCGGTTCAGGCGGGTGAATATCGCGCTGCCATCGCCGCCCATCTTCTTCGCATGGCAGCCGCCGCATTTGTGTTGCTCGAACAATTGCTCGCCGGTCCGCGCATCGCCGTCCGGGAAGGGGGTGGCCGAAGCCGCTGTTGCGGCGCATAGCAGCATCAATGCGGTAATCAATTTCATGGTGTTCTCCTCATCGGGTTTGAAGGCTGGGCGCTTGAAAATGAAGGGACTGTAAATGCTCGATGCGTAACGCGGCGGGCGGGTGCGAATCGTAAAAACCGGAATACAGCGGATCCGGGGTCAGCGTCGCGGCGTTGTCCTGATACAGCTTGACCAGCGCGTTCGCCATATCCGTTGCGTCGGTTTGCCCGGCGGCATAAGCGTCGGCCTCGAACTCGTGTTTGCGCGAATAGGCCGACAGCAGGGGTTGCAGCAGGAAGCTGAACACCGGCAGGATCATGAAGAACAGCAGCAGCGCGAGCGCGGTGGACGGCGTGCTGACGCCCAGGCCCTGATAGAACCAGGCGGTCTGCATCAGCTGGCCGAGCAGCCACAAAAACCCCAGGCTCAAGGCAAAGGTCACCACGATGCGTTTCAGCACATGGTGGCGCTTGAAGTGGCCCAGCTCGTGCGCCAGCACGGCCTCGATTTCGTTGCCGTTCAGGCGCTCCAGCAGCGTGTCGAAAAACACGATGCGCTTGGTCTTGCCGAAGCCGGTGAAGTAGGCGTTGCCGTGCGCGCTGCGCTTGCTGCCGTCCATCACGAACAGGCCGCTTGCCGTAAAGCCGCATCTGGCGAGCAGCGCTTCGATGCGCGCCTTCATCGCCTCATCCCGCAGCGGCGTAAACTTGTTGAACAGCGGCGCGATGAAGGTCGGGTAGATGAACAGGATGAGCAGGTTGAACGCCATCCAGGCCAAGCACACGTACAGCCACCAGTACGACCCCATCGCGGACATCAGCCACAGCACGCCGAACAGCAGCGGCAGGCCGATGGCCGCACCGAGCAGCAGGCTTTTCAGTGTGTCGGCCAGATAGGTCGCCACGGTCATCTTGTTGAAGCCGAAACGCGCCTCGATGACAAAGGTGCGATACAGGCTGAACGGGGTTTCCAGCAGCGACGAAAGCAGCAGCACCGCAACGATGGTCGCCGCGCCCTGCACGAGCGGCGCGCCGAACCAGCCATTGCACAGGTCGGCGATAAACTGGATGCCGCCCGCCAAGGTGAAAACCAGCAGCAGCACGGCATCGAACAGTATGTCGAGCATCGCGAAACGGGTTTTGGCGGTGGTGTAATCCGCCGCTTTCTGGTGATCGGCGAGCGCAATCTTTTCGCGGAACGCGTCCGGCACCGCTGCGCGGTGCGCGGCGATATGCGCGAGGTGGCGCCGTGCTAGCCACAGCTTGGCGAGCGTGGTCAGGGCGAGCGCCGCGACGAATATGAGGGAGAAATGCGCGGCGGTCATGGGGGATTCGGTGTTCGCAAAGCAGGCGTTTGTGACACAATACGCACCTTATCTTTCATATGTCTAGACGCCCGAATTATGGCACAAAACCAAAACCACCTTATCTGGATAGACATGGAGATGACCGGCCTTGTACCCGACACCGACCGCATCATCGAAGTTGCGCTGGTCATTACCGACAGCAACCTGGAGACCATCGCCGAAGCGCCGGTTCTGGTTGTGCACCAGCCGGACTGCGTGCTGGACGGCATGGATGCATGGAACAAATCCACACACGCTAAATCGGGCTTGGTCGGCAAGGTGAAGGCTTCCGGGCTGGACGATGCGGCTGTAGAGGCGCAGATGGTCGAGTTCCTCAAGGAATATGTGCCGGTGCGCACTTCGCCGATGTGCGGCAACTCCATCTGTCAGGATCGGCGTTTTCTGGCGCGCTGGATGCCGAAACTGGAAGATTACTTCCATTACCGCAATCTCGATGTGAGCACCGTCAAGGAGCTTGCCAAGCGCTGGAAGCCGGAAGTGGTGCAGGGCATGAAAAAACATGGCAAGCACGAAGCTCTGGCCGACATCTACGAATCCATTGCCGAGCTGCGCCACTACCGCGAGCACTTCATCAAACTGTAGCCATGGGCTGGCCGGCGCTCAAGCCTGTTGCTTGATCGCCAGCACCGCCTGGTTGCGCAGGGTGCGCAGCAACGAAAGCTGCTGCTGCGTCATGTTGAGACTGTTGGCTTCGAGCATGCTCGCGTAAAACAGGCCGATCGCCTTGCCGTTCAGCATTAGCGGCAACAGGACAAAGCAGGGCGCGTTGGCCGCATCCCTGTACCAGTCCGGAATCTTGTCGGCGATGTTGAGCGCATAAATGTCCGCAATCGAAATATCCAGGCCTTTCTCGATCGACAGGTGGAACACGTCCTGCACGGAATGCAACGGAAAGCGGAAGCGCGGGATCAACTCGTTAATTTCATCGCCGATCCCGAACTTCGCGACCATTTCGCCCAGTTTGTTGTTGCGGATCATGATCAGGGTGCGATTGAATCTCATGCCGCGGTGCATGGTTTCCAGAACCATCTGCAATATGTCGTTAAGATTGAAGTCGCCTATCATGGAATTCATCGCATCCTGAATTCCGGCGCTGAGGATCGCATCTGGATCGAGCGGGAGAGCGATGGACTCGTCTTTGCCGTGCTGTTGCGCGACGGTTTGGTCGAGGCGGGTCATCCCTTCCAGCTCGTCCTCTTTTTCATCGGGAGTGTGCGTCGGCGAGCGCCCGTTCCATTGGTGCGCACGGGCGAGCAGCGTGCTGCCGGTGAGGTTGACGCCGAGAATTCCGGCGCGTTGGCTTATTTCCGCCAAGCCGGTGTCGAGGGCTCCGGATAGTGTGTGGCTGGTGATGTTGCCCGCATTCTCATAGCGTTTGGACAGTTCGTCCAGCCGCTTCTGCTTGCTCCGGATGTCGGTCGAAGCGGAGATGTCGCACAGGTCGTAAGCCAGATTGATAGTGGCGGTCAACTGATCCAATTCGCCCTTGGGAGCGGGGACTTTGCCGCCTGGCAGTTGGCGCATGCCGGTGAGCAGCCGGGGTGGGAACTTCCAGCCGCGAGCCACGCTCATCCCCAGATCGGAGTAGGATATCCCAAGCACACCGATGGCGGCTGCCCCCTCGCTTTCTCCCTGCCTGACCAGGCGTTCGATTTCCTGGCTTTCTTCGTAGAAGTAGTAGATCGACAACATTTTCCCCAGGCTATGGAACATCGAGCAGACCAGCACTTCTTCCGTGTTGCGCACGTCGTGGTCGGTTGAAAGCTGCGCCGCAACCACGCCGGCGAGAAGCCCCTTGATGATTTCCTCCTTCATCTGTTCTGCCTGGGGCTGGTTCTGAAGAAGTTCGATCATGATCAGCGATGTCGCGATGTTGCGCACGATCTCGAAGCCGAGGATGACCACCGCCTTGGAAATGGTGTTGATGGCGCCGCCGTATTGCCCGAATGCGGCGGTATTGACCACGCGCAGGATCTTGTTGGTGAGGGCGAGATCCTTGAGGATGGCGCTGGTCAGCTGGCTGGTGCTCCGGGATTCCGAAGAGACGATCTGGTTGATCTCGGAAATGACGCCCGATATTGCGGGGAAATCCCGCTTGGTGCGCATGCGCTGGAGCAGGAATTCGGTGGTCGCATCGCGCGTTTCGTTGAGATAGCCCTGCAAATCCTGTTTCATTGACGCCGCGTCCGGGTAGCGCCCGGCGGGATTCTTTGCCACGGATTTGAGGATGATCGCCTCCAGTTTTTCGTCCATCCGTTCGTTGTGGGTCGATGGCGGAGCGATTTGCTCGTGCGCGGCGCGGTTCAGCACCTCGAACATATTGTCGCCGCCGACCGCGAATTTTCCGGTCACCATCTCGTAGAGCACCGTGCCGAGCGAATAGATATCCGAAAGAAAATCGCCTTGCTGCCCAGAAATGATTTCGGGAGCCACATAACGGGGCGTGCCGCTCAGGGGGGAGCTGATGGTTTGCTCGTGGTCGCCGGTTGTCGTTGCCAGCCCGAAATCCATCACCATCGGCGTGCCGCTTTTGGCAATCATGACATTGGCCGGCTTCATGTCCAGATGGGAGATGCCCTGTGCATGCGCGTAAGCGAGCGCTTCCAGGATTCCGCAGGCTATTTCCGCCGCCCGCGCGAACGGCAGGGACTTTTCCTGCTTCAGCAATTGGGCGAGAGTTTTGCCTTCGACGTAGGCATAAACCAGATAAGGGGCGCCCTGATGTTCGCCGTAATCGTACAGGGTGATGATGTTGGGGTGCTGAAGCCTGCTGACGATGCGCGCCTCGTGAGTCAGCTGCTCGGTTTTATGCCCCAGTTTGCGCAACGTCTTGATGGCGACCTGCCGGTCGAGCTGCGGGTCGCGCGCAAGATATACCGCTCCCTGCCCGCCCCTGCCAAGCTCGCTCAGAATTTCAAAACGGCCTATGAGTTGTTCGGGCATGATTAACCGGTATTCGGGATGGACGGTTTAGTGTAGCGTCGCACGTTATCTGGAACTTATGTCAACAGCAAGAGTTGCATTGTAGGTCGTCGGCAGGGGTTGATGATTTTTGCAGCGCCTTCAGCCCCGCGCATTCGTTTTGATCAGCGCTGAAGAAATGCGAATTCGGGCCGGGGCTTTGGCTGCTATTCCCTCGGTTTTCCCACTTGTTACTGGGGCGCGAAGCGCCGATCCACTCCCCATTCCCCGGCTTTTACTGTTGGATTTCGCGGTCTATCTCATCCATGGCCACATGGCGCACGTCGCGCCCCTTGACCATGTAGATGACATATTCGGACATGTTCTTGGCATGGTCGCCGATGCGCTCGATGGCTTTTGCGACGAACAGGATTTCCAGCGAAGTTGAAATGGTGCGAGGGTCTTCCATCATGAAGGTGATGAGGTAGCGCATGATGGCGCGAAACTCTTCGTCCACCTGTTCGTCGAGGCGCAACACTTGCGCGGCCATCGCCACATCCAGCCGGGCAAAGGCATCGAGGGATTTGCGCAGCATGTCCAGCGCCAGGTCGGAGGCGTGCTTGATCTCGTGGTAGCGCGGCAGATGGAGCGCATTTTTCTGCGACAGCAGCATGGCCATGCGCGCGATCTTTTCGGCCTCGTCGCCGATGCGCTCCAGGTCGGTGATGGTCTTGACTACGGCCATGACCAGGCGCAAATCGCCCGCAGTCGGCTGGCGCCGTGCGATCACCTGGCTGCAATTTTCGTCGATCTTCACTTCCATGGCGTTGACGCGATGGTCGTCTTCGATCACGCGGGTCATCAATGCCACGTCGCCGCCCAGCAGCGATTCCACCGCACTCTTGATCTGGCTTTCCACCAGCCCGCCCATTTGCAGCACGTTGGCGCGGATCGCCTCGAGTTCGGCATCGAACTGGCGGGAAATATGATAACTGTTGCCCATGCTGTCGCCCCTCTATGTGACTTGTCGCGTAATGTAAGCGGTAAATGTGACGGATTGATGACAGTCGCGCTGCTTCAGGCTCGAATAGGGAATTACACCGTCATCGTCTTCACGCCTTCCGCCGTGCCGAGCAGCAACACGTCGGCGGCGCGGCGCGCGAACAGGCCGTTGGTGACTACCCCGGCGATGTGATCTAGCGCGGATTCCAGCTCCACCGGGTTCATGATTTGCAGCCCGTGCACGTCCAGGATGACGTTGCCGTTGTCGGTGGCGAACCCTTCGCGCAGTTTCGGTTGCCCACCCAGCGCGACCAGTTGGCGCGCCACGGAACTGCGCGCCATCGGGATCACCTCGATGGGCAGCGGAAACTTGCCCAGCACGTCCACCAGCTTGCTGGCATCGCACACGCAGATGAATTTCCTGCTGGCCGCCGCGACGATCTTCTCGCGGGTCAGCGCGCCGCCCCCGCCCTTAATCATGTGCAGATGGCGGGTGATCTCGTCCGCGCCGTCCACGTATACCGGCAGGCTGCCCGCGTCGTTCAGCGGCAGCACCTCGATGCCGTGACCTTTCAGGCGCTGCGCCGAAGCCTCGGAACTGGCGACCGCACCGCGTATCCTGTGTTTGATCTTCGCCAATTCGTCGATGAAAAAATTGGCGGTGGAACCGGTGCCCACGCCGACGATGCTGTCGAACGGCACATATTCAATCGCGGCTTGCGCGACCGCGCGCTTCAAGTCGTCCTGGTTCATTTTGCAATGTGCCCTTTATTCAATATTATTCTTTCACATTCGTGATTATTGCAGGAATCGGGGGTTTTGGGGGAACCGGCAGGACGGGTTTGCGCCGTTCCGGTGGTAATATATTAGAAAATATACTGCAACAAACGGGAGGAATGACAATGCAAGTCCGTACGGTCGCTACCGCACCCTTTACCGATCAGAAACCTGGCACCTCCGGTCTGCGCAAACGCGTATCCGCTTTCCAGCAGCCGCGTTACTTGGAAAATTTCGTTCAGTCCATTTTTGACACCATCGCAGCGCCGTCTGGCGCCGTGCTGGTGCTGGGCGGGGATGGCCGTTTCTACAACCGCGAAGCGATCCAGGTCATTTTGAAAATGGCGGCGGCGAATGGCTTCGGGCGCGTGCTGGTCGGCAGTGGCGGCATCCTTTCTACGCCTGCCGCTTCCTGCGTGATACGCAAACACCGGACTTATGGCGGCATCATCCTGTCCGCCAGCCACAACCCGGGCGGGCCGGACGGCGATTTCGGCATCAAGTACAACACCGCCAACGGCGGTCCAGCGCCGGAAAAAATCACCGAGGCAATTTTTGCGGCGAGCAAAACGATCTCGCGGTACCGGATCGCCGACACCCCCGATGCCGCGCCGAAAATCGACCTGGATACCCTGGGCGACAGCCAGCTGGGCGACATGACCGTGACGGTGATCGATCCGGTCGGCGACTACGCCGAGTTGATGGAATCGCTGTTCGATTTCGCCGCTATACGCGCTCTGTTGGCACAAGGCTTCCGCATCCAGTTCGATGCCATGCACGCCGTCACCGGGCCGTACGCCCACGAAATTTTCGTTAACCGGCTGGGCGCATCGGCGGGCAGCCTGATGAACGCCGAACCGCTGCCGGATTTCGGCGGCGGCCACCCCGACCCCAACCTCACCTATGCGCATGAACTGGTGGAGATCCTGTATGGCGACAGCGCTCCCGATTTCGGCGCAGCCTCGGACGGCGACGGCGACCGCAACATGATTCTCGGCAGGCATTTTTTCGTTACGCCTTCCGACAGCCTCGCCATCCTCGCCGCCAACGCGCATCTGGTGCCGGGCTATAAACATGGCCTGGCGGGCATTGCGCGCTCCATGCCGACCAGCGCGGCGGCGGATCGCGTGGCCGCAGCGCTTAACATTCCCTGCTACGAAACGCCGACCGGCTGGAAGTTTTTCGGTAACCTGATGGACGCGGGCAAGGTGACGCTGTGCGGCGAGGAAAGCTTCGGCACCGGTTCGGATCATGTCCGCGAGAAGGACGGGCTGTGGGCGGTGCTGTTCTGGCTGAATATCCTTGCGGCGCGCGGGCAATCCGTAGAGGAAATCGTGCGCGAACACTGGGCGCGCTTCGGGCGCAACGTCTATTCGCGCCACGACTATGAAGGCATTCCGGTTGACGCGGCCAACGGCGTGATGAAACTGCTGCACGAGCGCTTCGGCGAGTTGCAGGGAGCGCATTTCGGCAACTACAAGGTGCTGTTCTGCGATGATTTCAGCTACACCGACCCGGTAGACGGCAGCGTCAGCACCGGACAGGGCGTGCGCATCGGTTTCACCGACGGCTCGCGCATCGTGTTCCGCCTGTCCGGTACCGGCACCGAGGGCGCAACGCTGCGCCTTTATCTGGAAGCCTTCGAGCAGGACGCGAGCAAACATCACCTCGACGCGCAGGAGGCACTGGCGGAGTTGATCGGCGTCGCGCTGGAGATTTCCGAACTGAAGCAGCGCACCGGGCGCGACAAGCCGACAGTAGTCACCTGAAAAGTTGTGCAAAATTCTGCTGCACGTGCGACGAATTTTTCTGCAACTCTTGAGCGGTTATAATCGCAACCCATTTCTGAAGGAGCAAATCATGGCAAACAAAAAATTCATCCAGACCCCCGATGCGCCCGCCGCGATTGGCACCTATTCTCAGGCTGTGCGCGTTGATCACACGGTCTATCTTTCCGGCCAGATCGGTCTCGATCCGACCTCCATGCAGATGGTCGAGGGCATCGATGCGCAGGTTCACCGCGTGTTCCAGAACATGCGCGCGGTTGCGAGCGCAGCGGGCGGCAGCATGGACGACGTGGTGAAAATCAACGTTTATCTCACCGACCTCGGCAATTTTGCCCGAGTGAACGAAATCATGGCGACCTACTTTCACCAGCCCTACCCGGCGCGCGCCGCCGTGGGTGTTGCCTCGCTGCCGCGCGGTGCCTTGATCGAGGCGGATGGGGTGATGTTTCTACAGGAATAATGGCGCTAAGCGGCAGCTTGCATGTCCATGATTCATTCGGGGAAATTCAGTCGCGCCAGTGGAGGGAAATTACACATTCCACCTTCGCCATCTTTCGCGCTACGCCGCGATTGACAAATATTCTGATATATGGTATCAGACGATAAAACTAATAGGGTGGCGTGCCCAATGACAAACGCAATATTGGTGCCAGAAAATCAGCATGGCACACTTTACATAAGCGAAAGGCGAAAATCATGAAAAACATTCTATGGGGCGGGTGGTCGGCGCTTGGCCTGCTCGGTCTGCTGGCTTTGTCCGGGAACAGCTATGCCGCCTGTACTACCCAGACAATCACCGTGGGACAGACGGTCAACGGCGCTCTGGATAGCGCCGACTGCGTAATTACATATGGCAGCAGCCAGTACTATACCGACGTTTACAGTTTTACAGCAACGGCAGGACAGCAGATATACATCACCAATTCATCCGCCGGCATAGATGTCGATCTCACGCTCATGTATCCGGATTTAGCCACCACCTACGACGATGATGGCGGTGAGGGCACCAACTCCCGCCTTCCCGCAGACAGCGGATACTTGACGCTTCCAACCAGCGGGGTTTACCAGATTTACGCTTCGACGGCTACAACCCTGACTACCGGCAGCTATACGATGCAATTGCTTTCCTCAGGCGGCGGAGAAATCGGCGGAACGACACAGGACGCCATCGAGTATTACCACAGCGGCTTCGGCCACTATTTCATCACCGCATTTCCGGACGAGGCGGTAGCGATCGATGCCGGAGCGGTTCAGGGGTGGACTCGCACCGGCAGGAGCTTCAAGGTATATGAATCCAACGCCTCCGGCTTGAATACGGTCTGCCGCTTCTTCAGCACCAGTTTTGCGCCCAAGAGTTCGCACTTTTACACACCTTTCAGCGACGAATGCAATGCCGTCAAACAGAATGCGGACTGGCAGTTCGAGGCGAATGCCTTTTACGTCCAGACATCCGACATTACCGGCGCCTGCCCCAGCGGAACCAGCAAGGTCTACCGGCTGTACAACAACGGGTTAAGCGGTGCGCCCAACCATCGCTATACCGCGGATGCCGGCGTGCGCAGCCAGATGCTCAGCCAGGGCTGGATATCGGAAGGCTATGGCAGTGACGGCGTGATTTTTTGTACTCCGGGTTCATCCGGTGAAACTGTCCCGCCACTCAAAACCAGCCTGGCGGATTACAACACGGCAGTCGATGACGTTGCCAAATCCAATCTGGCGTTCCTGCAGGCCAACCTGCAATGGGAAGGCGCCAATCTTTCCAGTTTGACAGCGAGCGAAGTGGCTACGTTGGCAAACAACTTCCTCAACACCGGCACTCAGATGGTGACCGCACTCGAAACGCTCAATACGACAGCAGCAAATATTTCCTCCAGCGCGGCATCGGGTTCATCCACAGGATCAAACAGCGTTATATATGCAGGCACCCGGCAAATCTCCATGGCTCAACCCCTGGATTTATCTTCTGATGCGGCGGGCGTTGTGGATATTTCCGGGGTCAGCCCGGGTTTGGCGATTGAAACCGGAGCAGTCATTCAAGGCGCGAAAGATGGTGTCAGCGCTTGCAACGCACTTTTCGACTCCGATCCTAATGCCTATAAGACATGTATCGACAAGTTGCGGCAAAAACAATTGCTCAAGGCCGCAGGGCTGGGGTTCTCCACGGTGGTAGGTACCGGTGCCGCCATTATCGCGGGCGGAGCTGCTTCTGCCGCAGCCGCACCGGCTGCCGTGGTGATCGGCGGTGCCGCCCTAGCCGCCTATACGGTCGGTAAAACGGTGAGCTGGATGTGGAATTATTGTTCGGGCGCCTCCGCCGACAGCTTGAGGAACAAGCCTCTCGCGGTTGCGGGAGAGACTTGTTCTCTTAGCAGCGGGCAGACCAATGCGGGAACCAAGATTCCCAACACCATGACCGCCGGGGGTACGCTCGTGATTTCGATTCCCGGCTATGTCCCCGTGGTCATCAAGAATTTCACCCCGCCGGCGGATGGAAGTTCGCTGACGATTGATTTCACGCCGGTTCCGATTGACCAGGCTGAACCGGGCACAATCATCACCATAGAAAACAATGAAGTTCCCGTCACTGGCTCAAGTTGCAGTGAAATCCTGTCTGCCAGCGTGACCACCAACCCGCAGGATCCTGGTCCCAGCCAAAGTGTCACGGTAATTGCCCGTGTATTCCCGGTTGTTTCAGGCTGTACGGTGTCCTTCAGCATGAGTGGAACGGATGGTTATTCGAAATCGAGCACACCAACCACCGATAGCTCCGGGACGGCCTCATTCTACATTCCTGGCGGCGCTGCCGGAGTGCATGATGCCGTGACCATTACGGTAAATGGGTTTACTTACTCCGTGACTTATACGTTCTGACAATAAGGCGCTCCCGAACCGGACAGGCGGCTCCGGTAAATCGGGCAGTGCCGGTTCCGGGATGGGTTATCCGTAAAAGTGCGGCAGGCGATTGCTGTGCCGCCCGATGCAGGCGGATATTCTCCGACGCCAGAGAATAATGGCAATACGAAAAGCGGCAAAATGACTGGCGGTTGGTCGCCTGCCGGGCCAATAACCCCAACCGGGAAATAAGAAGATATTGATCCGCGCCTCCCTGCTGTTCCGGAATTGACAACATCCGATGGAGCTATCTCCAACTTCCACCCCGCCACCCCGCTTGTTTCGAAACCGCAGGGCCGCATTTTTCTGCTAGCATTCCGCCACACCAACGCTCGCTCGACCCCCATGCCCTGCCAAGTACGCCGTGCTATTTCAGATATTTATTGGCACCTTGGCAACAGTCGCCCGGTATGTTGTTATGTCGAAGGCAATATCCGATTTTTTGCAGCATGGTTGAAAATTTCAGGCTCAAACCCTTGCAATCGCCTTACACGGTAAAAATCCAAGAGGAGCTCCGTTATTTTTGTTTTAACCGGAATAAACCGCATTCATCATCGAATTGAGCGCACCACTAAAAATCTCTCCGGCAACCCTGGCCAAACTCGCCAAGCTGGGCATCCGTCACCGCACCGACCTGCTGCTGCACCTGCCGTTGCGCTACGAGGACGAGACACATCTCACGCCGATTGCCAACGTGCAGGTCGGCGAGACGGTGCAGGTGCAGGGAGTTATTACCCACAGCGAAGTGGTGTTTCGACCGCGCCGCACGCTGGTGTGCCGTTTGCAGGATGGCGGCGATGAGTTGTACTTGCGCTTCCTGAATTTCTATCCGAGCCAGCAGAAGCAGCTCGCAGCAGGAAGGCAGATCCGCGCCGTCGGCGAGGTGCGCGCGGGTTATTACGGTATGGAGATGGTGCATCCGAAATGCCGCGCGGTGGACAGCGACACGCCCTTGCAGCAGAGCCTGACGCCGGTGTATCCGACCACGGCGGGGCTGTCGCAGGCCACTTTGCGCAAGCTGATCGGCAATGCGCTGGAAACGTTGCCGTTAAGCGATACGCTGCCTGATGCGTTGTTGCGCAGACTCTGCTTGGCGGGTTTTGCCGGCAGTTTGCATCTGCTGCATAACCCCGCGCCGGACATTTCCGCGCGCACGCTGGAAGATCGCAGTCATGCGGCGTGGCGGCGCATCAAGTTCGACGAGCTGCTGGCGCAGCAACTGTCGATGCGCGCGCATCACCGCGAGCGCGGCAAGCGCATCGCCCCGGCGCTCGCGCCGCAGCACCGCCTCACCGGCACGCTGCTCGACAGGCTGCCGTTTGCGTTGACCGGCGCACAGCAGAAGGTCTATGCGGAAATCGGCCGCGACCTTGCGCGACCGCACCCGATGCAGCGCCTGCTGCTCGGCGATGTCGGCAGCGGCAAGACCATCGTTGCGGCGCTCGCCGCGTTGCAGGCCATCGAGAACGGCTATCAGGCCGCGCTGATGGCACCCACCGAAATACTTGCCGAGCAACATTACTTCAAGCTGCGCGAATGGCTGGAACCGCTCGGCATCGCCCCGGTGTGGCTGTCCGGCAGTTTGAAGAAGAAGGAGAAACGGCTCGCCGCCGAGCGCATCGCCAGCGGCGCAACGCTGCTGGCCATCGGCACGCACGCGTTGTTTCAGAATCAGGTAGAGTTCCACAAACTCGGCCTTGCCATTGTCGACGAGCAGCACAAGTTCGGCGTGCAGCAGCGCCTCGCGCTGCGCAACAAGGGTGTGGAGCCGCACCAGTTAATGATGAGCGCCACGCCGATCCCGCGAACATTGGCGATGAGCTATTACGCCGACCTCGATGTGTCGGTGATCGACGAACTGCCGCCGGGGCGCACGCCGGTGGTGACCAAGCTGGTCAGTGACGCGCGCCGCGACGAAGTGTTCGAGCGGGTGCGCGCCGCCTGTCTGGCAGGACAGCAGGCGTACTGGGTATGCCCGCTGATCGACGAAAACGGAGTTTCGGCGAAGGCTAACGTGAGCGCAGCGAATGTTGAGCGTAGCGGCCGAAGCCAATCGGAGGCGGTGCAATTGCAGACGGTCATCGAGACGCACGGGATGCTGTGCGCCGCATTTCCCGAACTCAGCATCGGCCTGGCGCACGGCAGGCTGGACAACGCCGAGAAGGCGCGCGCGATGGCGGCATTCAAGGCGGGCGAAATGCAATTGCTGGTTGCCACCACCGTGATCGAGGTCGGCGTGGACGTGCCGAACGCCAGTCTGATGGTGATCGACCATGCCGAGCGCATGGGGCTGGCGCAGTTGCACCAGTTGCGCGGGCGGGTGGGGCGGGGTGCCATGCAAAGCCTGTGCATCCTGTTGTACCAGCAGCCGCTTTCCGAGTTGGCGCAGGCGCGCCTGAAAATCGTGTTCGAGAGCAACGACGGCTTTGCCATCGCGCAACAGGATTTACAATTGCGCGGGCCGGGCGAGTTGCTCGGCGCGCGGCAGAGCGGGGTGGCGATGCTGCGCTTTGCCGATATTAGCGCGGATGAGGATTTATTGAACCAGGCACGGCAGGCCGCCGACGAATTGCTGCGCGATTTTCCCGCTGCGGCGCAAAAGCATTTGCAGCGCTGGATGGCCAACAGACATGACTATTTGCACGCCTAGAACCCCTCCCATCAGGAAAGGTGCAGTTTTGTTCTCCCCATGAAGTGGGTCAAGCAGGCAATCCGCGCAGCGGATGCTCGCACAAGGGGGAGTTAGAGGGGGTTTCGCACTCGTTCCACAGCGCTGTATTTGAACGGAAGAAATGAATATTCACAAAACTGATTTATTTTGGCACGGCGCCGCGCTGGGCTGCGAACCCGGTTTCGCCCCTTGGCTGCGCGACCGCGGTTCGCTGACGCAGCGCATCCAGCAGCACTGCACCCGCTTTGCGGTGCATGGCGTGCGCAGCGGGCTGGCGCGCATCGCACTGGATGAGGCCGCCTTGCTGGGCGTCGCACCGCCGCACCTCGCCTGGTCGCGCGAAGTGTTCCTATACGCGGACGGTCGTCCGGTGGTGTTCGCGCACAGCGCATGCGCGCGTCGGCACTTGCGCGGCGCATGGTCAGCCGTGAGAGGCCTGGGCAGCAGACCGCTGGGGGCGCTGTTGTTCGCGCACCCGCTGGTGGAACGCAGGCCGCTGCATTACAAGGCATTACGCGGCGCACACCCGCTGTACCGGCGCGCTGCGGCGGCGCTGGGCCATCCGCCGGGCAGGCTATGGGCGCGCCGTTCGCTGTTTTATCTGCATGGAGCGCCGCTGCTGGTAACAGAGGTCTTCTTGCCGGAAATTCTGGTTCTTGCCAAATCTGTCTGAGAAAGGGCGGTTACTCTTTTGTTTCAGCCATTTTTTTCAGCGCGAGCTTGAGCGGCGAGTCTTCCAGGGTTTGACTGAGCCCACCCAGCGCGTCCCTGGCCGTTTTGCCGAGTTTGCGGGGGACGGTTACGGGCTCGCTGCGGGGGAAGGAAACTTGCACCTTGACGCGGATTCCGCTAACCTCGCACCCTCTGTCTTGCAGTTTAACGACAAGTTCCGGTGCAAGTTGACGCAATTTTGCGGCGATGGCGGCGTTACCGACGGCGACGCTGAGCAGGCCGGATTGCAGCCCCAGCACTTGGCTGGATTGTGCAAGATGGGGTGGTGCGATACTTATAAAATGGCGATGCAAGGCCGACAGGGTTTGTGCCTTGACCAGTAGCCGACGCAATTCCAGATTGCCGCTCAAGAGTGATTTGAATTGCTGCGCCACAAGTTTTGATTCCGCAAAGAAGGGGGAGGCATGAATGTTATTCTAGTTTCCAGTCGCTTGGCAAAAAGCCGCAGTATTACCTTGGGCGGTTGGCAGGTGCTGTTTCTGCTGTTGTTGTTCTCTTGGCTGGTGTGGGTTGCCGCATTCGCGTTGCAGTACACGCTGGTGCGTTTCGCGCCGGAAGGGTTGAGCGACGGGGTGCGCACCCTGCTGTCCAAAATCCAGAGCGAAGAGCAGCAAAAACAGCAGTCTTACGTGCATAACAGCCTGGATGCCATGGCCGCCAGGGTCGGGCAGATGCAGGCGCAGATGCAGCGCCTGGACGCGTTGGGCGCGCGCTTGGCCAAACTGACCGGCATGAAGCCGGAGGAATTCCGTTTCGACGAACCGCCCGCGCAAGGCGGGCCGCTGATTACTATTCCCGCGCAGGAAATGTCGGTAAACGGCCTGGAACAGCAATTGAACAGGTTGACCCAGGCGGTCAACGACCGCGGCGACAAGCTGCTGGCCCTGGAAACCATGCTGTTGCAGAACCAATTGAGCCACAAGTTGCTGCCTTCGATCAAACCGGTCGTCGAGGGTTTCTATTCGTCGAATTTCGGCTGGCGCCCCGATCCTTTCACCGGCAAAAACGCGATGCATGAGGGCGTGGATTTCATGGTTAATGCCGGGACGCCGATCCTCGCCTCGGCAGGCGGTGTGGTCGCTTATGCCGACCTGCATCCGCAATATGGTAATATGGTCGAGGTCGATCACGGCAACGACATTGTGACGCGCTATGCACATGCCTCGCGCTTGCTGGTGAAGGTCGGCCAGGTGGTGCGGCGCGGCGAGAAGGTTGCAGAAGTCGGCAGTACCGGGCGTTCCACCGGCAACCACTTGCACTTCGAAGTCCGCTATAAGGGTATCGCCCAGAACCCCGTGCGTTTTCTGCAAAAAACCGCCGGTTAACGGGGTGGCGAAGCTTGGTGAGGGTGAGGTGATGGACAGCCTCACCCTTTTTATTATTTGCAGTTGAAGTTTTTAATTATTTCGTAGTCTGGAAAAACATGATTTCCCGTGTGCTGAAAAACATCTTTGGTAGCCGCAACGATCGCTTGCTCAAACAATATCGCGCTACCGTGCAAACCATCAATAAACTGGAGGCCGGCATCGCCAAGCTGAGCGATGAAGAATTGCGCGGGAAAACCGATAGTTTCAGGCAGCGTTTCGCGCAGGGCGAAGCGCTCGACGCGCTGCTGCCCGAGGCGTTTGCCGTGGTGCGCGAGGCGGGGGTGCGCATATTGGGGATGCGCCATTACGATGTGCAGTTGATTGGCGGGATGGTGCTGCATTACGGCAAAATCGCCGAAATGCGCACCGGCGAGGGCAAAACCCTGATGGCGACTCTGCCGGTCTACCTGAATGCGATTTCCGGAAAGGGCGTGCATGTCGTGACGGTGAACGATTATCTGGCCGCACGGGACGCCGAGTGGATGGGAAAACTGTACCGTTTCCTCGGCCTGTCGGTGGGCGTTATCCTGTCGCAGATGCCGTCGGAGGACAAACAGGCCGCTTACGCCGCCGATGTCACTTACGGCACCAACAACGAATTCGGCTTCGACTACCTGCGCGACAACATGGCGACGCAGGCTGCCGAACGTTACCAGCGCCCGCTCAACTACGCCATCGTGGACGAGGTGGACTCGATTCTGATCGACGAGGCGCGCACCCCGCTGATCATCTCCGGTCAGGCCGAGGACAATGTCGACATCTATCTGCGCGTGGACAAGCTGGCTCCGCAGTTGCAGCGGCAACTCGAAGAGGAAGGGCCGGGCGACTTCAGCATGGATGAAAAAAACCATCAGATATTGCTCACCGAACCTGGCCACGAACGCGCCGAGGAGCTGCTTTCGCAGGCCGGCCTGTTGCCGGCCGGCGGCAGCCTGTACGATCCCGCCAACATCACGCTGATCCACCATCTGTATGCGGCGCTGCGTGCGCATAACCTGTATCACCGCGACCAGCACTATGTCGTGCAGGACGGCGAAGTAGTGATCGTCGACGAATTCACCGGGCGTCTGATGGCGGGACGGCGCTGGTCGGACGGATTGCATCAGGCGGTGGAAGCGAAGGAGGGGGTGGCGATCCAGAAGGAAAACCAGACGCTGGCCTCGATCACCTTCCAGAATTATTTCCGCATGTACCACAAGCTGGCCGGCATGACCGGCACGGCGGACACCGAGGCTTACGAGTTCCAGCAAATCTACAGCCTGGAAACGGTAATCATTCCGCCGCATCGTCCGACCATCCGCAAGGATATGATGGACAAGGTGTATCTCACCGCCAAGGAGAAATACCAGGCGGTGATCGGAGACATCAAGGACTGCTACGGGCGCGGCCAGCCGGTTCTGGTGGGCACGACCTCTATCGAGAATTCCGAGTTGATTTCCGCCCTGCTGGAAAAGGAAAAACTGCCACACCAGGTGCTGAACGCCAAGCAGCACGCGCGCGAGGCGGAGATCGTCGCGCAGGCAGGGCGCCCCAAGATGGTGACCATCGCCACCAACATGGCGGGTCGCGGCACTGACATCGTGCTGGGCGGCAATGTCGAGAAACAGATCGAGCATTTGCACGCCGACGCCAGCCTGGACGATGCGGCACGCAACCGGCACATCGCGCAATTGAAGGACGAATGGCAGCAGTTGCACGATCAAGTGCTGGCGAGCGGCGGCCTGCACATCATAGGCACCGAGCGCCACGAGTCGCGCCGCGTTGACAACCAGTTGCGCGGGCGCGCCGGCCGCCAGGGCGACCCCGGCTCCAGCCGCTTCTTCCTGTCGCTGGAAGATCCGCTGCTGCGCATCTTCGCCTCCGACCGCGTCACGGCGATCATGAACCGCTTCAAGATGCCGGAGGGCGAGGCCATCGAGCATAGCTGGGTGACGCGCGCCATCGAAAATGCGCAGCGCAAGGTCGAAGCGCGCAATTTCGACATGCGCAAGCAGATCCTCGAATACGACGATGTCGCCAACGACCAGCGCAAAGTGATTTACCAGCAGCGCAGCGAGTTGCTGGAAAGCACGGATATTTCCGAAACCATCCAGGCGATGCGCGAGGGGGTGCTGGAAAATACCACTAGCCAGCACATTCCGCCGGGCAGCATGGAAGAACTTTGGGATGTGCCTTTGCTGGAGAAGACGCTGGCATCCGAATTCCGCCTGGAATTGCCGCTGGCGCAGTGGCTGGAGGAAGACAAGCAGTTCAACGAAGCGGCGCTGCGCGCCCGCGTCATCGAACATGCGCAACAGCAATACCAGCTCAAGGTCGATGAAGTGGGCGCGGAAATCATGCATCACTACGAGCGCGCCATCATGCTGCAAAGCCTCGATCAGCACTGGCGCGAACACCTCGCCGCGCTGGATCACCTGCGCCAGGGTATCCATTTGCGCGGCTATGCCGCGAAGAACCCCAAGCAGGAATACAAACGCGAGGCATTCGAACTGTTTTCACTGATGCTGGATGCGATCAAGCGCGAAGTGACGCAGGTGCTGATGACCGTGCAGGTGCGCAGCGAGCAGGATGTCGAGGCGGTAGAGGCGCCCCACGCGCCGGAAAATGTGCAGTATCATCACGCCGATTACGACGAGGCGCTGGGACAGCCCGGACAGCCGAGGGAAGACGAGCATAAACCGTTTGTGCGCGGCGGGCAGAAGGTGGGGCGCAACGATCCTTGCCCATGCGGGTCGGGCAAGAAATACAAGCAATGTCATGGCAAATTGAGCTAACGCACTAAAGGAGATTGAAATGTCGATAGTGATGGATACGTTGCACATCTCGGCGATTACCGAGGAGCTAAACAATGCCGAAGTAAAAATCTTGGCGGAATTATTCGAGGTCGAGGATTACAAATCGGGAGAGGCCATTACGCCACTCGAGAAACCCGATCATTTGTACATTCTCGCGCATGGCGAGATCGCGGTGAGAATTCAAAGTGGCGATGCGCAATCCACCATTCATGTGCTCAAGCCGGGCGACCTGGCAGGCATTATCACCTTCGTCGGCGGTGCAGCCACGCAGCATAGCGCGGCGCTTTACGCGATAGGCGATACTAGGGTATTGAGCCTGGAGCGAACCAAGTTCGAGTCGCTGATCAATTCGCACCCGTTGATCGTCTACAAGGTAATGCGCGGGGTGGTGCGCAATGTGCACAGCATTGTGCGGCACATGAACGCCCAATCCTCCGAGATGAGCAACTATATTTTCCGCACCCACGGACGTTATTAATCAGCGGGTGGCTTGTGGCATGTAGCCTGTAGCCAGGGATTTGCTACCAGCCACAAGCTACGGGCTACAAGCTGCCGATTTTAATCAGGGGTAATTCATGCCGGTCAATCTGAACCCGCCCGCCAAGGCACAATTGTTGCCTGTCGCGGGCGTTTTGCTGGGCGTCACCGAAGCCAACATCAAGCGTGAAAAGCGCAAGGACATGCTGGTGATGCAGTTATGCGAGGGCGCGCGCGTCGCGGGCGTATTCACCCGAAACCGCTTTTGCGCGGCGCCGGTGATCGTCGCACGCGAACATCTTGCCGCCGGCAAAGGCATCCGCGCGCTGGTGGTCAACACCGGCAATGCCAACGCCGGCACCGGCGAGCAGGGCATGCAGGACGCGCGCACCACCTGCAAGGCGCTGGCGGGCCTGATGGGCTGCAAGGCCAGCCAGATACTGCCGTTCTCCACCGGGGTCATCATGGAACCGCTGCCTGTCGGCAAGATCGCCGCCGGACTGCCCGGCTGCATCGCGAACATGTGCGCCGACAACTGGTATGACGCGGCGCACGCGATCATGACCACCGACATCGTCGCCAAGGCGGTTTCCCGGCAGGTGATGATCGATGGCGCCACCATCACCGTCACCGGCATCGCCAAAGGCTCCGGCATGATCCACCCGAACATGGCGACCATGCTCGGCTACATCGCCACCGACGCCACAGTTGCGAAACCGCTGTTGCAGCGCATGGTCACCGAGGCCGCCAACCGTTCGTTCAACTGCATCACCGTGGACGGCGACACCTCCACCAACGATGCGCTGATGCTGATCGCCACCGGCCAGGCCGCGCTGCCGGAAATCCGCCTTGCGAAAAGTGCGGAGTATGCCGCGTTGCAGGGCGCCGTCAGCGAAGTCGCCATCTGGCTCGCGCAGGCCATCGTGCGCGACGGCGAAGGCGCGACCAAATTCATCACCGTGCAGGTCGAAGGCGGCAAAAACGCAGCCGAATGCAAACAGGTCGGCTACGCCATCGCCCGTTCGCCGCTGGTCAAGACCGCGTTCTTCGCCTCCGACCCCAACCTCGGACGCATCCTCGCCGCCATCGGCTACGCCGGCATCGACGACCTGGATGTCGATGCGCTCAAGCTGTATCTGGACGACGTGCTGGTGGCCGAAAATGGCGGGCGCGCCGCGAGCTATCGCGAGGAAGATGGCCAGCGCGTGATGGGGGAGAGCGACATCACCATTCGCGTGGTGCTGAATCGCGGCAAGGCGAAAGCGACTCTGTGGACTTGCGATTTTTCCT
>MGXA01000059.1 GCA_001801215.1 Gallionellales bacterium RIFCSPLOWO2_02_FULL_59_110 | reverse complement strand
CAAACCGGGCGCCTACATCGCGCGCGGCGAACAGAAACGTGCCGTATCCAGCTTCAAGCAAGCTATCGAATGGCTGCTCGAAGAAGCCAAGCGCGGCGTCAATATCCAGCGCTATAAGGGCTTGGGTGAGATGAATCCGGAGCAACTGTGGGAAACCACCATGGATGTCAAAAACCGCATCCTGCTCAGGGTGCGTATCGAAGACGCTATTACCGCCGACGAGATTTTTACCACGCTGATGGGCGACGTCGTCGAGCCGCGCCGCGCGTTCATCGAGAAAAACGCGCTGGGTGTAAAAAACCTGGACGTATAAAAGGTGTGCCGGATATTCCTGGCGGATTCGTCAAGGGCATCCGGTAATGGCCTCCTTATCTTTGTATTAGATAACGCTTTGAATTAAATGAAATATAGATTATGTCTACACCGGTAACATTTTTCCCCCATCCTTCTCAAAAAGTAACCGAGCCAACCCAAGTAACATCACCCATCTTGGGCAACCGCGTGGAATTGCAACTGCTCACCACCCTGACGTGCAACCTGAAATGCACCTATTGCTCACTCGGTGTAGGCGATATGGTTGGTTCGCAGGGCAAGGTCTCATATACTCCAGATGTGCTGGATGCCTTCGTCAAAAAACATCTTTCCGAACATGAAGTTTATATCACGTTCTACGGTGGCGAGCCGACTCTGAATCTCGATTTCATAAAAGAGATCATGGAGCGCTATCCCACCTTCCGCTTCCAGCTCCAGACCAATGGCACGCTGTTGGACAACTTACCGGATGGTGTCCTGTCCAATCTGTCCAACATCCTGATTTCCATAGACGGCGGCGAAGAAATTACCGATGGTTTTCGCGGGCGCGGTATCTATCGCCAGGTTGTCAAGAATGCCCAGGCAGTGCGCGACCGGCTGGCTGGCACGTTCACGGCACGCGTGACTTGGAGCAGCGAAGAAACCTCATTCGAGGAACTGGACGAGCTGGCGAGCACCTTCGACTATGTGTATTTCCAGTTTGTCGCCGGCGAAGGCACTTATACCCCACCCGCGATGGAAAAGAAAAAAGCGGTGATTACGCAACTGGTGGACAAGTTTTTCGCTAGCGAAGAGCTATACCCGATGATCCCGATCATGGGAATCGTGCGCAACAAGGTGCTGCCGACACGGGCCACCGAGCTGTATCACGGCAAGACACAGTGCCGGGTGTCCACACACATCCTCAATGTGATGCCGGACGGCAAGATTTTCCCCTGCCCCGACATGATGTACGCGCCCGAGATGCTGCAGGGCGACGTGATCGCAAACTGGCTCAAGCCCAGCCCGCTACAGCCGCACCCCGACATGCCGTGCGACCGCTGCGAGGCGCAGTCGTGGTGCCGCGGCAACTGCATGAAGAACCTCTACCTCGCCTACGTGAAGAATGACCAACGCTACCGCAACAACGTCGTCGATCCGATTTGCGACCTGGTCAGGTTCCTGGGCAGGGAAATCGACCGCCACGACCCGCACGCTTGGTACGCACAAGCCCCGTTAGGCGTGCGCAAGACCCTGCGTGACTGCGAGGTCTACGAGTATGTGGAAATCATGCCCTGATGCAGCAGCCATGCGGCAGAGGGAAACTTGTTGCCCACCTTGCTAGCAGGCGGTTTTAACCCAGATTGTCCATTAGCCATAAACCTGGCTATAACAGAGCATTTCCCCCCTTTGGAAAAGGGGGGCTAGGGGGGATTTGAATGTTGCACGGATATAAAATCCCCCTCAATCCCCCTTTTCCAAAGGGGGAGGCAGATTGAATTTTCCAATGGATTATTTGGGTTTAAACTGGATTATCCTGATCGAAGAAGCGGTGTTCCAGGCCGAAACGCCCGGACAGGTGAGCACCCAGTGCCTGGATGCCCAGCCGTTCGGTGGCATGGTGTCCGGCGGCAATAAAGGCTACGCCGCTTTCCTGCGCGAGATGAAAGCTCGGTTCGGAAATTTCACCGCTGATGTAAGCCTCTGCGCCTTGCGCAATAGCCGCCTCGAAATAGCCTTGTGCCCCGCCGCTGCACCATGCCACTTTCCGGATGTTTTTGGCATTGTCCCCGATGGCCTGCGGAGTGCGTTGCAGCCGACCCCCGATCCACGCGGCTAATTGTGCGAGCGTCTGGGGATGCTCAAGTTCGCCGATGCACGCGATGTTTTGTTCACCGAACCGGCCCTGCTCCGCCAGCCCCAGTAATTTGCCGAGTTGCGTGTTGTTGCCCAGCTCGGAGTGCGCGTCGAGCGGCAGATGGTAGGCCAGCAGGCTCACGTCATTGCGCAGCAATTGGGCGATGCGCCGCTTTTTGATGCCGGTGATCGTGGCATCCTCGTTGCGCCAGAAATAGCCGTGATGTACCAGAATTGCATCCGCGCCCCACGCTATTGCCGCATCCAGCACCTGTTGTGAAGCGGTCACGCCGGTTGCAATGCGTCGCACTTCCATGCGGCCTTCCACCTGCAAGCCGTTCGGGCAGTAATCCTTGAACAGGCTGGTTTGCAGCAGGCTTGCGCTATAATCGCACAATTCATTGAGCAGCATGAGTTTTCCCCAGATATGGAACATGATAAGAAACAGGACATGAAACAGGCGCACCAATCATACCATGCGTAAACACTGGCTATTGTTCACCCAGGCGGTCACGGTCGCGTTGGCGCTGCTGTTTATAGTACAGACGCTCAAGCCGGAACTGCTGCCGAGTTCAGCGCGCAGCGGCGTGGTTACGCTGCAGGAAAGCGCGCCGCAGGCAACGGAAGGAAAACCGGTTGCCATGATGGGGTTAAGCGCCGCCGCGCAAAAAGCCATGCCCAGCGTGGTGAACATCTTTACCAGCACCGTCATCAAGACGCCGCTCCACCCCTTCATGGAAGACCCGCGTTTCCGTTTTTTCTTCGGCGACCCGCGCGACATGGAGCCGCAAAGCAGCTCCAGCCTGGGCTCCGGCGTGATTGTCAGCCCGGACGGCTACATTCTCACCAACCACCATGTCGTGGAGGCTGCCGACCAGATCGAAGTCGCGCTGGCGGATGGACGCAAGACCAAGGCGCATGTGATCGGCTCAGACCCGGAAACCGACCTCGCCGTCATCAAGGTCGAACTGCCCGGCCAGCTTCCCGCCATCACCTTCGGCCACCCGGAGCAGGCGCAGGTGGGCGATATGGTGCTCGCGATCGGCAACCCGTTCGGCGTGGGGCAGACTGTGACCATGGGCATCATCAGCGCACTCAAGCGCAATCATCTGGGATTGAACACCTTTGAAAGCTTCATCCAGACCGACGCCGCAATCAACCCCGGCAATTCCGGCGGCGCGCTGGTGGACGTGAGCGGTAACCTGATCGGCATCAACAGCGCGATCTATTCGCCGAATGGCGGCTCGCTCGGCATCGGTTTCGCCATTCCCGCCAGCATCGTCAAAAAGACCATGGAACAAATTATCCAGAGCGGCTCGGTGACGCGCGGCTGGATCGGCGCGGGGGTGCAGGAGCTGACGCCGGAACTGGCCGAATCCTTCAAGCTGGGCAGCACCAAGGGCGTGCTGATCACCGAAATCATACGCAACAGCCCTGCGGAACAGGCAGGCATCAAGACCGGCGATATCCTGATTGCGATAGACGATCAAGCCATCGACGACTGGAACACCATGCTGGAAACCGTGGCCAACCTGCCGCCCGGCAAGATTGTCACGGCCAGGCTGATGCGCAACGGAGTAGCGACAAGTTTGCCGGTTAAAATCGGCAAGCGGCCAAAGCCAAGGGAGCAGTAGCCACGTGACGAATTTTTTTCCAGGAAAACTTGCCCTCAAGCCAGCCAACACATCCTTTGCGCTGCGCATGTCATATCTGGCTATCACTCATTAGTGAGGGCGCCGTCATCGCCCACGGGCTGCCTGACCGGTAGCCATACCCGGAATACGCTGCCTTTTCCCTCGGTGCTCTCGACCTCGATCCGCCCATGATGTTTTTTGATGATGCTGAAGGAAACGGAAAGTCCAAGTCCCGTTCCCGTGCCAACCGGCTTGGTCGTAAAGAAAGGGTCGAATAACCGGTTCAGATTTTCCGGCGGGATACCCTTGCCGCTGTCGGCAATCTCGATCCAGATCTGCTCATCACGGGTTCCCGTGCGGATAGCGATCGTGCCACGGGTTTCGATCGCCTGGGCGGCGTTGATCAGAAGATTCATGAACACCTGGTTCAATTGGGCAAGCAGACATTCCACCGGCGGCAGCACGCCGTATTCTTTTACGACTTCGCACTTGTACTTGAGTTCGTTCCAGATCACGTTAAGCGTGCTGTCGAGTCCGCGATGAATATCCTCATGGCTCCATTTCTCACCAGTACTGATGCGCGAAAATTCCTTGAGGTTTTCCACAATATTTTTCACCCGATCGATCCCCTCCTGGGATTCGGACAGGAGCGCCACCGCATCCTGCCTCAGGTAAGCAATTTCCTCCCCTTTTATCAGTTCCGCCAGCCCGGCTGGCAGCTTGTTTCCTTCGGGCGCCAACAGCTCCGCCTGTTCGTACGCATCAAGCACGGCAAGAAATTTTTTGATATATGTTTCGAGCGCGCCCAGATTGGACTTGATATAGCCGATGGGGTTGTTGATCTCATGCGCCACCCCTGCCGCAAGCAGGCCGATGGAAGCCATTTTCTCGGATTGCATCAACTGGCTTTGCGCCTGTTCCAGCTTGGCGTTGAGTTCACGCAGTTCATTGTTGGCATGAGTGAGTTCCTCCATGCGCTGCCGCGCATCGGCTTCGATACGCTTAAGCTCGGTAAGATCGGCCATCGTGCCGACGTAGCCGGAAATCTCGTTGTGCTCATCGCGGATGGCAGCGACGTTGAGCAACACCAGGGTGGCTGCGCCATCTTTGCGGCGCAGGAGCGTTTCGCCGCTGAAGGCACCCTGCTCGCGCGCGACATCCGAAATCTGCAGCGGCGAGGGATAGGGACCGTCTGCCACCGTCAGCAATTCGACGTGTTGCCCGATCACATCCTGCGCGGAGTAGCCGAACAGCCGAGCGAAGGCGGGGTTGGCGTAAACGATGCGCAGCTCCGCATCGGTCAGCACAATGGCTTCCAAAGCCTGCTCGACAGCCTCACTCAGGCGGCGGCGCTCGGCCTCTGCGGCCTTGCGCGCGCTGATGTCCAGCACACGAATGCGGATGAGGCCGCTTTCCGCAACGTAATAAGCATGCTGCTCGAAGGTGCGTTCGCCGAGCACGGTCTCCAACACGGACTCCCGCTCCTGCCCTTGCTCGAAAAGCTCGAACGGTAATTGCTGCCCTTTCAGCAAAGGATGCTCCAGCCCCTTTGCTGCCAGGCCGGGAAACATTTTTTCGGCTGCGGGGTTCAGGTAGGTGATCTCTCTGGCGGCATTGACCTCGAGGACAGGATTGGGATCCATATAGACCTCGAGAATGGGGTTCGGATCCATCCTGGGGAAGGATGCCAGTTGCTGCAACTGCGAGTTGATCTCCGCCAGCTTCACCTGGCTCGCGCGCAACGCGCGGTAGGCGTCGTCCCGCTGCAGCTTGTTGACATAGGCGGCGGAGTGGTAGCGCAGCCGCGCTACCAGTTCGATCGCGTCGGGGAGCTTGACGATGTAATCGTTGGCCCCCGCCATAAAGGCAGCCGCCTTGGTGGCGGGATCTTCGTTGCTGGAAAGCATGACGACGGGGATGTCGCGGGTGGCGGGATGGGCGCGGATGAAGCGGCAAACGGTGAGGCCGTCGATCCCCGGCATGTTGAGGTCGAGCAGGATGACGGTGGGGCCGACTTTTTCGGCGGTGCAGACCGCCTAGGACGAATCCTGGCAATAGTGGATGCTGATGTCTTTTTCATCGGCAAGCTCGCGCTGCAGCAACGCGGCAACGAACGGCTGGTCGTCCACCAGCATGACCATGATCGGGTGCGCTATTTCTTCGGTGACCGCTTCTGTAACCTGGATGCCCATGTAGCCTCCTTCATTGCCGCCCTGTAAGAATTGCTTCCGGGCCGCTCCGGATACGCGCCATGAATGGCGTTAGTGTCGGATACTCAGCAGATGCTCAATATACTGCAATACGGCATTCACTGTAGAAACACCGTAAAATTTGACCTGGCTGTCGCCGGGCAGCGTTTGCAGAAGGTCGCGCGCGGTCGCACGCATCTTGCCGGCGCGCGCATCATCGCCTTCCCGTGCATACAGGTCGCCAAGATCGAGGTAGGCGGCGATGAACGAAGGGTCGAGATAAATGACCTTTTTCAGCAGGCTTTTGACCTCCGTAAACTCCCCTCGCTCCTGTGCCAGCAGCGCCAGCAGGTAATGAGCTTCCGCGATCAGCGGATTTTTTGCAATTATTTCACCGCAAACCTTCGCGGCCTTGTCCCGTTGACCCTGGTTCGCATACTGCCAGGCCATCTCCATTTCCGTAACCGCCGTTTCCTTGCCTGTCGCTACAACTGCCGGCGGTGAAGCTTCAGCGGCATTGGTTTTCCGTGTGGCGGGCTTTGCTGCTGCCGGTTTTATTGGGGCAGCGTGCGGTGTTTCAAAGACTTGGACAGGGGCTGGCAGGGCGAAAGGAGTTGCGCCTTTCTGGTAAACGATGGAGGCAGGAAACACCCTGGTGCGCAGCTTCCCCAGATGGTGGGCATACAGTTCGCCGTGGCCGGTGACCAGTATTCCGCCTTCGTTCAGTGTCTCGGTGAACTTGTCCGCGATGCGGAAAACTATGTGGGGTTCCATGTATATGAACATGTTGCGGCACAGGCTCAGATCCATGCCGTACAGGCCGGAGGCGTAATCCGGAAATTCGTCGGCTACCAGGTCACCCGCACGAAATGTCACCCTGTTACGGATGGCGCCGTCCAGCACCCATGTGTTCTTGTGCGGATGGAAATAGCGCTGCCGCCGTGCGTCGCTCATGCCCCGAAAAGACCACTCGGTGTAAATCCCCTGCCGCGCCTTCTCGATGAAATCCTGGTTAATGTCCGTGCCGATGATGAAAATATTCCACCGGGATTGGTCGGTCATCAGCTCATCCAGCAGGATGGGCAGGGAGTAGGCCTCCTCGCCGCTGGAACAGGCGGCGCACCAGATGCGCAAAGAGCGCTCCGCCTTCCGGCGTTCGAGCAATTCCGGCAGGATGACGTCCTGAAGCAGCACATGCTGCTCACGGTCGCGGAAAAAATAGGTTTCACCCGTACTCAGCAGGGTGGTGAGCTCTTTCCGTTCACGCCGGATGTCCGCATCCGAGCCGAGAAACTGGCAGTATTGCTCCGTACTGGAAAGGTTCAGCGCCCGCACCCGCTCGGCGACCATCTTGCGCAGCAACGTATCGTCCTGTTCGCGCACCAGCAAGCCTATCCGGCTGGCAATCAGAGTTCTGGTTAGATTGAGGGAGGTCTCTTCCATCGCTGGCCTTCCTATGATGACGCCAAATTGTATAAGAATCGCCCTGAAATCGCGGGAAGCAGGCATGAATACCGGGATGCGGGCTGGTTGAAATGACAATAACACACGCCGGCTGGGTTCGCCCCGGAATATCAGGACAGTGAAGGTTTACAGGGTGCTGGCAGGGTTTCCGCAGGCACGAAGCGGAAGTCAGCATTTCATCCAGATAATGCCAACGCGAGTTGAAAGGGGATGGTGCTATATATCTATTCCAAGCGCGATAGGTTCTTTACGCCTCGTTTGCCTTGACTTTGCCCATCCACGCGGCAACCACGATGCCTGCCTCATATAGCAGCCACAGCGGGATCGCCAGCATGAATTGCGATACCACGTCCGGCGGCGTGAAAATCGCACCGACGATAAACGCGCCGACGATCACGTATGAGCGGCTTTCCCGGAGTTTCGCAACGCTGACAATACCCATGCGCACCAGAAGTATCACTGCCACCGGTACCTGAAAAGTTACCCCGAATGCCATGAACATTCCAAGCACGAAGCTGAGATATTTGTCGATGTCGGTCATTACCGCCACACCCTGCGGGGCCGAGGCAGTGATGAAACCGAACACCACCGGAAACACAGCAAAGTAGGCGAATGCCATGCCACTGAAAAACAGCAGGGTGCTGGCGAATATAAGCGGCATGACCAGGCGCTTCTCGTGCGCATACAGGCCCGGCGCGACAAATCTCCATATCTGATAAAGGATGTAAGGCAGCGCAATCAGCAAGGCGGCCATCATCGCCACCTTGAGCGGCACAAAAAACGGCGTAGTGACATCGGTTGCGACCATCTGTCCGCCTTTGGGCAGTTTCGCCAGCAGCGGTTCAGCCAGGATGGCGTACAGGTCGGACGCCCATGGAAACAGACAAATAAATACCAACAGCAAAGCCACTGCGCTTCTCAGCAAGCGCGAGCGCAATTCGATCAGGTGCGCGATAAATCTTTCATTTTTGCCCATCAAACTGGCTTGCCTGGCGTAGTGGAAGGTTGTGTAACCGACGGCTTCTGTTCGTCGGGTGTTGCGGAAGATTTGCCGGTCTGCGCATCTAGTATTTTTTGCTCCAGAGCAAGCCTAGCTTCATTTGATGCTTTCTCGATGGCGCTGACTTCATTGCGGATTGTGCCGCGCAGCTGATTCACTTCTTCAATGGCGATGTCGTTTGCAATATCGTTCTTGACGCTATGCACATAGCGTTGCACCCGGCCCCACAAATGCCCAGCCGTACGCGCAACTTTCGGCAGCCGTTCCGGGCCGATGACGACCAGCGCCACCAGCAAAATAACAATCAGTTCAGTGAATGCGAAGTCAAACATGCGTATTAGACTTGTCCTTCGTCTGCGTTCTTGAAGTTACTTCGCCTTCGATGGCCTGGCCATCCTGCTGGGCCTGCTTGGGTTCGTCGTCGCGCACCCCTTCCTTAAAGTTTTTCACAGCACCGCCCAAGTCGCTGCCGATGTTGCGCAGTTTCTTGGTGCCAAATATCAAAATAACGACCAGCAATACAATCAACCAATGCCAGATACTGAATGAACCCATTTTAGTTTCTCCTTAAAATTAATTGTGCCGCACCATGGGTGGAATATTGCCGCCACCGATAATGTGAATGTGCAAATGAAATACCTCCTGCCCGCCTCCCTTGCCGGTATTGATCACGGTGCGGAAACCGTTTTCCAGGCCTTGTTCTTTTGCAAGCCTGGGAGCGAGCAACAGCATCCTGCCGAGCAGTGCGGCATGTGCACCCTCTGCCTCCACCAGTGAAGCCAGATGCAGCTTTGGGACCAGCATGAAATGCACCGGTGCCACCGGGTTGATGTCGTGGAACGCCAGGATTTCTTCGTCCTCATACACCTTGCGACAAGGAATTTCGCCGCGCGTAATTTTACAAAAAATGCAGTTATCCATGCTCAATCCTTTTCCCTGCATTCCTTCTCGGCAATGCCCGACAAGCCTTCGCGGCGCGCCAGCTCGTCCAATACATCGTCCGCGCTCAGGTCGTGCTTCGCCAGCAGTACCATGCAATGAAACCACAAATCGGCGGTTTCATAAACAAGATGAGTTTTGTCGCCCCCTTTGCTGGCCAGTATGACCTCAGTCGCTTCCTCGCCGATCTTTTTCAGAATCGCGTCTTCGCCCTTGCTGAACAGCTTGGCGACGTAAGAGCTGTCCGGCGATGCGTGTTTGCGTGTTTGGAGCGTTTCCGCCAGTCGCAGCAGTATATCCTTGTTCATTTTTTATAAATCTCGTCGGGAGATTTCAACACAACATCCGTTTCTACCCATTGCCCTTTTTCCAGGCGGCTGAAAAAGCAGCTTGCGCGTCCGGTGTGACATGCAATGCCGCCCTGTTGTTCAACTTGCAGAAGTATGACATCGCTATCGCAATCCAGCCGGATTTCCTTTACATTCTGAATATGTCCCGACTCCTCGCCCTTGTGCCACAGTTTTTTGCGCGAACGCGACCAATACACTGCCTCGCCTTTTTGCCATGTAAGCCTCAAGGCATCGCGATCCATCCACGCGACCATCAGTACCCGCCCCGTCGCCGCGTCCTGCGCGATGGCAGGCACCAGGCCGTCCCCCGACCAGTTCACCTTGTTTAACCATGCCTCGCTCATAGCCGCACCTCGATATTGTGTTGAGCCATAAACTCTTTGGCCTGCCGCACCGTGTATTCGCCGAAGTGGAAAATGCTCGCAGCCAGTACCGCATCAGCGCCGCCGAGTTTCACGCCGTCAACAAGGTGCTGCAGGTTACCCACGCCGCCGCTGGCAATAACCGGGATTTCCAGTGCATCCGTTACCGCGCGCGTCAGGGCCAGATCAAAGCCGTTTTTTTGTCCGTCCCGATCCATGCTGGTCAGCAGGATTTCACCCGCGCCCAACTGCTGCATTTTTTTCGCCCACTCCACGGCATCCAGCCCTGTCGACCTGCGTCCGCCATGAGTGAACACTTCCCAGCGGTTCGCTCCGGTCTGTTTGGCATCGATCGCCACCACGATGCACTGCGAACCGTAACGCCCCGCGGCATCCGCAACCAGTTGCGGATTCAGCACGGCGGAGGTGTTGATGCTGACCTTGTCCGCGCCGGCATTCAGCAGGTTCCGTACGTCGCCGACCTCGCGCACCCCGCCGCCCACAGTCAGCGGAATGAACACCTGCGAGGCGACCTGTTCGATGATGCGGAAAATGATCCCGCGGTCGTCCGAGCTGGCGGTGATGT
This sequence comes from Gallionellales bacterium RIFCSPLOWO2_02_FULL_59_110, assembly GCA_001801215.1. Taxonomy (GTDB): domain Bacteria; phylum Pseudomonadota; class Gammaproteobacteria; order Burkholderiales; family Gallionellaceae; genus Gallionella. The sequence continues at coordinate 55,543 of MGXA01000059.1, read as the reverse complement.
CGAGAAAAGTCAGTTCGTCCGCGCCCTGCTCGTCATAGCGGCGCGCAATTTCCACCGGGTCGCCGGCATCGCGCAATTCGACGAAGCTGACGCCTTTGACCACGCGCCCTGCAGTGACATCGAGACAGGGAATAATACGCTTCGCCAGCATGAGTTATTGCTTTGCACCTGTCAATTCATCAGCCAGCGCTTGTGCTGCGCGGAAATTCAGCGTGCCCTCGTAAATCGCGCGACCGGTGATCGCCCCAGTGATACCCTCGGGCTGCACCGCGCACAGCGCGCGCACATCGTCCAGGTTAGTGATGCCGCCGCTGGCAATCACCGGTACATGCAGCGGGCTGGCCAATTCAACTGTGGCCGGAATGTTTACGCCGGATAACATGCCGTCGCGACCGATGTCGGTGTAAATAATCGCTTCGACGCCGTAGCCTTCGAAACGTTGCGCCAGATCCGCCACGTCGTGGCCGGTCAGCTTAGACCAGCCGTCCACGGCAACCTTGCCGCCCTTGGCGTCCAGCCCGACCATGATGTGGCCGGGAAAGGCATCGCACGCCTCGTGCAGGAATCCCGGCACCTTAACCGCCGCCGTGCCGATGATGACGTAGGTTACGCCGATGTCGAGGTAGCGTTCGATGGTTTCCAGGTCGCGGATACCGCCACCCAGTTGCACCGGCACGTCGCTGCCGCCCATCGCCTCGATGATGCTGCGCACCGCAGCCTCGTTCTTCGGCTTGCCGGCAAAAGCGCCGTTCAGGTCCACCAGGTGCAGGCGGCGCGCGCCCTGCTCCAGCCAATGCTGCGCCATGGCGGCGGGATCTTCGGAAAATACCGTGGCATCTTCCATCACGCCCTGTTTGAGGCGCACACAATGACCGTCTTTCAAATCAATCGCGGGAATAATAAGCATGGCAGTACGTCAAAAGTTAAGGGTTCCAATGCACGAAATTTTGCAGCAGCTTCAGCCCTGCTGTTTGGCTTTTTTCCGGGTGAAATTGCACCGCAAACAGATTGTCACGCGACATCGCGCAGACAAAAGGCTGCGGATAGTCGCTGGTGCCCTGCACCAAGGATGGGTCCTGCGGCAACACATAATAGCTATGCACGAAGTAAAAACGCGAATTTTGCTCGATGCCGTTCCACAACACGTGATCACCATGGCGAACCCGGTTCCAGCCCATGTGCGGCACCTTGAGTCTGCTGCCCTGCGCATCGCTCATGTCACCGGCAAAGCGCACCACTTCGCCGCGCAAAACGCCCAGCCCCGCCACATTGCCCTCGGAGCTGTGCTCAAACAGCATTTGTAGGCCGATGCAGATGCCGAGAAATGGCTTATCGCGCGCGGCCATCAGCACGGCGTCGCGCAAGCCGCGCGCATCCAGTTCGCGCATGCAGTCCGGCATTGCCCCCTGGCCCGGAAATACCACGCGCCCGGCTTCTGCGATCACTCCGGGATCGTCGCTGACGACGATTTCGGCATCTGGCGACACTTTGCGCAGGGCTTGTTCGACCGAGCGCAAGTTGCCCATCCCGTAATCTACAACCGCAACATCAACCATTTCAACTTATAGCGTTCCCTTGGTGGAAGGCATTACGCCGGCCATGCGCGGATCAAGCTCCAGCGCCATGCGCAACGCGCGGCCAAATGCCTTGAAAATAGTTTCGGCCTGATGGTGGGCATTGTTGCCTGCCAGATTGTCGATATGCAAAGTCACCAACGCGTGATTGACGAAGCCCTGGAAAAACTCGTTGATCAGATCCACATCGAATTCGCCGATGCTGTCGCGCACGAATTCGCAATTGAACACCAGGCCTGGTCGTCCGGAAATGTCCAGCACCGCGCGCGACAGGGATTCGTCCAGCGGCACGTAGGCATGGCCATAACGGCGCAAGCCTTTCTTGTCGCCGATGGCCTGGTTGAAGGCCTGCCCGAGCGTGATGCCGATGTCCTCCACGGTGTGATGCGCATCGATGTGCAAATCGCCTTTGGCGAGAACGCTAATGTCCAGCAGTCCATGCCGGGCGATCTGGTCGAGCATGTGATCGAGAAACGGCAGCCCGGTATCGAATTTTGTCTTGCCCCTGCCGTCCAGGTTCAACTCGACGGTGATTTGGGTTTCCAACGTGCTGCGTGAAACATTCGCGCTACGCATGATTATCGCCTTATGCGAGTTGGTTAAGGGTATCCAGCAATGCAGCAACGAATTTCGCGCATTCATCCGGTGTGCCGACTGTCACACGCAAGCAGTTATTCAGCATCGGATGCCCGCCATTCAGATTCTTGATCAGCACACCACGCCGTTTCAGGCCGTCGAACACCTCTGTAGCGCGCGCCGCGCGGAACAACAGAAAATTTGCCTCGCTGGGGTAAACCTGCACCCCGGCAATTGCGCCCAACTGGCGGTGCAGCGCGGCGCGATCCAGCTTGATCTGCTCTGCCTGCTGCAGCAGTATTTTGTGGTGCCCCAATAATTTTTCGGCAACCACCTGAGGCAATACGCCGACATTATACGGTAAGCGCAGCTTTTCCAACTGTTCCAGCCATGCCGTCCTGCCCGCCAGAAAACCCAAGCGCAGCCCGGCCATGCCGAGCTTGGAAAAGGTGCGCATCACCAGCAGATTCGGATAGTCCGCCAGGCGCGGGATAAAACTGTCGGCGGCAAAGGCGTAATAGGCCTCATCCACCACCACCAGCCCCGGTGCCGTTTCGATGATCTGCATCACATCCGGTGCCGAAAACAAATTGCCGGTGGGATTATTCGGATAGGCGATAAAAACCAGCGCGGGTTTCTCGCGCCGGATCGCTGTGAGGGTCGTCGGCAAATCCAGTGAGAAATCCGCCGCCAGCGGTACGCCCACATAACGCATCCCGGTAAACGTCGCGATCATCTTATACATTACGAACGACGGTTCCAAGCCCAGCAAAGTTGCGCCGGGTTTATTCAGCGCCAGCGCCAGCAACTGGATCAGCTCATCCGAGCCATTGCCAAGCAATACTCCCATATCGTCCGGCAGGTCGAGTGTGCAGCGGATTTTTTCCTTGAGCGAGGCGGCACCGGGATCGGGATAACGGTTAATGGCTGCGGCCGCGACTACTCCGGCAATCTCGCCGCGCAGTGCCGATGGTACGGGATAGGGGTTCTCCATCGCATCCAGCTTGATATAGCCCGTGCTGTCCGGCACATGGTAGGCATGCAGATCAAGGATTTCGCGGCGCAGCAATGTGCTTGCGAGGGAAAAAGCGGAAGGCATGAAAAGAATCGCTCAATAATCGAGTGGCACCACAATGGCGCGCAGCTTATCACAAACTTGATGCCGCAACTGTCAAGTCAGGATCGGCTCATTCTCCCTTGGAGCAACCCAGCCCCAAATTCTTTTCATCGAGAAAGCGAAAGGCAGTCTGGCGGGCCGGGGGACGAGACGCGTTCCTGCCGGTCTTGTCGTTGGGAGCCAGCAGCTTTTCTACCGCGTCTGTGCGGATTGTCTGGCCCGTGCTGTTATCTGCGACGGTTTGGCCGGAAGGTGGAGGATTGTCCTCGGCCAGAGCAATGCCCGAACCGGTCAGCCATACCAGAAGAACCGCGCTAGTGAGTGCCGGCCATTTGTACATCAATTACCTCCACTTCGAAATCCAGCCGCTTTCCCGCCAGATGATGGTTGCCGTCCAGCATGGCGCCCTGTTCCGTTAGGGAAAGTACCTTCAACTGGAATCGGCCATCGCTGCCGCTTGGGGAGAGGTTCATGCCGGGTTGTATATCGAGACCGGGCGGCAGGTTTTCGCGTACTGCCTCGAACACCAGCTCGGGGCGGTACAGGCCGTAGGCATCTTCTGCATCCAGCGTAAATTGGTTTCGATACCCCGCCTCTTTACCCTCTATGGCTTTTTCCAGGCCAGCGACGACCTGGCCCATGCCCACCACGAAAGACATGGGTTTGCTGCCGTCGTCGAGCAGGGCATTCTGATCCCTGTCCGTTACCCGGCACTTTAATGTCACCTTACTGCCCCTGATCGCCCGCATAACTGTTCCTTTGTCGTTTCTGCCGGATGCGGCGCACCCCCTGCCACACAAGCAGTGCTGCGCCTAGTAGCGAAACGGCCAGCGCACCATATTCCATCAACACGATCCGCGTGTCTCCGGGCCTTGTTTCAGTCAGGTGAGCCACAATCACGCCCCGTTCGCCTGAATTTAATGCGACCTTGCTAAAGTATTCCATGCGCGACACCACCAGCCACCAGCCCAACCAAGTGTGATTTTGGTTTTCATAGTTGGTCGCCGCATGGCAGACGGTGCAGCGCGCCTCAAGGAGCCTGACCGGATAGGGTCGCGCCGCCAACCGCTCCATTTCTTCCGCATGCCGCCGCGCCTCAGCCTCGGCTTGCGCGCGCTCGCGCTCGACCTCCTCCACCCTGCTCTTTTCCAACTGCGCCCTGAATTGCTCGCGCTCCTTTTCCGAGCGTATGGAGGATTTCAGCTCATACTCGGAGGTGTCAATATCGGCGTGAGCCGTGCCCGCCCAAGCCAGACTTAACAACAGGGGCATAATCAAGCCGCCCGACCACCCCATGTTTCACTTGCGCCGTGGATCGGGCGGCGTTTTCGCTGTCCAGCCCATAACCGCATCACGGTTCTCGGCCGGTATTTTCAGGTGATCGACGCTGAGACCCTTTTCCTTGAGCTTGCGTTCCATTTCGGCCATATCCTCTTCCGTGATACCGCGCGCGGCATAGTCGGCCCTAGCCTTATCTATGGCCTTATCGACCCGTTTTTTTACCGGCAGCCATTCCGGATTGGCAAGCGCATCCCGGGCTGCTGCATCCCCCAGGATGCTGGCTAGGGGCAGATAGGGATTGGCCGGCAGCATGATTTCATCCAGTTCGCGGGTTACTTTTTCCAGGTCGGCGTGGAATTTCGGCATCCAGCGATTTACGAACTGAAACAGGAAATGTCCCGCACCCGCTTCTGCTTCATTATCGTGCCTGCCCATTTCGCGAGCCTCGGCGGCGCGCGCATAGAGGTAAGCAACAAATTCCAGTTGGATCGCAACATGATCCGGCAAATCCCTGAAATGCTCGCCGCGCATCACATTGAATTTCCGGTAGAACGCTTCCATTTCGGCAACCGTGCCGCCCATCAGGGCGCCATCCAGATACATGCCGGGGTTGATCTGGGCCTCGCGGGGAGGTTGCAAAAAAATTCTGCTGTAAATGATCAACAATTCTTCCTGGCTGGGGACTTTTGCCAACTGCTCGCGCAGGGCTGCTATGTGCGGCCCCAACCCGTAACCTAGCTCCACATCCAATTCGGCCAGGTCGTCGGCCAGAAATTCAACTATGGCCTGATAAGTGTTCTGGTCCATCGGCGCCATGAAAGCTCGCGCCAGCATCAGGTAGAAATCGGACTTGTCTTGCAGTGATAAATCAGGCTTATTCATAATCCTTATGGTATTACATTAAAAAGCAAAACACAAAAAAAACCGGATAAAGGGTTTCCCCTTTATCCGGCAGCTTCGTTTGACACTGGGAGGTGTATCTTACGAATTCTTCCCCTCTGGTGCTGCGGCAAGATTCAGCATTTTCTCGCCTACCGCCCATCCAGCGAGAGCGATGGAAAACGCCACCAGAGTCGTCATCCACTCGGTGAGCGAGGGTGTGTACTGAATCAGCCCCGGCACCCAGGAGCCCTTGAACAGCGGAACCAACTGGCCGGAAATGATGAACTCGTAGCGCCCGATGAACAGCGAGACGATCACCATGAGGGCGGGCAACATCGGCGAACTGCCGTTAACCAGCATCAGGAATGCCGCCACCATCAGAACGATTTCGATCCAGTACCAGGGCGAAGCCACGACGTGATCCCACACCTGCATACCGTCGGCGTTGGTCCACAGGCCGATCACAGTGCGCGAAACGACCGCCAGGATGACTACCGCCAGAACGGCGGCGAACACCTTGGACATGGAGCCGGCCATGAGATTGCGCACCTTCTCTGGCATGTTGCCGGCGCTGCCGTAGGTCAGGTAGGTAATCAGCACCGCAAAAGCCGCACCCGATACTGCCGCCGTGAGGAGGAAGTAAATGGGCACCAGAGGGCCATACCACATCGGACGCATGATCATCGCGCCGAACACGCCGCCCAGCGTGCCGTGGGCGATAACCACGGCGACGAAGGAGGCAATGCCCAGAGTGCGCGAACCGCTGCTGTCCCAGTCGTTGGCGTTCACCTTCTGGAATTTGAGCAGCAGCAGCACCAGATAGGCCAGGTAGAACACGCCCATCCAGTTAAGCGGCGACAGATACTGGAACGACAGGGGAATCGCCCACAGCATGCGGAACGGGTGGCCGATTTCCAGCGCCAGCGAGGCGAAACCTGCGATCAGCGTCACCACCGCCAGCCAGACACAGCGCTTGGCGATCGGGTAGAACTCCTTGAACCCGAACACCATGGCCAGCGAGGCCACGAAGGTCAATCCCGTCGAGGTGAGTACGAAGAACACGTAGTTCACCACGGGCAGCCCCCAGGTCACACCGTTGCTGCCGGTGTTAAAGGAGGCATGACCGCTGGACATGAGATTACTGAAGACAATGCCCAAACTGATCACCAGCCCGGCAACGCCCGCCATCATGGCCATACCGACCGGCCCTTTTGCTTCAACTTGCGTAGTCATAGTTTTTTCTCCTTATACCTTGTTGATGCCGTTGCGGCCCATGGGCACCGCTGCCCCGCCGCCCGCGCCGGAACCAGTCACGTAATACACCTGGGGCTTGTTGCCCGTGTGCTCCAGCAGGCGAGTGCCCTTCTTCGACGAAATCATGCGGCTGACTTCCGAATTGGGGTTGTCGAGGTCGCCGAAGTAGCGGGCTGTGGGCGCACAAGTGCGCACACAGGCCGGCGTGAACTCGCGTGTTGCCTCGTCCTCGTTGGTCAGATTGGCAGTGCCGGCAGGCGCCTTGCTGATTTTGTGGTAGCAGAAGGTGCACTTGGACACCACGCCATTCGGCTGGATGCCGACGCCGTGTGCGTTGTCCTGCTGCGGGCCCTTATACGGCGGATTCCAGGACAGGTCGCCCGATCCCTTGAAGACATCCTTGATATTGGGTTCGATGAGCGGCTTCTCGTCGGTGTAGAAACGCACACCGTACGGGCAGGCGATCATGCAGAACTTGCAGCCGATACACTTGTTCCAGTCGATGAGCACCACCCCATCCGCGGTTTTGAAAGTGGCCTTGGTCGGGCACACATGCAAACACGAAGGTTCCTCGCAATGCATGCAAGGCCGCGGAAACCATTTCAGGGTCGGCGTAGGTTGCTTGCCTTCCGTGTAATACAACACATCCTGGTAGTTTTCGCCGGGCAGGCGGTTGTTCTCCATCTGGCAGGCGGTGCTGCAAGCCTGACACCCGGTGCATTTTTCCAGGTCAATTACCATTCCCCATTTAGCCATAGCTATATCTCCTTAATTCTCATTAGTCCCGGTTATGCGCGCTCTACCGTCACCTTGCCGGTGTAGTAGTTGCACATACCGGAAATGCGATCCGACTGTTGCGGCACGATTTCGTCCACGTGCGAACCGCCCAGCGCCTTGGCCCAGCGGCCCCATGCCCAGTGACCATGCTCGAACGGCAGCACGATGGTGTCAGGACGGGTCAGCTCGGTGACGCGCGCGGTTGCGATGATTTCGCCCACGGCAGACTTGATCTTGATGCGGCCGCCATCCTTGATGCCCTTGGCGCTGGCCAAACTCGGATGAATTTCCGCCAGAGCGCCCTTGTTGCCGCCGGCAGCAGGCTGGAGCAGGGTAATGGCGTGCGGGATGTTGCCGCCGCGCCCTTCCGCATGCATCGCGGTCTTCGGGGAGATGAAGTGCACGTCGCCCCCGCCGGTGTACTTGGGCTCTTCCCAGTGCGGCATGTTGTACTTGACGGGATCGCGACCGGTCTTGGCGAGTACCCAGTCCTTCTTGTGCTCCATGTAGGAAGACACAAACTCGAACTTGCCCGAATCTGTCATGAGCAGATCCTTCTTGACGTCTTCGGCGCTCATCGGATTGTTGTAGCCCTTGCCGTCCCACTTCAGGAACTCGCCGCGCACCTGGCGGTAGACGTACGGTTTCTTGAACCAGCAGCCCTTGGCCTTCCAGGTCTCGAAATCCTTGACGCCGTTGTCGCCCGGGTCTTTTTCGAAGCCCTTGGCCAGGTGGCGCACGATATTCTCGGCGCTTTCCAGCTTCTTGAAATACTCGCTCGTCGGTCCCTTGATGAGGCTGCCGATCGCGATCAACGAATCGCCAAAGGTTCGGGTATCGTACAGGGGTTTGATCGCCGGTACGCGCAGCTGGGCCAGAGGGAAGCCCTGGAACGGATAGGTTGGCGCATCCTGATAGCGTTCGATGTAGGTGTTGTCCGGCAGGATGATGTCGGCCATCATGGCGACTTCGCTCGGGAACGGCGAAGTATCGATGACAAACATCGTCTTCACGGCTTCTTCCCACTCGTTTTTCGCATTGGGGGTCGAGAAGACCGGGTTGGTCATGTAGAACAATGCCGTATCGAGCTTGTAGCCGGCCTTGCCGGACAGGTGGTTTTTGCCCACTTCCTGGATCATGTTTTTGGCCATCAGATAGCCGTCTTCGTGCCCTTTCAGGTCGATGCGCGGCATTTTCTTGTGCGGGCCGTTCTTGGCGTAGTCGTCCATGTAGTCGGCGGCATTGGCAGGCGACGGACCATAGGAAGGCCCCATCTGGTAACCCAGGCCGCCTTCGGCGAACAGGGAGCCGACCAGCGCATTCAGCGAGTGGATCGCCATGCCGTTCAACACGCCGTTGCTGTGCACGTGAGCGCCGCGCTCGAACAGGGCGATCGCCGGGCGTGTGGAGCCAAACTCGCGCGCCGTCTGGGTGATTAGATCCTCGGCAATGGTGGTCACTCCTGCGGCCCATTTCGGGGTGCGATCCTTGAGTTCCGCGTTCCACCACTCGATCAGGCCCTTGACCCATTTTTCGTTGAAGCTGGCCGGGTCGAGCGTCTGGCCGGTCTTGAACAGGTTGGCACCGTCCTTGAAGTCGCCAACGAAGCTCTTTTCCCACAGGCCCTCGGTGAGAATTACATGCGCGATGGCCAGCGCCAGAGCGCCGTCGGTGCCGGGCTTGACGAGAAGCGCGCGGTCGGCTGCTGCTGCGGTCTGGTTCATGTGCACATCCACGTAAGTCACGCGGGTCTTGGGGGTCTTCACGCCACGGATGTAACCCCAAACCTGCAGGTTATTGTTGTAGGGGCGGAAGGCTTCCAGGAAGTTCGCGCCGAATATCAGCAGGTAGTTGGAATGACGATAGTCGTAGGAGGAATAGGAAGCATTGCCGTCGGTGCACTGCTTGGCCAGCACGGAACCATCGGAACAGATGGAGGAGTGACCGATAGGCGCATTGGGGGAACCGTACAGTTCGCCGAACGGCACGATGGTGAGACCCACGTCAGTAGCGCCCCAGCCGCGGCCGAAGAACAAACCGAACTTGTGCGATTCGCCCTTGTCGCGCAGGTTATTCAGGCGATCGGCCACCGTCTTGTAGGCTTCGTCCCAGGAAATGGGCACAAACTTGGGATCCTCGTTGCGCCCCTTGTTGGGGTTGGTGCGCTTCATCGGGCCCTTGAAACGATCCGGATCGTAGAGCATGTAGGTGCCGAGGTGCATCTTGGGGCAACCCTTGCCATTGGCGATCGGGTGGTCGTTGTTGCCGTAAATTGCGTGGACGCGGCCATTGGTGTTGTAGATGTCAATGCCGCAACGAGCCGGACATTGACCGCAAATGCTCTTGGTCACCGTTGCGCCGCCAGATGCCTCGGGCGCCGCTGCCTGGGCTTCAGACAGGGTGGCAAAGCCGCCGATCTTGCCGCTGCCCAGAGCCACTGCCCCGGCGCTGGTTGCCCCGGCGGCCTGCAGGAAACGGCGTCGGGTAATCAGGGTATTCAGGATGTTCATTCAGTAATCCTCCTTGGTTTAAAGTAATACCCAGTCTTCCGATCTAAATCGGATCGTTGCGACTAGGGCAGAGGTTAATTACGCAAGGAGTGTGCCAGATAACTCTTCAGCGGTTGTTTCCGAACAGGCTGGCAAACGCCGAACTGGCCAGTTGGCGGCGCTTGGCGCACTGGGGGCAGCAGTCTGAGCCACCTTGCGCGGTAAAGGTCTGGCCGCACACCGGGCAATCCTGCACGCCGAAGCGGGTCAGCCGAAGCTGCCCGATTGTCATCAGGTCGTTACCGTTTGGTGATAACTCGATGGCGCTTTCAGGGCAAACTGTTACGCATTGACCGCAGCCGATACACAGGTAAGAATCGAAAACCACCCCGTTTTGGGCATCTTCCTCATAAATATCCAAGGCGCCCGTTGGGCAAATGCCGACGCATATGTTGTGGCTGCGGCAGGCCTGGCTGATCTGCACCCGGTAGAATGCCTCACTGGGGGGAGGCTTGTCCGTGCTTTTGCCAAGAATACTCAACCCGAGGAGTAGGCGCTCACGTTCACGGGAAGGCATGGGGGTGCGCTCGAAACCTCGTTTACGCCGGATTTCGCTTTTGGGTGCCAGCGGCCGCACCTGGTCGATGGCTGCCGTCGTCTCCCGCATGAACGCCGAAAAAAACCCACGGCGGCTTAAAGTCTGCTGGCTCGTGGAAGAGGGAATCTCGGCGGGCATGAGTTGCGCGGGCAGAGGCATGAACGCTATTCCGGGCAACTTTTCGGGGCGCACGCCTGCTCCAGCCAACAGGCCCCGGGCCGCTTCCAGTGCCCCGCTAACCGGGTGCTCCGGGCCACCCCCGGCGCGGCACGCGGCGCACCAGCCCCGATCCCATATCTGCACCGGGCGATCCCCGGCAGCGGCTGCCAACTCCACCAAGCGACCTGTGCTCAACCCCCCTGTGCATGGGACGCGCACCGCATCAGGCAAAGACGACTCTGCGGGCACTTTCCAGCACTCTACCGGGACGGGTTTAGCGGAGGACAGCTCGCCCTGAACTGGCTTGACCTCCGGTACCACGAAACCGGGAAGGCCCAGCGCCCCCATCGGGCAGGCGGCGGCGCAACGCCCGCAGTCGATGCAGGCGTCGCCCAGTTCGAACGTGATCTCTCCCACCTTGATAGCTTGCACAGGGCATGCGGTCTCGCAGGCACGGCATGTAGCATAGCGGGGAGCGCGCAGCACGAGGCACGCATCCTCGCGCAAGCCCAAAGGACGCTCCTCGCGCAGCTTCTTGTATTGTATTTCCTGGTCAGGCATGGCAGAACAGACGATGATTGCTTAAGCCCTCTCGCACAAAACGCGCCAGCATGAATATAATCACGAACAGGCTGTGTTTTCGCCAAATTTTGGCACAGTTGAAACTATTCGAAAACATGACTGATCCAAGCAACATTATGTGGCCGGACGCAAAACCTGTATGTGCAAAGTAACATTTCATATCAAGTTACCGCCCGGTAACGATTTGTTCCTCGGCTGCAAAAAAGACATTACAGAACTGTAACAGTCCTTTGCCCACCTTGGATTCGCGGCCACAACGGTAAACAATCTCGGCTATACTGAATCGCTTGGTTATCATTATCATTCGTGGAACTCAAATGCAACATTGGATAAAACTGGCGCTACTATGCTGGGCCCTGTGCGGCCCGGCCAATCTTCTGGCCGCCGAACCCGCCCCGCTGCGCATAGGTTTGTCCGCAGTGTTACTGGAGGATCAGACGGCATTTGTTCATGCATGGCAGCACTATCTGCAAAACCGACTGAAGCGTCCCGTATCGTTCGTACAACGTGCCAACTACCGGGAAATCGTGACCTTGCTGCAAAACGGCAAGCTCGATTCGGCATGGTTGTGCAGCTACCCTTACATCACCAACACCAAGGATCTGCGGCTTCTGGCGGTGCCCGTCTATAAAGGTGAACCCGTTTACCAGTCTTATCTGATCGTTCCGGCAGCAGACCGGAAAACCAGTTCGATTGCCGATTTGAAAGGCAAGCTGTTCGCCTTTTCCGACCCCGATTCCAACTCCGGCTATCTGGTTCCTTTGTATCAACTCAGCCTTCTGAAACAGCAGCCCAACTCCTTTTTCGGCAAGGCTTTCTTTACCTGGTCCCACAGCAAAGTCGTTGAGGCGGTGGCTTCCGAATTGGCGCATGGCGGTGCGGTAGACGGCTACATCTGGGATTCCCTGGTGCTATTGCGGCCTGAGCTGACAGCGCAGACGCGCATCGTCTGGAAGTCCCAGGATTTTGGTTTTCCGCCATTCGTGGTGCGCAAAGGCTTGGCCAAGGCGGATGCGGATGCCTTGCGCAGCGCCCTGCTGGCCATGCAGAACGAAGAAGAAGGCAGGAAACTGCTGGCGCTGCTGAATCTGGATGGCTTCGTCCCCGGCAACGACAAAATGTTCGACAGCGTCGCCTATATGGTCCGCAAGCTGGGCGACTAGCATGTTTCGCAACCTCAGTTTACGCTATAAAATCCCCCTCCGCACCAGCCTGCTGATCGCCATTACCGCCATTGCGGTTTCCGGCTCGCTGATGTACGGAATTTATCACGATCTGAAATATGATGCGCAGCAGAACGCCGAGCGAGTGAGCCGGATTCTGACCCATTCGCTCAAGCCGCTGTTGCTGCGGGACGATGTGTGGCGCGCGTATGAAGCCATCGCCTCGCCCCTGCAATCGTCCGGCGAAAAGAGCGGTTACGTCATCGATGAAATCCTGATCCTGGATGCGCAACAGCAGGTTTATGTTTCCTCGCATCCGAAACAGCATCCCGCCCTTGCGGCATTTGCGCGCATCTATCCCCGCTTGTCCCAATTGAATTCGGTCATATCCAAACACCGCGAGGGCGCCCCCAGAGCGGTGGAAATCGTGCAATCCGGCAAATCCTATATGGTGACCCCGATCGTTTCCGATGAAGTGTTTTTGGGCACGCTCGTGATGGGCTATTCCAGTTCGACGTTCCTGCCGCACTTTTACGACATCGCCTGGCGCTCCGTTTATACCACGCTGATCGTGGCGGCAATATTGCTGCCGCTGTCCTGGTTCTGGGCATGGCGCATGGCGTTGCCGCTTACCCAGCTTTCCAGCAGCATGGCGAAAGTGGGTGCGGGCTCATCATTGCCCGAGCCGGAGGAGTTTCGCTTATATGAATCCAGCGACGAAATCGGCCGCATGAGCGGCGCGTTCAAGCGCATGTTGTGCGACTTGAAACACAAGGAGAGCCTGGAAAAACAGGTTCTCATTTCCGAACGCCTGGCCGCAGTAGGGCGGTTGACCGCAGGCATAGCGCATGAAATCAACAATCCGCTGGGCGGAATGCTCAATGCCATCAACACCGCTAAAAGGCATGGCAGCATGGATCCGCAAATGCAGAAAACCATATCTCTGCTGGAGCGGGGCCTGCTGCAAATCAAGAACATTATCGGCGCATTGCTGGTGGAAGCCAAACTTCAGAGTCATCCCCTCACCGTGCAGGATATTGAAGACACACGCACCCTGGTGCTGGCGAATGCGTACGATAAATCGGCAGAACTCGTTTGGGAAAACGACATCGTGGAAACTTTGCCGCTGCCCTCGACCATGGTGCGCCAAGTGCTTATAAACCTGCTGCTGAATGCCATTCAGGCAAGCGAGAATTATGTGCATTGTCATATTTGCTACGATTGCGGCAGCCTGATCATCGGCGTTAAAAATGACGGCAAGCACATCGGGCAGGAACAGATGGATTACCTGTTCGAGCCTTTTGCCACAGGACGTGAAGAGGGCTATGGCTTGGGGCTATGGATGACCTATCAAATCGTATCGCAATTGAACGGGATGATAACCATGCAAAGCCAGCCGGGGGAAACCCAGTTTTCCGTAACCTTGCCTGTGGAGATGCACGCATGAGTGCGACAACCGCCCTACGCCTGTGTCTGGTTGAAGACGACCCGATCATGGGCGAGTCGCTGTGCGACCGCTTTGAGTTGGAGGGTTTTGCCTGCGACTGGCACCAAACGGCCGCCAGCGCCCTGGCCAGCATAGGGAAGAAAAAATATGCCGTCGCCATCAGCGATATTCGCCTGGGCGATGCTTCCGGCATGGAGCTGTTTGCACAACTGAAACTGACGGGTTTGCCGCTGCCGCCCTTTATTTTCATCACCGGATACGGCTCGATCGATACCGCTGTCGAGCTGCTCAAACAGGGCGCCGAAGACTATATCACCAAGCCGTTCGATCTCGATCTGCTGCTGGAAAAAATCCGTTCGCTATCGAAATCGGCGCAGGCAAATCAAATTTCCCAGCGTTCGAGCGTGTTGGGCATTTCTGCGGAGATGCGGCGCATCGCGGATGCGCTGCCGCGCCTTTCCAGCCATGCGAACACCATATTAATTACCGGAGAATCCGGCGTCGGCAAGGAGGTCGTCGCAAAGGAGCTGCATTGCAGTTCCCCGGGGCATGACGGCAGACCTTTCGTCGCCGTCAATTGCGGCGCGATTACCGAAAGTTTGCTGGAAGCTGAATTGTTCGGCTATGAAAAGGGAGCTTTTACCGGCGCCACGCGCACCAAGAAAGGCTTTTTTGAGCAGGCAAACGGCGGCTCATTGTTTCTGGATGAAATCGGCGATATGCCATTATCGATGCAGGTCAAGCTGCTGCGAGCGATTCAGGAGCGCTGCATCGTACGTGTTGGTGGCGAAACCTCCATTCCGGTCAATTTGCGCCTGATTTGCGCGACGCATCGCGATCTGAAAAAAATGGCGGAGCAGGGCGCCTTCCGCGAAGATTTGTTTTATCGGATCAACGTGATACACCTCAAGATCCCGCCGTTGAACGAGCGCAAGGAAGATATTTTGTGGTTTGCCGGGATGTTTCTCAAGCAATTTGCAGAACAACACGATGAGGAGCAAAAATCCATACACCCATCGGCAGAAGCAGCGCTACTTGCGTATGGCTGGCCAGGCAACATTCGCGAATTAAAGCATCACATCGAACGCGCATGTATCCTGACAGCAAGAACTACGCTCATGACTGGCGACCTGTTCGATTGTGCCCCTCAAAATGAAGCAAGCATAGCCACAGAGAGTACAGCCAAACTGGCAAATTATCTGCATGCCTGCGAGAGGCTGCATATTCTGAATATGCTCAATGAACATCAGTGGCAGATGAATAAAACCGCTGCCGAATTAGGCATTAGCCGAAAAAACCTGTGGGAAAAAATAAAAAAGCTAGGCATCAGAAACGAGGTGGAAGCATGCGACTGCGCCGATGACAGCGAAGCAACGCGATGACAAGATCGGGCGGTCAAGGCATGGAAATTGCGGGTAATCTTCCGCAGGAGAGCTTGGTGCAGTACCGGTTAAGTGGTCATCTCCGCATGGGCGCGCCTCCAACTCATTGATTTTAAGCTGGCTTGCGTCTGCCATGGCCCACAGCCAAAGCGTAGGATTTGCCCAATTTCTCAGCAGCAGACCGCTATCACAGCACAATGATTGCCTTCAACCCAGATTGTCCATTAGCCATGAATTGGGTCGTGGCGGGGTATCCCCCCCTTTGAAAAAGGGGGGTGAGGGGGGATTTGGATGTCGCACGGATACAAAAATCCCCCTCGGCCCCCTCGCAAGCTATCCCCCTTTTACAAAGGGGGAGGCGGGTTGAATTTGCCAATGGATTATTTGGGTTAAAATTATCCATTTCAGCGGGAACGTGAAATGCGAAACTTGGCACCAGAAATTTCTGGGTGGCGCCGCTCAGCCAGCCGATTTGTCAGTGACACTGGCATAGGGTTGTGTAACTACTCAGGTGTGGCAGTTTTCTCCTTCCCACCTTGCATGAGGAAGGTTGTGAGGGGTGATACCCCCTTTTGCAAAGGGGGAAGCGAAGCGCTTGGCGCGCAGGGGTGGCTGGGCGTTGGTATTTGGCGGGGGAGTTTTTTC
Organism: Gallionellales bacterium RIFCSPLOWO2_02_FULL_59_110; assembly: GCA_001801215.1. GTDB lineage: Bacteria > Pseudomonadota > Gammaproteobacteria > Burkholderiales > Gallionellaceae > Gallionella. Next base: position 39,617 of record MGXA01000059.1, on the reverse strand, counting down.
GACCTGAGTAGTTATAAGGATGTAAAAGTCCATGTTGCGAAAAAACAACACAAATTAAATTTCGCTTGTGAACTATTTTCTCTGCGATGATAATCGCTTCAAGAATCCCCGTAAATGCGAGGTTTTCTGAATGCGGTGGCATGGGGTGGTACATGCCATCAGCGCGCTTGGAGTTTAATTCAACAAAAAAGGAGTTTTAAATGCAAAAGAAACTTATAGCAATCGTGGTAGCTGCCGCTTTGGCGCCTGCAGCAGCAATGGCTGATACCAGCAATGTAACCGTTTATGGCAAGGCACATCTGTCTTATGACCGCGTCGACAATGACGCCGAAACCGGCGGCTTCGTTTCCAGCAACTCTTCCCGCATCGGCTTCAAGGGCACCGAAGATCTGGGTGATGGCCTGAAGGCAGTGTGGCAGTATGAAGCGGGCGTTACCATGGATCAGCATGCCACTGCTACGGCAGCTCGCGATGCATTCGTTGGCTTGGCCGGCGGTTTTGGTGCCGTGACCGTTGGTGTCCAGGCTTTCCATAACCTGTATGCTCACGATGCTAACCTCTTCAGCGATCGCATCGGTGCCCCGTCAGTGTGGATTGATCGTGGTGGCCGTAAGGGTAATTCGATCAAGTATGCGACTCCGAACATGAGCGGTTTCGATGCTTCTTTCACCTATTTTACTGAAGGCGGCGTGACTTACACCGAAGCCAACCAGATGACTGGCGGCAACGATGACGATTCCTTCGCCCTGAAGCTGAACTACAGCGCCGGCCCGCTGTATGTTGGCGTTGCTTATCTTGACGAAGATGTGGCTGGCACTCAGGAAGCATTGAAGTCCACCTCTATCGCAGCCCGTTACTCCTTCGGCGACGCCGCAGTGCTCGGTCAATTCGTGCGCTATGAAGAAACCAACAACAAAGACAATGACGTGTTTACCCTCGGCGGCAGCTACAAGATGGGCAACGGCACCCTCAAGGCACAATACACGACTTGGGCTGATGATGCAGACAATGCAGATGCCGACATGATCACCGTCGGTTACGACTACAGCCTGTCCAAGCGCACTACCGTTTATGCCCTTTACTCGCTGGCCGACAACGATGATCACCAGAACAAGTCTGTGACCGGTTCCGGCCACGGCCTTAGCACTGCCGTCGGCACTCCAGGCATGGGTAAAGAGTCGAGCGCCTTCTCAGTCGGCATGGTTCACGATTTCTAAGGTACGTATTACTTGATGGAAAGCTAAACCACTCTCTCTGATTGGCGTCGTTCCGGTTACCCCGCAGGGGGATGCAGGGAAGGCGCTAATAAGCAGCAGGTTTGAAACGGGCATCTTCGGATGCCCGTTTTTTTTTGGGTGTAAACGCAGGCTTAACACAAAACTCATTTGGCATGGCGCCATGCGCCTCTCGCACGATGGCGAACAAAACGATGAAGATAGCGAAACAGGAATACGCCCAAGCTTTCAAGGGGCTGGCAGTCAAGCGCGTCAAGTCTGGTCATCCGATAAGCGTGGATGAGAAGGAGCTGGGCCGATCGAGCAGATACTGCGCAACTGGGTCAAGGCAGCGGGTGTCGGGAAGCTGAACAAGGCTGGCGGCAAGGTCGTGACACCGGAGCAGATGGAGTTGTACCGGCTGTGAGCCGAGAACATTCGGCTGAAACGGGAGTGTGAAATCCTAAGCCGGACGAGCCGTAACCAAAATGTAGGTCGGGCTTAACCAGCGACTTGGCTGCCGTATTTTGGCGGCCTAGCAGCCTGTCTGACTTAAAGGAAATCGGCTGCAAATCCGCCTGGCCGGGCCATATTTCACCGATTTTTTGGTCAATAGAACGACTATTGACCTGCAAAACCGGCAAAATCTGTCCTCGCCCAGCCGAATTTTCGCTTCGATTCTTCAAGTCAGACAGGCTGCTAGTCGAATAATGGCTAAGCAAAGCCTGCCCGGACATGGTGGGCGGCATCCGCAAGGGGTAGGCCGTGGTTGTAAGGGGCTGAAGCCCCAACAACACACGCACGGCCCACCCTACGCTTTCGTTGCAAAATTCTTGTCATGTTTTGACATCATTTGACCGGTAAGAAACTAAGAGACAAGCTCCAGGATCACCGGCGTATGGTCGGAAGGACGCTCCAGTTTGCGCGGAGCTTTGTCGATCACGCAGTTTTTGCTTTGAGCCGCCAGAGGCTCGCTGACCAGAATGTGGTCGATGCGCAGCCCCAGGTTGCGGCGGAATGCCATCATGCGGTAGTCCCACCAGGAATAGGATTTACCGGGCTGTTCGAACAGGCGGAAGCCGTCGCGCAGGCCCAGCTCCAGCAGCTTGCGGAACTCCTGACGCTCCGGCTCGCTGACCAGCACGTTGCCCTGCCAGGCCACCGGGTCGTAGACATCGCAGTCTTCCGGCGCGATGTTGTAGTCGCCCAGCAGCGCCAGTTTCGGATGGCGTTCCAGTTCCCGCTCCAGCCAGCCGCGCAGCGCGGCGAGCCATGCGAGTTTGTATTGATACTTGTCGGAATCGACGCTCTGCCCGTTCGGCACGTATACGCACACCACGCGAATATCGCCGACCTTGGCGGCGATGACGCGCTTCTGTTCGTCGGGGTAATCCGGGATGCCCGTTTGCACATCGCGTGCGGGTTCGCGGCTCAGGATCGCCACGCCGTTATAGGTCTTCTGTCCGCTGAATGCGCTATGATAGCCCGCCGCCTGCAACTCGGCTTGCGGGAAATCGCCGTCCTGCTGCTTGGTTTCCTGCAAGCACAACACGTCGACCGGATTGGCGGCAAGCCAGTCCAGCACCTGCGGCAGGCGCACTTTCAATGAATTGACGTTCCAGGTCGCAAGTTTCATGATGTTCTGAAAGTAAAGGCTGGGAAGGTTTATGTCCGGTTATTTCCCCCGGCTGCGCAACCATCTGCACACGATATCGCCCCGGCTCTTTCATTCTATACGATAGCCAGAAGGCAGCGTGCGCCTATTGGGTTATTCAGCCAAAGATCATCGCCGCCGCCAGCGGATGAGCGCAGATTTATGTACGGCACCGTACAGAATTCACCCGGGCATGCGGCTAGCCTCATGCCCGCAACAGAGTTTAAATTCAACCGGTTTGGTTCGCCGCCGGGCGGGTTGTATAAGTGGCGGGAGACTGGCTCCGGCGAACACGCCGAATCGATAAACAAGATACGGGTGGAACCACCCGAAGGAGAGTGCATGATGAAGGTAGAAAATCTTCCACGCAGGGCTGTACTGCGCGGAGCGCTGGCACTTGGTTGCGGCCTGTTGCTGCCGGGCTTGCTTTCGGGGTGCGATTCAAAGCGAGGCGCAAGCTCCGCCGGTGGATCGGCTCCGGCCACACCGCCAGCCGCCACCCCATCAGCTACACCATCTGCCGCCGCCGCAGTCTCTACCACCCCGGCAGCGGCCGGAAAAATGTCGCAGGCCAGCGTGCAGTATCAGGAACAGCCGAAGGGTGAGCAAAAATGCGGCGATTGCCTGCATTTCATCGCCGAGTCGAGCACCTGCAAACTGGTCGATGGACAGATAAGCTCCACAGGGTGGTGCATTTTGTGGGTAAGGAAGGCCTAGCAGCCTTTCTAACCGTAACCTTAACCGGAGATCGTCATGAGCAAATATCAAATCGCCGTTGTCGTCGGCAGCCTTCGCCAGGATTCGTTCAACCGCAAACTGGCAAGCGCCGTTGCCGGATTGGCACCGCCGGAATTCTCGTTCAAGCAGGTGCAAATCGGCGACTTGCCGCTTTACAACCAGGACGATGACGCGAACCAGGCCGAGCCCGTCAAGCGGCTGAAAGGCGAAATCTTGGCCGCGCAAGGCCTGCTGTTCGTCACCCCGGAATACAACCGCTCGATTCCCGGCGTGCTCAAGAACGCGCTTGACCATGCCTCGCGCCCCTACGGCCAGAGTGCCTGGGCAGGCAAGCCCGCCGGCGTGCTGGGCGCATCGCCCGGTGCCGCCGGAACGGCCATGGCGCAACAACATTTGCGTAATATTTTCGCTTACCTGGACATCCCGACGCTTGGACAGCCCGAAGCATTCATCCAGGTAAAGGAAGGGTTGTTTGATGAGGCCGGGAACATCGGCGCAGGCAGCAAACCATTCCTGCAAAACTGGATGGATCGGTATGCCGCGTGGGTGAAAAAGCACACCGCCTGATACGGCAAGGCATTTTCGGCAAGTTTAGCAACCCTTGCTATTGCGCGGCGGTGTTGTCTGGCGCGGCTTCCTGCGGCGGCGGTGCGGTTTCTCCGGCTGGTTCGGAGCTCGGGGATTCAGGATTGGCAGGCGCACCTTCGCTCGCCGCAGCGGGCGCAGGTACAGGAAGCGGGCGCGGCGCACGATAGGGTGCGGTCTTCGGATAACCGGCGGCATCGAGTTCACTATTCCACTGCGCCGCCAGAAAGCCCTTCAGGAAAGTCCTGCCCACCGCCAGCGTAGGCGCGCTGTCGCTCCCGGAAAGCGCCTTGAATGAATCAAGCTCTTCCTGGGTGCCTATCGATTTTTCGCTGAACGGGATGCCGCGCTTGCTCAACAGGCTGCGCGCCTGATCGCACGGCGCACTGCAAGTCTTTGCGACATACAGGGTGACCGGGAAATTCTGCTGCGCGCGGCGCGTTTCGTAGGGCAAATCCTCGTTCGGCGTGACGCTGTCGGATAATTTCTTGGCCTCGACCTGCGCCGCATCCGCCGGGGGCGCGTCGCCGTAATGCACCTTGCCCTGCGCGTCCACCCAGCGGTACAGCTTTCCTGCCAGCGCGCCGGACGGCATGAGCGCCAGGCAGCACAACAACAAAACGATGCGTTTCATTTGGCCTCCTTGCTGATTTGTAGGGCGGGCTTTGCCCGCCGGTTAAGGGTTGCCGTACATAGACCGGCCCGCATCAATTTACGTTCCCGCAAACAAATTTTTACAGTAGCCCATTATGCCGCAACAACGCGTCGATGTTCGGCTCGCGCCCGCGGAACGCGTTGAACGAATCCATCGCGCCGCGGCTGCCGCCCACCGCCAGGATCTCGGCACGGAAGCGCGCACCCACGTCGGGGTTCAGCACACCGTTTTCCTCGAACAGGCTGTACGCGTCGGCGGACAGCACTTCCGCCCACTTGTAGCTGTAATAGCCCGCCGCATAGCCGCCGGAGAAGATATGCGAAAAGCTGTGCGGAAAGCGGTGGAACGCGGGCGGAATCAGCACCGCCACTTCGGCGCGCACCTCGTCGAGCAGCTCAAGGATGGACTTACCGCCGCCCGCCTCGAAGCTGCTATGCATCAGCATGTCGAACAGCGAAAATTCGATCTGGCGCAACGTCTGCAAGCCGCTCTGGAAATTTTTTGCGGAGAGCATCTTGTCGAACAGGGCTCGCGGCAGCTTTTCGTCTGCTTCGGAATGCCGCGTCATGCCATGCAGCACATCCCATTCCCAGCAGAAGTTTTCCATGAACTGGCTGGGCAATTCCACCGCATCCCATTCCACGCCGTTGATGCCGGACACGGCAAGGTCTTCCACCTCGGTGAGCAAATGGTGCAGGCCGTGGCCGAATTCGTGGAACAGCGTGATTACCTCGTCGTGCGTAAAGACTGCCGGTTTGCCGCCGACCGGCGGAGAGAAATTGCAGTTCAAATAAGCGACCGGCGTCTGTATGCCGGAAGCCAGGCGGCGACGCCCGATCACATCGTCCATCCACGCACCGCCGCGCTTGCTGCTGCGCGCGTACATATCGAGATAGAACTGCCCGACCAGTTGCCCCTGCGCGTCGCAGATGTCGAAGAAGCGCACGTCCTCGTGCCACACCGGCGCGGCGGACACCACGATGCGCAAGCCATACAGCGTCTCGACCAGCCTGAACATGCCGGGCAGCACAGCGTCTTCCGGAAAATACTGTTTCACTTCCTGCTCTGAGAAGGCGTAGCGCTGCTCGCGCAATTTTTCGCTGGCGTAGGCGATGTCCCAGGCCTGCAATTCCGCCAGTCCCAGCTCGGCGCGCGCGAACCCGCGCAACTCGGACAAATCCTTTTTGGCAAAGGGCCGCGCGCGCTGTGCCAGCTCGCGCATAAATGTGGCTACCTGTCGCGGCGACTCAGCCATCTTGGTGGCCAGCGACACTTCGCCGTAGTTGGCGAAGCCCAGCAGGCTCGCCTCCTCGCCGCGCAATCTCACGATCTCGTCCATCAGCGGCGTGTTGTCCTGCTCGGGCTTGCCGAACTCGCTGGCGCGTGTGCCATAGGCGCGATACATCGCTTCGCGCAATGTGCGGTTGTCGGCGAATTGCATGACCGGCATGTACGACGGTGCCTTCAGCGTGAACAGCCAGCCGGTTTTTTCCTTCTCTTGTGCGGCTTCCTGTGCAGCCTGCAACACGTCTTCCGGCAGGCCGCTCAATTCATCGCGGTTCTCGATGACCAGTGTGTAATCGTTGGTCGCATCGAGCAAATTGTCGGAAAAGCGCGACGACAGCGCCGCCAGGCGTTCCTGAATCTCCAGGTAGCGCGCCTTCCTGTCCTCAGGCAACTCTGCGCCGCCGAGGCGGAAATCGCGCAGCTCGTTCTCGACGATCCTCTTGCGCGCGGCGCTCAAGCCGGCAAATTCAGGCCCGTTGCGCAGCGCCTTGAATTTACCGAACAGCGCGAGATTCTGCCCGAGCTCGGCGTAATACTGGGTGATCTTCGGCAGCGTGGCGTTGTACGCCTCGCGCAACTCGGGCGAATTCATCACCGCGTTCAGATGCCCGACCGGCCCCCAGGCGCGCGACAGCCGTTCGTTGGCGTCTTCCATCGGCACGATGAAGTCCTGCCAGGTCGGCGGCGCGCTGTCGCTTAGCAGCCGTTCGATCAGCGCGCGGTTCTCCGCGAGCAACCGATCGATCGCGGGTGCGACATGTTCGGGTTTGATCTCCGCAAAGCGCGGCAGACCGGTGAAATCGAGTAATGGGTTCATGGACAAATTGGAGATATGCGGTGAAAAAACGATGCGCGCATTTTACTACGAACGACCGGCGCGGCATCTCGCCTCGTGGGAGGGCGCACTTCCTGCAACCCCTGCGCCGGGCCATGCGCCCCGGCCACGGCTGATATAATGCCGCCCTCGGCGGAACGGCTGCTGCGGCCCGCCTGCCGGACCGGGCGATTGCGGTCGCAAACGATTATCGATATGCGGGAGTTGACAGATGGAACAACAGGAAAGACTGCAATACCAAACCATCATGCACAAGATGCTTGCGGCGATGATGGCAATGAAGGGGTCCGACCTGTTCCTCACGGCGGATTATCCCCCTGCGGTCAAGCTGAACGGCAAACTGACCAAGCTGAACGAAACGCCGCTCACCGCCGAACAGACACGCAAGATAGCGCACTCCATTTCGACGGAGAAACAATGGCACCAGTACAGCGAAAGCAAGGGCGCCAACTTCGCCATCGCCCCGGAAGGCATCGGTCGCTTCCGCATCAACATCTTCACGCAGCAGCAGCGCACCGGCATCGTGGCGCGCGTGATCACCACCGAGATACCGGATTTCGACAAGATGAACCTGCCGCCGATCCTGAAGAGTGTCGTCATGGAAAAACGCGGGCTGGTCCTGCTGGTCGGCGGCACGGGGTCGGGCAAATCGACCACCCTGGCGGCGATGCTGGGCGTGCGCAACCGCGATTCGCACGGCCACATCATCAGCATCGAAGACCCGGTCGAATACGTGCATACCCACCAGAACTGCATCATCACCCACCGCGAGGTGGGCATCGATACGGTGGGCTGGTTCGACGCGCTCAAGGACACCCTGCGTCAGGCGCCGGACGTCATCCTGATCGGCGAAATCCGCGATCACGAAACCATGGAATACGCGCTCAACTTCGCCGAGACCGGCCACCTGTGCATGGCGACGCTGCACGCAAACAGCGCCAACCAGGCCATCGACCGCATCGTCAACTTCTTTCCCATCGAAAAGCGCGAACAAGTGCTCAACGATCTGTCGCTCAACATGCGCGCCATCATCTCGCAACGGCTGGTGCGCAAAATCTCGGGCGGTCGCGCCGCCGCGATCGAGATTCTGCTGAGCACCGCATCGTCGCGGGACGCAATCGCCAAAGGCGAAGTCGGTGCATTGAAGGAAATCATGAAAAAGTCCGTCGAGCAGGGCATGAAAACGTTCGACCAATGTCTGTACGAGCTATACGAAAAGGGCGATATTTCCCTCCATGAGCTACAGGTCAACGCCGATGCGAAGGGCGACCTGATGCTGCGCCTCAAGCTGGAATGCGCGCGGTTCAGGCAGGAAGAGATGGGCGGCGATGCGGGCAGCCAGATAGCCGGGCTGTCTTTTGACGGCCAGGACGAAATGGAAGCCGCCAGGAAAAAAGCCGCCGACGAAGCCGCCGGTGTTGTCGCGCAGGCCGCATCTGCGGCGCCTGCCGGGGTAGCCGGGAGCAGTCCTGCGGCAAAGCCCGAATTGAAGATGACCTGATGTCAGAGTGAATGCAGGCTAACCGTTGCCGCCGCATTCGTCAGCCAGCGCCGGTCTTTCCAGAGATATGCCTGATCCCCGCAACGGAAAAATCCGCGATGTGCGCGGCAATAGCCTCGATTTTCTTGCGGCTGTAACGCAACTTGGGGTGCAGGCGTTGCAGCACCGGATGGGAGTGGCGGTAATACAGGCACTGGCCGAGGATGCTGTACATGCAGCGGCGCAGTTCGGCTTCGGCGATTCCGTCGCCGGCAATTTCGCGCACCAGCTTGCCGAGAAATTCGTGCAGCGGCGCGATGGCTTCGCGCACGATCTTGTCCAGCGCGGGGGTGGGGTCGGCCAGCTCGCGCGCCATGATGCGGCAGGGCGGCGAGCCGTTCGTTTCATCCAGCAGCATCAGCATGAAATCGCGGATAAACAGGTGCAGCCGCATCTCCGGGCTGGCGACGGTCTGGATGTTGGCGAGCTGCATGGCTTTGAGCGGCGCGAAATTCAGGGCTTCGGCGAGCAGCCCGTCCTTGCTGCCGAAGTGGTAGCTGACCGCCGCGACGTTCGCATCGGCGCGGCGGCAGATTTCGCGCACTGTCGCACTCTGAAAACCGTGCTGCGAAAATACCTCGCGCGCCGCCTCCAGCAGCCGCGTGCGGGTTTGCTCGCTGGCGGAGTTTGCTTCGATCATTGGCTTGCCACGTGGCGCACGCCCTGGCTGCCGTATCCGGCGAGCGCTTTGTAAAGTTGCGCGGCGGCGGACAGCAGGGAGCGCCGCACCTGCAACGCGCCCTGCTGCGCGGCGAACGATTCGCGTTGCGCATCCAGCACTTCCAGATGGCTGGCGATGCCCGCCTTGTAGCGCGCTTCCACCAGCTTCAGACGCCTGCCCTGCGCATCGGCGTTGGCCTGCTGCGCGGCGAGCTGCTCGGCGAGCTTTTCGCGCGCATTCAGCAAGTCCGCGACTTCGCGGAATGCCTGCTGGATGGTTTTTTCGTATTCGGCGACCGCGATAATCTTGCGCGCTTCGGCGACATCCACACTGGAGGAAAAGCGCCCCGTATCGAACAGCGGCATGCTGATGGCAGGCTGGAAACTCCAGGCATCGCTGCCCGCCTCGAACAGGCCCGACAGCGTGCGGCTGGCCGTGCCGACGCTGCCGGTCAACGTGATGCGCGGCAGGAAAGCGGCGCGCACCGCGCCGATGTTCGCGTTCGCGGCGATCAGCCGCTGTTCTGCGGCCAGCACGTCGGGGCGTTGCAGCAGCACTTCGGCGGGCAGTCCGGCGCTCGTGCCGAGTTCGATGTCTTGCGCGGCGAGGTTGCGCGCGTCGGGCAGGCCTTTCATCTGCGCGACCGGTTGCCCGACCAGCAAGTCGAGCAGGTTCGCTGCTCCGGCCTGCTGCCGTTCCAGGCTGGCGCGCTCGGCAAGCGCTGCCTGGTATGCGCCGTCGGCCTGCAGGAAATCCAGCTCGCTGGACACGCCAATATCGCGGCGGCGCGAAGTCAGCTCGCGGTATTCGTCGCGCGCCCCGACGGTCTCAGCGGCGAGTTGCGCGCGTTCGCCCAGTTCCAGCAGCGTCAGGTAGGCATTCGCCACATCGGCGATCAGCGACAGGCGGAAGGCGCGTTGCGCGGCTTCGCTGGCCAAGTAAACGGCCCTGGCCGCCTCGCTCAGGCTGGCAACCCTGCCCCAGAAATCCAGCTCGAACGACACCAGGCTGATGCCCACGTCGTAGCGCTGCGTATGCACGGCATTCGCGCTGAACGACGATGCGCCCGCCGGGGTCAGCGAGGCGCTACGCCCGGCGGTGGCGTTGACGTTGGGCAGCCGTTCGGCCTGCTGGACGCCGTATTGCGCGCGCGCCTCGGCGATGCGCGCGGTGGCGATGCGCAGGTCGCGGTTGTTTTCCAGCGCGGCGCCGATCAAGGCTTGCAGGCGCGGATCGGTGAAATGGTCCGGCCAATCTGCAAGCACGATTTCCCTGTCGATCTTCAGCTTCACGCTGTCCGGCCACGCGGCGGGAACCGGCGCGGCGGGGCGCTGGTAGTCTGGCGTCAGCGAGCAACCCGACAGCGCCGTCACCAGTGCAATCGATCCAAATAACTTCCTGGAAAGCACAAACCGCTTCCCCCTTTGCAAAAGGGGGATCGAGGGGGATTTCTGCATTTGAGCGACGCTCAAATCCCCCCTAACCCCCCTTTTGCAAAGGGGGGAATGCACCGCAATTCGTATCCATGATTTTTTAGTCATGCTGTTCCTCCTTGTGCTTGCGCGCATGCCCCGGGAAGACGCGGCGCACCGCCATGAAGAACACCGGCACCAGAAATATCGCCAGCACGGTGGCGGCGAACATGCCGCCAATGACGCCGGTGCCGATGGCGCGGCGGCTCTCGGCGCCCGCGCCGGTGGAAATGGCCAGCGGGAACACGCTGGCGATGAAAGTGATGGAAGTCATCAGGATCGGGCGCAGGCGCAGGCGGCAGGCTTCCAGCACGGCTTCCAGGCGCTCGCGCCCCTCGTCCTCGAGGCGGCGCGCGAATTCGACGATCAGGATGGCGTTCTTGGCGGCCAGCCCGATGATGGCGATCAGCCCGACTTTGAAATACACGTCGTTGGGCAAATCGCGCAGCTCCACCGCGAACAGCGCGCCGAACACGCCGAGCGGCACGGCCAGCATCACCGCCAACGGGATGGACCAGCTTTCATACAGCGCGGCGAGCACCAGGAACACCACCAGCAGCGACACGCCGAACAGCAGCGGCGCCTGCTGGCCGGAGAGCTTTTCCTCCGAGGAGATGCCCGACCACTCGAAGCCGATGCCCGGCGGGAGTTTTTGCGCGATGCCTTCCATTGCGGCGAGCGCCCCGCCGCTGGACACGCCCGGTGCGGGCGCTCCGGATATCTTCATCGCGGCCAGGCCGTTGTAGCGGTCGAGCTTGGTCGCCCCCGCCACCCACCGGGTGTTGACGAACTCCGACAGGCGCACCATGCGCCCGGCATTGTTGCGCACCGCCGTGCGCAGCAGGTCGGCCTCGCTCTTGCGCGTCGCTTCCTCGGCCTGCATCTGCACGCGCAGCACGCGCCCCTGGCGCACGAAGTCGTTGATATAGGACACGCCGAACAGCGATTGCAGGGTGTCGTTGAGGTCGGCGGAAGCGATGCCCAGCGTTTCCGCCTTGTCGCGGTCGATGTCGAGGAACAGCTGCGGCGCCGGCTCCTGCCCTTCGGGGCGCACGGCGGCGAGACGCTTGTCGCCCATGGCCATGCCGAGCACCTGGTTGCGCGCCTCGAGCAGCTTGTCGCGCCCGACCCCGCCGCGATCCTGCAAACGAAAATCGAAGCCACCAGCGGAGGCGAGCTCGGGGATCGGCGGCGGATTGATGGCGAACAGCATGGCCTGCTTCATGCGGAAAAATTCCATGTTGGCGCGCCGGATCAGCGACTGCACCGAATTTTCCTTGCCCGGGCGGTCGTCCCAATCCTTGAGCCTGACGAAAGCGAGCGCCATGTTCTGGCCGCGCCCGAAGAAGGAAAAGCCCAGCACGCCGATCACCTTGTCCACCTGCGGCTGTTTCAGGTAGAACTGCTCGACCGATTCCAGCACGGCCTGCGCCCTTTCGCGCGTGGCTGCCGGCGGCAACTGGATGGCGGTGATGAGGTAGCCCTGATCTTCTTCCGGCAAAAAGCTGCCGGGCAGCTTGCCATAGGTCCATGCTGCGACACCGACGATCGCGGCGTAAATCGCCAGCGAGCGCAGCAGCCGACGCGCGGCATAACCGGCTCCGCCGACGTAGCGCTCCGTCACGCGCCCGAAGAAACGGTTAAACCAGCCGTGGAAGCCGCGCTCCATGCTGGCCGGATCGTGCTTGAGCAGGTTCGCGCACAGCGCCGGGATTAGCGACAGCGCGAGGAAAGCGGAGAACGCCACGGTCACCACCAGCGTGACGGCGAACTGGCGGTAAATCGCGCCGGTGGAGCCGCCGAAGAAGGCCATCGGCACGAACACCGCCATCAGCACCAGGGTGATGGCGATGATCGCGCCGGTGATTTCCTTCATCGCCTGCCGCGTCGCCGCGTGCGGGTCGAGATGGTTGGCGCGCATGTTGCGCTCGACGTTTTCCACCACCACGATGGCGTCGTCCACCACGATGCCGATCGCCAGCACCATCGCGAACAGCGTCAGCACGTTGATCGAGAAGCCGAACACATACAGCCCGAGCATCCCGCCCAGCAGCGACACCGGCACGACGATGGCCGGGATCAGCGTGGTGCGCCAGCTGCCGAGGAATACGAACATCACCAGCAGCACCAGCGCCGCCGCTTCCAGCAGGGTTTTCATCACTTCGCGGATGGACAGCTCGATGAAGCGCGTCGTGTCGTAGGGCACCACCCATTCCACGCCCTGCGGAAAGTAGCGCGACAGTTCCTGCATCTTCGCGCGCACGCCCTGCGCGGTCGCCAGCGCGTTCGAGCCCGGCGTGATGCGGATTGCCATGCCGGCGATGGGCTGGCCGTTGAGGCGCGCGGAGCGGTTGTAGTCCTGCGCGCCGAGCTCGATGCGCGCGATATCCCTGAGCCGCACGGAGGAACCGTCCGGGCTGGCGCGCACCACGATGTCGCCGAATTCTTCCGGCGTCGCAAGGCGTCCGCGGCTGCCGAGCACGGCGTTGATCTCTTGCCCCGCGGCTGCCGGCAACTGCCCCACTTCGCCGAGCGGCAGCAGCGTGTTCTGCGCGCGCACCGCGCGCCCGACATCGGCGGGCGAAATCGAAAATGCCTCCATGCGGTCCGGCTTGAGCCAGATGCGCATCGAATATTCGGTGCCGAACAGCAGCACTTCGCCAACGCCGGGCACGCGCAGCAGCGGCTCCAGCACGCTGGCGGTGGCGTAGCTGCCGAGATCGACGACGTTCAGGCGACCGTCCGGCGAAGTCAGCGCCACCACCATGATGAAGTTGCGTCCGGCGCGCGTCACCGTCACGCCGAGCCGCCGCACGTCGTCCGGCAGGCGCGCCTCGACGCGCTTGATGCGGTTCTGCGCTTCGACCGAGGCAAACTGGATATCGGTGCCGGGCTTGAAGGTGAGCGACACCTGCCCGGAGCCCACCTGAGAATTGGAATCCATGTAGAGCAGGTTTTCGATGCCGTTCATCTCCTGTTCGATGAGTTGCACCGCACTCTGTTCGACCACCTGCGCCGATGCGCCGGGATAGGTGACGGAAATATCCAGCGCGGGCGGTGCCACCGACGGATATTGCGACACCGGCAGCGCGCGCAGCGCCAGTATCCCCGCGAACGTGATGAGGATGGCGATGACCCAGGCGAAGATCGGGCGGTCGATAAAGAAATTGGCGAACATGAATGATCCTTATGGTTTTACGTTCGCCGCAGGCGGCATCGCTCTGTCCCCGGTCTTCTGTCCTCTGTCTGGCGGCGCACCACTTGCGGGTGCTGCCGGCACGGGCGAAACCTGTGTCCCAGGCCGCGCCTTCTGCAAGCCGTTGACGATGACCTGTTCGCCGCCCTTCAGGCCCTCGGTGACGATGAAATCACCGCCCGCCATGCCGCCGGTTTTCACCGGCACCGGCGCGGCCTTGCCTTCCGGCGTCACGACCATCACGAACTGTCCCTGCGGGTTGGCCTGCACCGCGCGCTGCGGCACACGGATGGCGTTGTCCGCCAGCGCCTGCGGAAAACGCAGGCGCACGAACATGCCGGGCAGCAGTTCGCGTTGCGGGTTGGGGAATTCGGCGCGCAGGCTGACCGCGCCAGTGTTCGGGTCGACCGCCATGTCGGTGAAGAATATTTTGCCGGCCTGCGGATAGACGCTGCCGTCATCCATCAGCATTTCCACGCTGGCCGATTCGGCGCGCCTGAGCTTGCCCGTCTTGACGGCCTGCCTAAGGCGCAAGGCATCCGCGCCGGGCTGGGTGAAGTTGACGTAGATCGGGTCGAGCTGCTCGATGGTCGCCAGCAGCGTGGCCTCGCCCCTGCCGACCAGCGCCCCCTCGGTCACCAGCGCGCGGCCGATGCGCCCGGAGATCGCGGCGGGGACGCTGGCATTGTCCAGGTCTTCCTCGGCGCGGATCAGCGCGGCCTCCGCCTGCTTGGCCCTGGCAAAGGCCAGGTCGTATTCCTGCTGGCTGACCGCCTTGATTTCGAGCAGCGGCTTGTAGCGCTCGACCGTCTGGCGCGCGATCGTCAGGTCGGCACTTGCGGATTCGGCGGCAGCCTTATAGGTGCGCGCGTCGATGCGGAACAGCGGGGCGCCCGCCTTTACATCGCTGCCTTCCTGAAACAGGCGCTGTTCCACCACGCCCTCGACGCGCGCGCGCACCTGCGCCGTGCGGTAAGCCTGCAAGCGTCCCGGTAGATCCTGCGTGAGCGTCGCGCTGCCTACAGCAACCGTAATCACTTCCACTTCGGGCGGCGGCATCGCCGCGCCGGGCGCGCCGGAGGCGGCGGCTTGGTCTTTTCCGCCGCCGCATGCGGCCAGCAGGGTGGTCAGGGCAAAGGGGATGATGCGCAGCTTGATGAAATAAACCATTTTATTTTCCGTAAGTTAAGTCTTGGCACACACAACGAATTGTAGTGCCGTTCCCGCCACATGCCGGTCGAATTGCCGCGCGGCACCAAGCGTATCAAACACCTGTTTGAAATACAACCGCCGGTCGGATCGGCCTAATCCGGCGTCTTGAGGGAAAGCGCGTATTGATAGAGGTCATTGCGGTTCGCGCCGGTGATTGGCACGGCGAGTTGCACGGCCTGTTTCAGGGGGAGTTCGCCGAGCAGCAGCGCAATGGTGCGTTTGGCGCTGTCATCCAGGCCTGCCTGTGGCGGCGGCGCGGCGGCGACCAGCAGCACGAATTCGCCGCGCTGGTTGTTCGGGTTGCTGTTCAGCCAGTCCAGCGCCGCGCCCAGCGGGCAACGGTGGATGCTTTCGAACAGCTTGGTGATCTCGCGCGCGAAGACGATCTCGCGCTCCGCGCCGAACACGGCTTGCAGATCGGCGGTGCATTCGAGAATGCGGTGCGGTGCTTCGTAGAACACCAGGGTGTAAGGGTATCCGGCAAGAGGCTGCAAGGCGCTGAGCCGCGCGGCGGATTTGTTGGGCAGGAAACCGTAGAACAGGAAATGCGGCTCGGCCAGCCCCGCCGCCGACAGGGCCGCTAGCGCCGCATTCGCGCCGGGAATGGGGATGACGCGCAGGCCGGCCTCAAGCACCGCGCGCACCAGCAATGCACCGGGGTCGCTGACGGCGGGCGTGCCCGCATCGCTGACGAAGGCAATGCTCTGTCCGGCCCGCAGCAGCGCGACAATTTTTTCCGCCGCGCCGCGCTCGTTGTGCTGATGCACCGCCATCAAGCGGTGCGCGCCGATACCGTGATGGGTGAGCAGGTGCGCGGTGTTGCGCGTGTCTTCCGCCGCGATTACGTCCGCCGCGCCCAGTATTTCCAGCGCGCGCAACGTAATATCGCGCAGGTTTCCAATCGGGGTGGCAACTACATATAATGCGGGTTCCAACTTTTGCGGATGTTCGTTATGCAACGCTTACCCCTCTCTGTAGTTCTGTGGACTTCGGTTTTAATCGCGCTTTCCGCCTGTGCCTCCACGGTACCGCATACGCGCGAGGATGCAAAGCCCGTCGTTGTTGCGGCTGAAAAAACCGGAAAACCCGCCCCCGTTGCCGTGGCCCCCGAAACGCCGGAACCGCCTGCGCCTGCCGCTGCGACAATCGCGCCAATCAAGGTAGAGACTCAAACGCTGGAGCCTCTTGCTGCCGGGAAACAACCCGCGCTGCCGCCCGGCGACGAGAAGCCAGCACCGCATATCGCGTTGCTGCTGCCGTTGAAATCGGCCGATTTCGGCGCTGCTGCCGATGCGGTGCAACTGGGTTTTCTGGCGGCAGCCAATCTGGAAATAACCAACCCGCACCCCTTCAGTTTGCCGGTGCGGGTTTATGGCAGCTTCGACGAGAGCAAGGACATCGTTACGCTGTATCGCCGGGCCATCGCCAATGGCGCGCGAGCGGTGGCCGGACCGCTGACACGTACCGGGGTCGGTGTGCTGGCGGCCGAGCGGGATATTCCCGTGCCGACCCTGGCGCTGAATATCGCGGACGGCCAATTTGCCGGGCAGTTGTATTTTTTCGGCATGATGGTGGAGGAAGAGGCGCGCCGGGTTGCGCAACTGGCCAGGCAGCAGGACTTGCGCGCGGCTGTCGTCGTCACGACCAACTCGTACCTGTCCACGCGTTTGCAGTTCGCTTTTGAGGACGAATGGCTGAATCTGGGAGGGACGCTTCAGCAGCGGATCGAATTCGACGGGGACACGGCAGTGCTGGCGGGCATTTCCGAGACGCCCGGCGCGATGGTATTTCTCGCCGCCGATGCCGACAAAGCGCGGCTGATCCGCCCCTATCTGCCGGCCATCTTGCCGATCTACGCCACTTCGCGAATCTTTCTGGGAAATAACGACACGCTTGTCAATTTCGACCTGGACGGCATCCACTTTGTGGACATGCCGTGGCTGCTGCAAGCCGACCACCCGGCAGTGATGGTCTATCCGCGTGCCGACCGGCAGCTTTCCACCGATCACGAACGGTTCTATGCGCTGGGCATAGACGCATTCCGCCTGGTTCAATTGATGCTGGCCGGCAAGGTTGGCGACAAACTGTCGCTGGACGGCGTCAGCGGCGATCTGTGGCTCAACGGACAAATTTTTCAGCGCACGGCGATTCCGGCAATATTTACCCAGGGGCAGGCGCAGTTCGGCAATAGCCGCTCCGTTCCCGCTGTGCCGGTATTTCCGGATCAGGCGCCAGCGGCAAGCCGTGAATGACGGCGCGCAAGCCGAACAGCGCGCCGCGCAATACTTGCGCCAGCAGGGATTGAAGCAGGTTGCGCAAAACTGCCGCAGCCGTTTCGGCGAGATTGACCTGATCATGCAGGACGGCGCGACGCTGGTGTTCGTCGAAGTGCGCCTGAGGCGCAATACCGGATTTGGCGGTGCGGCGGCCAGCATCGATGCGCGCAAACAGCAGCGCATCATCCGCACCGCGCAACAATATCTTGCCGGTCTCGCGCACATTCCGCCGTGCCGCTTCGATGCTGTGCTGATCGACAATGACGGCATGCAATGGCTCAAAAATGCGTTCGGGGCCTGATTCGGTTAATATTCGCGCCCGGAGCAGTTGCTAGTTGCTAGCCGTTAGTCGCTGATTAAAAACCTGCGTAGCGGACAACGCCAACTAACGACTAACGACCAACGTCTAACGACTGGCATCAAATACCATGGACATCGACAAACGCATCATCAAGCATTTCAAAGACAGCGCAGAGCTCAAGCTGAAGGTCAAGGACGCGCTGGCCAAGCCTATCGCCGAGGGGGCGCAGGTATTTTTCGACTGCGTCGCCAACGATGGCAAGATCCTGTGCTGCGGCAACGGCGGTTCGGCGGCCGATGCGCAGCACTTCGCGGCGGAATTGCTGAACCGCTTCGAGAAAGAGCGCCCCGGCCTGGCGGCAGTCGCGCTGACCACCGACAGCTCGGTGCTTACCTCCATCGCCAACGATTACGATTTCAACCAGATTTTCTCCAAGCAGGTGCGCGCGCTCGGCCTGCCCGGCGACAGCCTGCTGGCGATTTCCACCAGCGGCAACTCGCCGAACGTGGTCGCGGCGATCCATGCGGCGCACGAGCGCAGCATGCGCGTGGTAGCGTTGACCGGGCGCGACGGCGGCGAAATGGCCGTCGCGCTGCACGCCGACGACATCTTGATCTGCGTGGACGCGAAAAGCACCGCGCGCATCCAGGAAGTTCACCTGCTTACCCTGCATTGCCTGTGCGATGTGATCGATTATCTATTGTTAGGAGAATGACGATGCGAATAGCCCCCCTGTTGATGCTCGCGCTTGCGGCCGGTTCGTTGCAGGGCTGCTTTCCGGTGGTCGCCGCCGGCGTCGGAGCAGGCGTCATGATGGCGCATGATCGCCGCACCAGCGGGGCGTATGTCGAGGATCAGGCAATCGAGACCAAGGCATTCGAGCGCATCCGCAAGCAATACAAGGACAACGTGCATGTGAACGTCACCAGCTACAACCGCAATGTGCTGATCAGCGGCGAAGTGCCGAACGAACAAACCAAGACCGGGATCGCGCAGATCGTGGCCGGCATCGAAAACGTGCGCAATGTGAACAATGAACTGATTATTTCCGGCACCAGCTCGCTGACTTCGCGCAGCAGCGACAGCCTGGTTACCTCGAACATAAAGTTGCGTTTTGTGGAAGACAAGCATTTCAACGCCGATCACATCAAGGTGGTCACGGAGAACGGCACGGTGTTTCTGATGGGCATGGTCAAGCGCGCCGAAGCCGATGCCGCCACCGAAATCGCCAGCACGACCGGCGGCGTGCAGCGCGTGGTCAGGCTGTTCGAATACCTCGATTAACTACGCATCGTGTATTCCGCGCCGGGTTTTGAACGCAAGCTGTGCCGGGCCGGCGAACTCGCCGCGCGGATCGCCGCGCTGCCGCGCCCGCTGGTGTTCACCAACGGCTGCTTCGACGTGCTGCACCGCGGCCATGTGACCTATCTCGCGCAGGCGCGCGCATTGGGCGCATCGCTGATAATCGGCGTGAACAGCGACGCCTCGGTGAAGCGCCTGGGCAAGGGCGGTGACCGGCCGGTCAACCCGCTGCCCGACAGGATGGCGGTGCTGGCCGCGCTGGAATCGGTCAGCTTGGTGGTAGGGTTTGACGAGGATACGCCGCTGAACCTGATTCTCGCCTGCCGCCCCGACGTGCTGGTCAAGGGCGGCGACTGGCAGGCCGACAACATTATCGGCGCGCGCGAAGTGCAAGGTTGGGGCGGCAAGGTGCACAGCATCCCGTTCCTGCACGAACGCTCCACCACCGCGCTGTTGAACAAGATACGCGCGCTATGAGCGGTAGCGGAAAATTACGCAACGCATTCTGAGGAGCAAAAAATGGCCGAAACCCATTTCGGATTTGAAACCGTCGCCGAGGAAGAAAAGGCCAGGCGCGTCGCGGGCGTGTTCAACTCGGTCGCCGACAAATACGACGTGATGAACGACCTGATGTCGGCCGGACTGCACCGCCTGTGGAAGCGCTTCGCAATAGGCGTCAGCGGCGTGCGAGCAGGACAGCGCGTGCTCGACGTGGCGGGCGGCTCGGCGGATTTGACGCGACTGTTCCTCAAGAAAGTCGGCAGCAGCGGGCAAGTGGTGCTCACCGACATCAACAACGCGATGCTGCGCGTCGGCCGCGACCGCATGCTCGACGAAGGCATCGCCACGCCAGTCGCGCAATGCGATGCCGAGCACCTGCCGTTCCCCGACAACTACTTCGACTGCGCCAACATCGCCTTCGGCCTGCGCAACGTCACGCACAAGGATGCCGCGCTGCGCGAGATGCACCGCGTGATCCGTCCCGGCGGGCGCGTCATCGTGCTGGAATTCTCCAAAATTGCCAAACCGCTGGAGCCGCTCTATGACGCCTACTCGTTCAAGTTGCTGCCCAAGATCGGCGAACTCGTCGCCAACGACGCCGACAGCTACCGCTACCTCGCCGAATCCATCCGCATGCATCCGGGGCAGGAAGAGCTGAAGCAGATGATGGAAGAGGCCGGGCTGGAACGCGTCGAATATTTTAATTTGACGGGAGGCGTAGTCGCTGTGCACCGGGGGTACAAACTTTAAGGCCTCCTTCGCAAATGCACTCAGGGTTGTTTTACTGAGATGTATTTGTCATTCTCTGTTTGCGGGTAATTTTGGAAGAACGGGTAGAATATGTGCAAATCGACCACGATTTTCTCTTCCGCCATCTTAGCTGTCGGCTTAACGAGCATTAGCTCCGCCACTGCTGCAGAAAAAGTGGCCTCATACGTTGATCCCACGTGCGCAAATCATGCAGACGGTGAGATTATCAGAACGAAGACGTTTGCTGGAAAGCTTACTGGGTTTGTATGGGGTGATTTTCTACACGGTGAATTTGTTGACAACGAGAAGAAACCACAGAGTCTATTCATTGAAACCAGTGATATTTCCTGCTTTCTTGCGTTACACAAAGGCGAGAACCTGACAGTTACTTTCAATGAAGTTTGCAGATATATTGAAAACGGCGCCGGAATTTACCCAGTTGAAGAGATTATCCAGATCAAAGCGGAGAAAGATAAGTTTGAAGCAGGGAGTATAAAATCCTATTCGGATAAAGATTATGAACATTGCGAAAAATTAGAGAAAAAATACACTCGCGAGCCGTAGCAGCCAGCCTAGCCCGGATGAAATGCAATGGAATCCGGGATAATTCCCCCGGATTTCGCTACGCTGCATCCGGGCTACACATTCCAACATTACCCAATCAATCACAGGAACTACCATGAGCGGTTTACCCAAATGCCCGAAATGCAATTCGGAATTCACCTACGAAGACGGCATCAACTATGTCTGCTCCGAGCCCAAGTAGGGCGCAATAACCAACGGGCATTGCGCCGCTTGAAAACATCAGGCGGAATACGCTCCGCTTTCCGCACTTGCTGCCAACCCTGCCCTTGCATCTCTCCACGATTTTGATGGTGATGCGCATCACATTTGTAATGCGCGAGGTACCCCATAAAAACCGTCACCCTGCCCGCGTTGCGCGTCGAGCCAGCGTAGATGGGTTGAGCAACGCGATACCCATCGTTGAATGTTGGGTATCACTCCGTTCAACCCAACCTAAAAGCGCCTCCCTGATCCGGGAGGCAGCTCGCCTTGCGTGGCGCGATGACATACAATCGCGCCGTCATTTTTCCGGTGTTAAACGATGTATCAGAAACTTGTCCTGGCTACCTGTGTGCTCGCTTTTTGCGCGGTGGTGTTGAGCGCTTATGCGCGCCTTGCCGATGCCGGCTTGGGCTGCGCCAACTGGCCCGCCTGCTACGAGGAAAACACGCTGAAGGAACGGCAGCCTCCGCAGGCTGATGGTACGGGGCATGGAGCGGGGCGCGGCCATACTTCGTGGCAGTGGAAGCTGCATAGCCAGGTAGTGCAACTGCTGGGATTGCTGGCAATCGCGGTATGCGGGCTGGCGTGGAAAAACCGCAATGCATTGCGCCAATCGCCGTTGCTGCCGACCTTGCTGCTGGTGCTGATTGTCTTCATGGCGGCGTTTGGCATCTGGGCTTTCGCGCACCTGCCGCGTCCGGTCATCGTGCTGGTGCATCTGGCGGGCGGGGTGGCGATGCTGATGCTGCTGGCATGGATCGCGCTGCGCCAGATCGCCCAGCCTGCCGCCATCGACGCGGATGTGGCGCAAAAATGGCGCGGCCTGTCGTGGCTGGGCGTTGTGCTGCTGCTGATCCAGATCATGCTGGGCGGCTGGGTGAGCTCCAACTTTGCCGCGCTGGCCTGCACCGGGTTTCCGCTGTGCAATGGCGCGCTGTTGCCGCCGATGGATTTTTCATACAGCATCGATCGCTCCGGCCTCGCGCTTTCCGCGGAAAGGCTGACGGCGATTCACTGGATGCATCGGGTGGGCGCGCTGCTTGTCGTCGTTTACCTCGGCTGGCTGTCCTTCGGGGTTATGGCGGCGAAAGGCTTGCGCAATATCGGCAAGGCCATTCTGGGGTTGGTTGTGTTTCAGGCAGCGCTGGGTATATCCAATGTGCTTTTCGGTTTGCCGCTGCTGGTCGCAGTGTTGCACAACGCGACGGCGATGCTGCTGCTGGTCGCGCTGGTCGCGTTGAGTTTCAGGCTGCGCAATGCGTGAGTAAATCCGTAGCCTGGATGAAGCGCAGCGGAATCCGGGTGAAGTCTCCCGCAAGCATTCCCCGGATTCGGGCCTTCGGCCTGCATCAGGGCTACCTATCGGCTTGCCACATTGACTCTCAGGCAATAGCCTTCAGCAGCATTCGTGTCGCCAATACAAACAGCAGGATGGCAAAGCCGCGCCGCAGCGGTTGCAGTGGCAGCCGGTGGGTCGCCTTCGCGCCGAGCGGGGTGGTGAAAGCGCTGCCGAACATGAGCATGAACAGCGCGGGGAGATAGACGAAACCCAGCGTTCCGGCGGGCAGCGAGTGCAGCATCAGACCGGTGGCGGCATAGCCTATCGTGCCGCCGAGCGCGATGGGGAAGCCGAGCGCGGCCGAGGTGCCGATGGCATGTTTGAACGGGATGTTGTGCCACAGCATGTAGGGTACGCTCAGCGTCCCGCCGCCGATGGA
This sequence comes from Gallionellales bacterium RIFCSPLOWO2_02_FULL_59_110, assembly GCA_001801215.1. GTDB lineage: Bacteria > Pseudomonadota > Gammaproteobacteria > Burkholderiales > Gallionellaceae > Gallionella. Next base: position 16,934 of record MGXA01000059.1, on the reverse strand, counting down.
AACCAGGCTGCTGATCGCGCCGATGCCGCTGCCGACCAGCGTCATGCCGGTGCGTCCGGGCAGTTGCCGGGTGGCCTTCGGCCTGAAACCGAGCAGCATCTGCGCGGCGGCAAAGTACACGAACAGCGCGAAAAATACCGACAGGTAAAGTTGCGGGGAGCCGCTGGCAAACAACGTTCCGAGCAGCGTGCCCAGCAGCAGGCCCGGCGTCATACCGCGCACGATGCCCATGTTGACCGCGCCATGCGCGTAGTGCGTACGTGCGCTGGAAGCAGCGGTGTAGAGTATCGCGGCCATCGAGGTGCCCAGCGCGAGATGCAGGTTTTGCTCCCCGCCCAGATGCTGTGCGTCGAACATCCAGCTTAATACCGGCACCAGAATCAGCCCGCCGCCGATGCCGAGCAATCCGGCGAAGAAGCCGACGAAAGCGCCGAGCAGGAGATAGGCTAAATACCATTCCATAAATTCCATTTTCCAATCGATAGCGAAATATCGTAGGGGCGTGATTTATCGCGCCCTTCATGCCTTCAATCGCGCACCAGTTTTTTCAGGATGAAGTTCCACTCCGCCGGGTCGAGCGGGGTGATCGACAGGCGGTTGCCGCGCTGCAAGGTGCGCATCCGCGCCAGCTGCGGATGTTGCCGTAATTCGCCGATGGTAATGAGAGGGATTTTGCGCAGCAGTTGCACATCCACGTTGAACCAGCGCGGCTGTTCCGGCGTTGCCTTGGGGTCGAAGTATTTGCTGTTGCGGTCGAACTGCGTGGCATCCGGATAAATGCTGCTGGCGACTCTGGCAATGCCGGCGATGCCCGGTTCCTTGCAGTTGGAGTGATAGAACAGCGCGCCGTCGCCGACCCGCATTTGGTCGCGCATGAAGTTGCGCGCCTGGTAGTTGCGCACGCCATACCATGCGACGGTCTGGTTTGGCATCGCAGCGAGATCGTCGATGCTGCAATCGGATGGCTCGGATTTCATCAGCCAGTAGCGCATGGTGCTGCCCGCAAATAAAAAGTGCGGCCCGATTAAGGCCGCACTGAAATAAAGCCCCCCGCCTGTGCCGTTGACCCGGCATCTTGAACCTGCGGTCCAAGATGGTCGTTTCCCTGCCGCATCAGGCTCATCCGGATTGGACGTTCACAACAGCAGCTTGATGGGTCGCGACCTAAACTAACATATTGGCTCAAAGAATTACGGGCCTGACGAACACCGCAGGGGACAACTTAGAACAGCGAATCCTGTTCGGCTAACGCCTCATCGATCGCAGCCTGCATGGAATCCATTCTACGCTTAAAGTCCGCAACGTCAATGCCGCGCCCGATTTTTGTGGAGAGCAGTTCGTGGGTGATGTTGAGCGCTGCCATCAGGGCGATGCGCTCGACGCTGGCGATCTTGCCGGCGTCGCGGATTTCGCGCATTTTTTTGTCCAGATAGGCGACCGCATCGAGCAGTTCGCCGCGTTCCTCTTCGGGGCAGGCGACGCGCAATTCGCGGTCGAGCAGCTTGATATCCAGCGTTTTGGTGGCGCCGCTCATGTTTGCTCTTCAGGGAGGGTGGTCAGCAGTTTTTCCAGGCGCGCCTTTGCGCTATCTACCTTGTCGCTGCATTGGCGGTGATTGCTGAGCGCGTGCGCCAGCTCCTGGCGCAATTGATGATTTTCCGCACGCAACTTGCCGCTCGCCTGTATCAGCAGTGCAAGTTTGACTTCCAATGCGGCCAATTCGTTTTCCATGTGCTGACTATAATTTGAAAAGTGCTGATAAGTCAAACGCTAAGCCGGAGTTTTGAAAGCGATTTGTAATTTTTGCCCGGGCCTTTTGCTTGCGTTCGCCGGACTTGTGCTAAAGTGCGCACTGCTTTGAGGTTCTCGTCTGCTTGCAGACGAGTTAAACGGGAAACAGGTGAGGGAAATCAACCCGATGCCTGTGCTGCCCCCGCAACGGTAAGCGAGTGCGGATTTGCCAGTATGCCACTGTGAGTAATCCCCCCAAGGGATCTTATGGGAAGGCGGTAAATCAAGACTTGCGAGCCCGGAGACCGGCCACGGAGCAAAGGAACAGGAGATGCTGCGGGTGGCGCATCGGCACAAATCGAACGGCATCGCCGTCCCTCTTCTGCTTTTTCTGCCCGTGGTATTTCCTGAATTGTTAACGTTCCAGCGGGGACGCTCGGAACTTACTCGGGAAATCATCATGAAACAGAAACTTATCGCTATCGCGCTATCCGGCGCGATGGTCTTCCCTCTTGCCGCCTATGCCGAAACACCCAGCCTGGGTGAGATCGTTGTGACGGCGTCGCGTATGCCGCAGCCGCTCGGCCAATCGCTGGCGCACACCACGGTCATCGACCGGCAGGAGATACAAGCCTCCCAGGCCGCCGACCTCCCCACGCTGCTGCGGCAACTGGCCGGGGTGGAAATCTACCAGAGCGGCGGCGTCGGCAAGCAGAGCAGCCTGTTTGTGCGCGGCACCAACTCCAGCCATGCGCTGGTGCTGCTGGACGGCGTGCGCATCGGATCGGCCACCTCGGGGATGACGGCCATCGACCAGTTGATGCTGGATCAGGTCGAGCGCATCGAGGTGGTGCGCGGCAATGTCAGCAGCCTGTATGGCTCTGAAGGCATCGGCGGAGTGATCCAAATATTCACCCGGCGCGGCAAAGGAGCGCCCGCCTTCAATGTTAGCGCGGGAATGGGGACACACAACACGCAACGTGCGGCGGCGGGGTTCGGCGGCGAGGCCGGGAGCACCTCCTTCGATGTGCAACTGTCCAGGTTCAAAAGCGATGGCGTTTCGTCCATCAAAACCAGCCTGGTGCCGGCGGTCAACCCTGACGAGGACGGCTATGACAACACCAGCTTTTCCGCCAGTGTGCGCCATAAATTCAGCGGCGCTCACAGCATGTCGCTCTCGCTGTTCGAAAGCCGTGCCGACAGCCAGACCGACAACCCCTTCGGTTTGCAGACCGATGCAAACGAAAGCAGGGCCAATATCCGCAAGGTGGCGTTAACTTCCGACAACCGCTTCGGCGAGATATGGCAGAGCAGGCTGCAACTGGCGCAGGGCGTGGACGAAACGCAGAACTTCCTGAACGGCGTCCCGGATATCTGGTCGGGCGCACAGTTCAAAACCACCGGCGACCAGGTGGTCTGGCAGAACACGCTGCAACTGGGCGAGCACAACATGTTGAATGCCGGTATCGAACATCTGGAACAGCGCGTGTCGAGCAGTACGGCTTTCACGCACGCGCGCCGCAGCGACGATAGCCTGTTTGCGGGTTATACCGGCGTATATGGCGCGCAGCAGGTGCAGCTCAATCTGCGCCACGACCGCTACTCCGATTTCGGCAATGCGGATACCGCATTGCTCGGGTACGGCTTCAATCTCAACAATGCCTGGCGCATAACGGCGAGTACGGGCACGGCTTTCAAGGCGCCGACGCTGAACGATTTGTTTTACCCGTTCACCGATTACGGCTGGGGCTTTTCCTATGCGGGCAACCCGAACCTGAAGCCGGAGCGTTCGCGCAACAACGAACTGGGCCTGCACTATGCTGCGGGCAGCCAGCGCGCGGATATTGTGTATTTCGACAATCGCATCCGCGACCTGATCGTCAACAACAACCTGCCCTCCAGCACCATGATCAACCTCAGCGAGGCGCGTATCGACGGTTTTGAAATGGCCTATACCGGGCGGTACGGCGACACGAGCGTGAAAGCGGCGTTGACGCTGCAAGATCCGCGCGATAGCCAATCCGGCCAGACGCTGCTGCGCCGCGCCAGATCGTTCGCCCATCTCGGCATAACGCGGCAGTATGGCGCATGGCAGGCAGGCGGTGAGTGGCAGCACAGCGGCAAGCGCGCCGACATCGATATCAACACCTTCGCGCGTACCACGCTGGCAAGCTACAACCTAGTGAACCTGAGCGCCGCCTATGCGCTGAACAAGCAACTCCAGTTGTCGCTGCGCGTGGACAACCTGTTCGACAGGGACTACATGCTGGCGCATGGATACGACACCGCCGGGCGTACGCTGTTTGCCGGCTTGAGTTACCGCCCGTGATGAATATCGGCAAGGGCGGACATGCCGCCTTTGCTTTTTTTCCGGCTTCGTGTACTGTTGCAACTATTGAGCAAGCGTTAAATTCAGGAGAGATGATGAACAACAACCAAACCAGAACCATGGCAATTTTCGCCATCCTGACCGTGCTGATGGCGGCGACGCGCGACCATCACTTTGGCTCCATGCTGCATCTGCCGGATGCTTCGCTGGCGATCTTCCTGCTGGCCGGACTCTTCCTGCCGCGCATTGCCTTGCCGGTGCTGCTGGCCGAAGCCGGGCTGGTGGATTATCTCGCGATCAACTTCGGCGGCGTGAGCGATTGGTGCTTCTCGCCCGCCTACTGGTTCCTGATCCCGGCATACGCCGTCATGTGGTATGCGGGGCATTTCTATGCGGCGCGCCATAGCCAATCTTGGCGCGGTCTGGCGCTGTTTACCGCGTCTGCATGGCTGGCAACCAGCGCCTCGTTCGTGATTTCCAGCGGCAGCTTCTACCTGTTTTCCGGGCGTTTTTCCGGGATGGGCGCGCTGCAATATGCGGAGAGCATGACGGGGTATTACGGCCAATACCTGACCGGCGCATTCCTGTATTTGTCGATTGCCGCCTGCGTGCAAATCGCCATCACAAATTTATCCGGGCGCTCCGCCCGCGCCTGACCGTTGCCGCTTGCCGCGAGCAGCCTGTTCGCACGCGAGTCAACCATGACGGAAAAAACTGAAGCGGCAGCCGAGCGCCATCGCGCGCGCAAGCAGCACCACAAGGAAATCGTGGATGCCAGGATTTCCGCCGCCACGCAGCAGCGCGGCGTGATCCTGGTGCATACCGGCAACGGCAAAGGCAAGAGCAGCGCGGCGTTCGGCATGGTCGCACGCTCGCTCGGGCACGGCATGCGTGTCGGCGTGGTGCAATTCATCAAGGGCGGTTTGGCCACTGGCGAGGAGACCTTTTTCCGGCGCTTTCCCGAAGTCGAATATCACGTGATGGGCGAAGGCTACACCTGGGAGACGCAGGATCGCGAGCGCGACATCGCCAAGGCGCAGGCCGCCTGGCAAGTGGCGCACGACATGCTGCGCAACCCCGCGCTGCAACTGGTGGTGCTGGACGAAATCAACATCGCGCTGAAGCTGGGATACCTCGATCCCGGCCCGCTGCTGGAGGCATTGAACAACCGCCCCGCGATGCAGCATGTAATCCTGACCGGGCGCGGCGCGCCGGATGTGCTTATTGAAATCGCCGACACCGTCACCGAAATGCGTCCGCTCAAACATGCATTCGATGCCGGCATCCAGGCGCAGGAAGGCGTCGAGTTCTGAACCGGAACTGCGCGCGGCAGCCGGGTGGCAGCCTTTTTCTGCTAAAGTGCGCGCCATGAATATGACCAGCAGCCAGCTCTATTTGCGCCTCCTCGGCTACGTCAAACCATACTGGCGGGCCTTTGCCGCCTCGCTGCTCGGCATGATCGTCGTCGCCGCCACCGAACCGCTGGTTCCCGCGCTGATGAAGCCGATGCTGGACGGGACGTTTGTGCATAAGGATCAGGCAATGATGCGCATCGTGCCGGTGGTCATCATCGCAATTTTTCTGGTGCGCGGGCTGGCAACATTCATCAGCACGTATGCGATCAACTGGGTGGGCAACAAGCTGGTGATGGATTTGCGCGCCACGATGTTCCGCAAACTGCTCGCCTTGCCGACACCCTATTACGACGATCATGCCACCGGCTCGCTGATTTCCAAGCTGACTTTCGATGTCACGCAGGTAACCAATGCCGCCACCTCGGTGGTGACGGTTCTGGTGCGCGACAGCATCGTTGTCGCCGGGCTGCTCGGCTGGCTGTTCTACCTCAACTGGAAGCTGACGTTGCTCACGCTGCTGATGGCGCCGGTCATTGCCTTCATCATCCGCACCCTCAGCAAACGGATGCGCACCAGCAGCCGCGATGCGCAACGTGCGATGGGCGACATCACTCAGGTGATCGAAGAAAGCGTCTCCGCGCACAAAGTGGTCAAGCTGTTCGGCGGGCAGCAGTACGAAAGTGCACGTTTCAACGAGCAGGCCAACTGGGTGCGCCGCTATGCGATGAAGCAGGCGGCGGCGAGCGCCGCGAATGTGCCGATCGTGCAGATGGTTGCCGCCATCGCCCTTGCAGCCATCGTTTATCTCGTCACGCTGCAATCGCAGGCCGACGAGACCACGGTGGGCGGCTTCGTTTCGTTCATCATGGCGATGCTGATGCTGACCGCGCCGATCAAGCGCCTGACCGGCGTGAGCGAGTTTCTGCAACGCGGCCTGGCGGCGGCGGAGAGCGTGTTTGCGCTGCTGGATACCGAGGGCGAAACCGACGATGGCACGGTGCCGATAGGACGGGTGCGCGGCGAGTTGCAGTTCGACAGCGTGCAGTTCTCCTACGCGGCGAATCTGCGCCCTGCCTTGCAGAACATCACGCTGCGCATTGCTGCCGGGGAGAATATTGCACTGGTCGGCGCCTCGGGCAGCGGCAAGACCACGCTGGCCAACCTGGTGCCGCGCTTCTACAGCCCGAGCGGCGGGCGCATTACGTTGGACGGACACGACATCAACGGCCTGACGCTAGCCAGCCTGCGCGCCAATATCGCGCTGGTGAGCCAGGAAGTGGTGCTGTTCAACGATACGGTTGCTGCCAACATCGCCTACGGCCAGATGCGCGAAGTGCCGGAGGCGGAGATCATCGCCGCCGCAACTGCCGCGCACGCGATGGAATTCATCCGCGAATGGCCGGCAGGGCTGAATACCCTGGTCGGGGAGCGCGGCGTGAAGCTGTCCGGCGGGCAGCGCCAGCGCATCGCCATCGCTCGCGCCATCCTCAAGGATGCGCCGATTCTGATTCTCGACGAGGCGACTTCCGCGCTGGATTCCGAATCCGAACGCCATGTGCAGGCCGCTCTGGAAACCCTGATGCGGGGGCGCACCACGCTGGTCATCGCGCATCGCCTGTCCACCATCGAAAAGGCGGATCGCATCGTCGTGCTGCAAAAAGGCGAGATCGTCGAGATCGGCACGCACCGCGAACTACTGACGAAAGACGGCGTGTATGCGCAGTTGCACAGCATCCAGTTTGCGGTGGCCGCCAAATGAATAGGCCGTGATGGAAGCGGTTACCGTCCTGCTCTGGATGGTTGCAGCGCTGCTGGTGATGGCGGGCATCGCGGGCTTGGCACTGCCCGCCATTCCGGGCGCCGCAGTACTCTTCGCCGGTCTCGTTCTGGCGGCCTGGATCGAAGATTTCGCATATGCGGGAGTTGGCGTCTTGTCGATCATCGCCGCCCTGGCCGTTCTGACTTATGTTGTAGATTTCGCTGCGGGCATGCTGGGAGCCAAGCACTTCGGCGCATCGCGGCGCGCCATGGCGGGCGCGATGCTAGGCGCAATCCTGGGAATCTTTTTCGGCCTGCCCGGCCTGCTGTTCGGCCCCTTCGCCGGCGCGGCTATCGGGGAATTTTCCGAGCGGCATCATATCGGGGCGGCAGGCCGGGCAGGCGTGGGTGCCACGCTCGGGCTGGTGCTGGGTGTCGCCGCCAAGCTGGCGCTGGCTTTTTCCATGCTTGCCGTATTTGCGGCAGCGCGTTTCATGATTTAGATCATGGTGCCTGAATGCGCGCTGCCATATGCTCGTATTGCCGCATCGGGTTGACGCAGCAGCGGCGAAAGTCTAAATTGTGCTGCCCAATCAAACAAAATAGGAGATCAATATGGCCGTTCTTGTCGGTAAAGCTGCTCCCGATTTCAATGCCGTTGCCGTGATGGGCAATAACGAAATCAACGAGACATTCAACCTGAAAAAATATATAAACGGCAAATATGCCGTGATCTTTTTCTACCCGCTGGACTTTACTTTCGTCTGCCCTTCCGAGCTGATCGCCTTCAATCATCGCCTGGACGAATTCAGGAAACGCAACACGGAAGTGATCGGCGTCTCGATCGATTCGCAATTCACCCACCTAGCATGGAAAAATACCCCCGTCGAAAAGGGCGGTATCGGGCAGGTTCAATATCCGCTGGTCGCCGACATCAAACATGAAATCTGCAAGGCCTACGACGTGGAGTTCGATGTTGCCGGCGTGGCGTTCCGCGGCTCGTTCCTGATCGATCGCGCCGGCACAGTGCGCCACCAGGTGGTGAACGACCTGCCGCTGGGCCGCGATATCGACGAAATGCTGCGCATGGTGGACGCTTTACAGTTCCACGAAGAGCATGGCGAGGTCTGTCCGGCAGGCTGGAGCAAAGGCAAGGCGGGCATGAACGCTTCATCAGATGGCGTGGCGAAATACCTGGCCAATCACGCCAAGGAGCTGTGACCCGCTTCGCATGGGTTTGGCCTGCCGCTTCGGGCGATTTTCCAGCAGGGTATAGTCGCACCAACTGCCCTCGATTCGGCGGCAGCGCCTGTGGCATGAACCGGGACGGCCCGCATTGATCCGCCCACAATCGGAACTTCACCATCCCGGGCGGCATCGTGGCGAGCCACGCCGTAAGCGCCCGCTTTCTCAATCAGGACCGCGGGAATTGGCCGGGAGATAATGGCCGTCTGGCGACGCGCTACTGTGCCAGACCGGTTGGCGTGAAGCTGTAGTCATGGGTTTGCAAAACAGTTTTCATCAGCATATCTTCTTCCATGATGTGCCCGACTATCCAATCGCCGAGGAATCTGGAATACTGCTTCGCGGTGCTGCCCGACCATGAACGGTTCTTCGCCGCCGCTTCCTTCTTCATGCGCTGGAATTCCTTCAGCAATTTTTCGTGTTCCAACTTGTTTCGGGCAAAGTCGTAATTGACCGCCCGCGCAATTGTTTCCTCGTTTTCAAAATGGGCGCATAGCCAGTGTTCGAACTGCTCCAGTGCCAGCAGCAGCGCCGCGCTGTCCTTTGTCTTGATTATGGCGCTCAGATCGTTGACCATAATTAGCAAATTTTTGTGCTCCGAATCGATAATCGCATTCCCGACACTCAAGTGCTTTCCCCATTTCAACACGCTTGCCCCCTAAGCAAAAAATTTATGGTTTTCAGTCCAGCCGCTTAGAGCCTATTCCGGGTATCGGTCGCAGCCCTGTAACCGGCAGCGCGCTCGAGCGGGATTTTTTAACAACCGGAAAAATGCTTGACGGCCTTTTCACCCCCACGCGCATTATATCGACAGAATCCATGCGCAAGAAACGGGCGAGGAAGGCAAGTTGCCCGGCCCGTGCGCAAAAGCGGCAGACACCTGTTCTAATAGGCTTTAGATGGCGAGCCGATGCAATACATCTTACTGGGTGTTTTTTTGTCGTAATACTTGATGAGCACGCCGGAACTCGGTGCGCGCCACCTTTCAGCGCCCATCTGCTTATATTCAATCCCCATGACGCTTCTGACATTTGCAATCAATTTGTCGGGGCTGTCTTTAAACGTAGCGCCAATAAAATCCCGGCCCACCCCGACAAAAACATAGTCAGATGAAGAATTAAAAATATTCTCGTTCACTTTCCACCAGTTTGCGCCTCCGGCGCTGAATGCGGGCGCACCAAAAAATCTCTCCATATAGCCATTGAAATAATCTGCACTCACCTGATCGTTACATACGAGCGCTGAACCGATCACGATCGAGAAGTGGTTTGGGGCCGCGCACGCCAAGCCGCTCAGCAATAGAGATAGCGATATCAAAATCAACTGGCCCATCATCAAAATCATGCCGACCCTCCTGCCCGTACTATAGTTTAGAACGCCTGTCCGGGTTGAGCTTCCGTTAATGCTCACTTTGCATGTATATTGCCGGGTGCATCCGGGACGCAGACTACAAGGAGTGCATAACCATGAGAAAGGTTTCAGGTACTGGTATTGCGGCAGCCCTGGCGCTGTTTTGCTGCATTGGAATGGTTCCATGCGCCTATGGCCATTCCCTGGTCTTTGGCCCGGAATTGTTTTTCAGCGAAACTGGCAAAACTCAACGCATTGTGAAGAGCTTTTCCGTCGATGATGTCAGCCAGAAATTTTTCATTTCGATACAAAGCAAAGCAGGCGGTGAACCGGAGGCGGGCTGCGGCACAATCACCGTAAACGGTAAGCCAATCTTTGCGGTCGATGAAATGGGCGGGAAGTACAAGATGCTCACGAAGCCCATCCAACTGCAAAAGCAGAACCAAATTTCAGTCGACGTGTCGGGCGAAATCACGGCGCCGGTTATCGTAACCATAATGAGCCTGAAAGAGCAGACCGTAACCGCCAAAGTACCGCCTATCGGCAAGGCGGTCGATCTCGATGGATATGCGTCGGTCGTGTTTCCCGCCGGCACTTTCCAGGATACGCGGGAAGTCAGGATATCTGTCGCGGCCTCTCCTGCTGTTCGGGATATTTTTCAGACCGGCGCAGCGGGGCCGCGCCTGCCGTATGAGATCAGAATAAACTCCGGCGGCAAGGCACCGGAAAAGGATATCGAGGTCAGCGTGAAGTACCCCGACTCTTTCTTTGCTTCGCTTTATCAAATTCATGTATTCGCCCATATGTACGAAAACCCGGATGAGCCGGATATGCATGACAAGTTTTTTCTGCTCAGTTCCGGATTGGACGATAAATTGAACATGGCCATGACCACGCTGCCGAGGCAGGCTTTCTCAACCCGTCATGGCAGAAAGGGCACTTACGAAGCGATAATCACCGTTGGGCTGATTCATTAACACCGACTGTGCATCGGCAGGCACACCGCCGCCCCACGGTTCAAGAACGGCACGACCGGAATCTGGGTAATTCAAACAGAATCGGCAGCTCACGCCAAACCCCAGATAATTCATGTCCTGTTCGAACGAATAATTGACGGCGCGCGCGCCCACCCTGATTGATGCGACAAAGAGCTGGAATACTGTCGTCAAGCTTGCTAAGCTTTGCTTTCTCACAATTTTGCCGGGCGATTGGCAACGGATGTAAGCTGCCGTTCTGGCATGGCACCCGCCTTCAGGAAAGGGATAATGATGAAACGAAATATCATCTGCTTGAGCCTGGTCTGGGGAACAATGTTTGCGGCGCTCGCACCCTCCGCGCAGGCGGCGGAGCGATCCGGAGCCGTTGCGCTGAACCGCCCGCCTCTTGAAACCCAGCAAGGCCGGTACTTCCGCTGGGCCGCTCCCAGGGGATGGATCGCGAAAGAAACCACCAACGGGGTGGATCTCTTTGCGCCTGACGGAAAAACGTTCGCTTCGAGCGCGCTTCTGCACGGCAGCTTCGGCCACATGACGCCGCGCGACTTCCTGGTCATGACGATGAGACAAGTGAACCCCTCGGCGCGGATCGAGGGAGCCAAGGCGCTGCCCAGCCAGCCGGGGATATGGGGGCCGTGGCAACTGGAGGATTTCGCTCTCTCCGGAAACTACAAAGGCACATCCGTGCGCATGCGCGCCACGGTCGGATTGAGTGCGGGATATGGCCGCTACTCCGCGACGATGAACCTGTATCAGGCGCCTGCGGCAAGCTGGGAGCGCGACAAGTTGTGGTTGCCCGCAGTGGCGCAATCCATCGTCGTGACCAATGCGCGGCAGGTAGCAGGGCAAGATTCAGTGATGCTGCCGCGCAACAATCCGCTCGACAACTCCGGGCTCATCGAATCCTGGCACCAGAAAGGTTTGTCCGAAGACCGTATCTCCCAAGGACGGCGCGAAGGAACGATGGGATACACGCGGCTCGAAGACCCGACCACCGGTCAACGCTATGAAATGCCCCTCGAAGCCTATGACGGCACGGCAGGCGGATACCGTAATCCGAAGCGCCCAACCGAACTGCTGAAAAAACTTCCACCGGGGCACTGAAACTGGGGCGCGCCGGGTATTGCGCGCTACGCAAACATGGCATCCCCGCAGTTATTTATCGGTGCATCGCGCCTGGCTCGAATATTTCAGTTCAACTGCTTGAACTGCACGCCTTGCATTCCGCCTTCCAAAAAACGAATACGACCATCTATTTATTGTATTCCCGATTCTCAGCGCTTCCCGAACAAACCGTCGAACGGATATTGCCTGATGGAGTGCAACCCTTTGGGGCTCAATCTTCCGGCTTTCTGACTCTGCGTCATTGAGGGGAAATTTTTGCCGTGCGAATCCCTTTTGATTATTCAGACAGGCCGACGGCCTTTTCTGCGTAGCGACATCCGCCCCAACAAGCCGTCTTTAATGATGAACTGGTGCCAGAACGCTCCCAGTATATGTGCCGCCGCCACCGCCATCAGCACCGTCATCAACGTGTCGTGCGTCACGTGTGCCATTGCGCTGGGGCCGGAGTATTTTTCCGGTAGCAACTTGGCGTCGATCGTCACCAGAGCTACGCCCACGCCGCTCGTCAGCAAGGTCATGAATCCGGTAAGCGGCAGCAACACCAGCAGGAAGTAAAGCGTTTGATGGATTTCTTTGGCGATCATGCCCATCAATGAGTTGCTCACCGGCTGCGGGATATTGTCCAAGCTGCGATAAATCATGCGCATGATCGTCGCTATCAGCACTGCGCCGCCCACCAGCGCGTGCGCAAGATAGCCGGCCATCGTCGCGCTTTTTTCATTACGCTCATCGACCAGAGTATCCCCGAGATACCAGGCTGCGACCAGCAGCGCCAACGACAGCCAATGAACTATCACCATGCGCTTGCTGTACGGCTCCCTGATTCTTTCGGCAGACAATGCTGAATGTTCGTCAGGCAAACGATTATTAAGGGTTCTCCACAGATTGCGCACATAACAAACGGCAAAATAAACGGCCGCGCCGGCCATGATGGCCAGCACGATCATCCAGTACCACAGTTCAAGAATGTTCTGGATCATGGCTCTTGCCCATTGTGAGGAAAATCTCGCCAAGCGATCGATCAAGCGGGGCCGCCGACCCGGCGGTCAAAAATGTTTCGAGCGCAGCTCCATGGATTTATCCATTAGCTTGGCAATTTTTCAGGCCTGCATACGTGTTTTTCTTTATGCACTTTTTTGCCGCACTTTGCACAAACAAAATTTGGATCGGCCTGTTTTTTGGCACGTTTCTCCGCACCCTTTGTTTTGCACATGGTTTTCGACATAAAGCCCTTTCAATGCCGACAAAGAGCGTACCCTAACCCGCACCGCACAGATGGTCAATATGACGAAATCTCTAGTGTAGAGTTGCACGCTATCTGGAACTTATGTCAACCGCAAGAGTTGCACTTGGCCGAACTGCAAGATACCAAATTGCTGCCGCACAGCGGGCGCCGTCGGTTGTCATGGACGCCTGGTTCGTATTTTGTTTTCAGTGAGCACGACGCAGCTACCGCCCCAATCGGCCGAGATACATAGCCAATTCGGCCCATGCATTCTCCAAAGTCCAGGCCAACCAGCCCCGCCGCCCGTAATGAAGGCAGGCGCGAAGAATTGCTTTCTCCGCAGCGAGCCGCTAGCATCCGCAGAAGCAAAGATCATGAAAAACAACCTCCCCATTGATAATCCGCCCAAAACCAAGTTGCAGGCCGCTGCAAAGCGGCTTGCGCTGCCGATCCATGCGGGCAAGGGCAGATTCCAAGCAGCGATAGACGATACCCGCAGCCACCGCTCTCTGCTCGATGCAGCTGACGATGCCCAACCCCGCCATCTGCAACTGGTCGCCTTCGACAAGGATTTCCGCCGCTTGATGAAGCACAGCATTATGGTGTCGCCCGCAACATGATTTCCTTCAACCAGGTCATTAAACGCTACCCCAGCGGCTACGAGGCGCTGAAGGGCGTTACTTTTGACATCGCCGAGGGCGAGTTGGTGTTTCTCAGCGGGCACTCCGGTGCGGGCAAGAGCACGCTGCTCAAGCTCATTGCCGCGATCGAGCGCCCCAACTCCGGTAGCGTGCTGGTGAATGGCCAGAACGTCGGCGCGCTGAAAGGCGGCGCATTGCCCTATCTGCGCCGCAACCTCGGCATCATCTTCCAGGACCACAAGCTGCTGTTCGACCGCAGCGTGTTCGACAACGTGCTGCTGCCGCTGCAGATCTGCGGCTTCGACCACCGCGAAAGCGGCAAGCGGGTGCGCGCCGCGCTGGACAAGGTCGGCTTGCTCAAACGCGAAAAGGCCAACCCCATCGCGCTGTCCGGCGGCGAGCAGCAGCGCCTGTGCATCGCGCGCGCCATCGTCAACCGCCCGTCCATCCTGCTTGCCGATGAACCGACCGGCAACCTCGATGCGGACTATGCGCGGGAGATCATGGCGATCTTCAACGCCTTCCACCAGGTCGGCGCCACGCTGCTGATCTCCACACATGACGAGAGCGTGCTGCAGGACAGCGGTGTGCGCAGGCTCGTGCTGAAAGAGGGCGTGCTGCAATGACGCGCGCCTTCGCCCAACACCTCGGTGTGCTACGCGCCGTGCTGCGCCGCATGTTCGCCTCGAAGCTGGGCGGCTTCCTCAACATCCTGGTCATCGGCATCGCGCTCAGCCTGCCAGCCGGCATGTACCTGCTGCTGCAGAATGCGCAGGGGCTGGTCGCGCAATTCTCCGGCACACCGCAGATCAGCCTGTTTCTGGAGATGAGCGTGAAGGCGGAAGACGTCGAGCGGCTACGCGATCAGCTTGCCCGGCACCCGGCCATCGCCGGCGTCGAATTCGTCCCCCGTGCTCAGGCGCTGGAACAGCTCAAACAAAGCACCGGGCTGTCCGACCTGATCGGCGGGCTGCAACAGAATCCATTGCCGGACGCCTTCATCGTCCATCCCAAGCCGGGCGATGCGCAGGCGCTCGATACGTTGCGCGGCGAGCTGGCGAAGCTGCCGAAAGTCGGCGAGGCGCAACTCGATTCGGCCTGGGCCTACAAGCTCGAAGCCCTGCTCAAATTTGGTCGGATCGGGGTGCTGATCCTCGCCAGCCTGCTCAGCCTTGCGCTGATCGCCATCACCTTCAATACCATCCGCCTGCAAATCCTCACGCAGCGCGACGAGATAGAAGTTGCCAAACTGATCGGTGCGACCAATAGCTTCATCCGCCGTCCGTTCCTGTATTTCGGCGCGGCACAAGGCCTGCTCGGCGGCATCGTGGCGTGGCTCATCGCCGCCGCCAGCCTGCTGCTGCTCAACACGCAACTAGACGCGCTCTCGCAGCTCTATGCGAGCCAGTTCGTGCTGCGCCCGCTGTCGTTCGGCGACAGCCTGTCGCTGCTGTTGTTCTCGGTCTACCTCGGCTGGCTTGGGGCGTGGCTGTCGGTGGCGCGGCACCTGTCGCAGATCGAGCCGCGCTGATAGCACCGGAAGCAGATTTGGCGAACGGCGGGAGAGTGCCAGCAACGGAACGTCATGGGTGGCACTGTAACCGCTCGGTTCTCGGCCTTATGTGAAGATTTACATAAGGCCGAGGGGATGACATCCACTGTTGCCAGCTGTCGGCTCGTTAGCGGGAGTTGGGCTAGGACATTTTCTGTCAGTTCAATTCATAACTTCTGCATTTGATTTGGGTTATATTGTCCGCCGAGCCGCAGCATCATCATTTTTCAGGAGAAACAACCATGTCGCTTCTGTTCTCAAAGACCACACTTGGACAACTCGCGCTGCAGAATCGCCTGGTGATGTCGCCGATGACGCGCAACCGCGCCATTGGCAATATCCCGAACGAACTCATGGTGGAGTATTACGCGCAACGGGCGAGCGCAGGGCTGATCATCACCGAGGGCACATCGCCGTCCCCCAACGGGCTGGGCTACCCGCGCATTCCCGGCATCTTTTCTGCGGCGCAGGTGGCGGGGTGGCAGCGCATTGCCGATGCGGTTCACGCGCAGGGCGCGAAGCTGTTCGTGCAGCTCATGCACACCGGGCGCATCGGCCATGAGCTCAACCTGCCTGCGGGCGGGCGTGTGTTGGCGCCGTCGGCAGTGGCGGCTGCCGGCGAGATGTATACCGACGCCGAAGGGATGAAGCCGAACGCCGTGCCGCAGGCCATGACCGATGCGGACATCAGTACCGCCATCAAGGAGTTTGTGCAGGCTGCGGAAAATGCCGTGGCGGCGGGGTGCGATGGCGTCGAGCTGCATGCGGCGAACGGCTATCTGCTCGAACAGTTCATCCGCCCGAACTCGAACCGGCGCACGGACCGCTATGGCGGCTCGATCGAGAACCGCGCGCGCTTCGTGCTCGAGGTTGTCGAGGCGGTGATCGTCGCGATTGGCAAGGACAAGGTCGGCATACGCCTGTCGCCGTTCGGCGTATTCAACGACATGCCGCTGTATGACGCGATGGAGGCTGAGTACACCTGGCTGGCGAAGCAGCTCGACATGCGCGGGCTGGCCTATGTCCACCTCGTCGATCATTCGGCGATGGGCGCGCCGCCGGTACCCGATTCGATCAAGGCGGCGTTCCGCGGCGCGTTCAAGGGGACGCTGATCCTTTCCGGCGGCTATGACTTGGCGCGTGCCGAGAGCGATCTGGCGGCGGGCAAATGCGATCTGGTCGCCGTGGGGCGGCCGTTCCTCGCCAACCCGGATCTGGTCGCGCGCTGGAAAACCGGCGCGGCGCTGAATGCGCCCGATCCCGGCACGTTCTATACGCCGGGGCCGAAGGGATATACCGACTACCCGGCATTAACATAAAACTCGCGTAGCGGTTCGTCCGCTCCTTCTAGCGCCGGGAGTTAATCGGCGACATGTCCGCTTGCTGGCCCGGTCGAATGGCTATGCAGCGCCAAGATGCGCAACACTGCACTAAGGACGCGCTGATTTATTCGGTTTCGTCGTTCCCGCGAAAGCGGGAACCCAGTTAAGTAAAGGCACTGGATCCCCGCCTTCGCGGGGATGACGAATAAATCAGCGCCTCCCTAATTTGACTGTGTCAATAAATGCCAAATACTGCCGATAACCCGGTCATCTTCTTTCATGAGGGCGATGTCATGGCTATCGACG
>MGXA01000058.1 GCA_001801215.1 Gallionellales bacterium RIFCSPLOWO2_02_FULL_59_110 | reverse complement strand
ATAGCAGCCTTCGCGGTATAAGCAATCAAGAAAATGCTAATACTCATGGCGCTACTTTAACCTGGATATTTCACCGGACCGAAAATAAAGCACCCCCCGCAAGCTGCGCGGTATTGGGTAGGGTGGAAAAAACGCCGAAGGCGTATATCCACCGCCTTTTCGGTAGATTCGCGTTACGCGCTTAATCCACAAATATCATGGCTCAAGGTTATTACTCAGGTACAGCGGTTTTACTCCCCTTGCGCTTGCGGGAGAGGGACTGGTGTTGTGGTGCTTCCGTGAGTATCGTAATTTCGA
Organism: Gallionellales bacterium RIFCSPLOWO2_02_FULL_59_110; assembly: GCA_001801215.1. GTDB lineage: Bacteria > Pseudomonadota > Gammaproteobacteria > Burkholderiales > Gallionellaceae > Gallionella. The sequence goes on along the minus strand of MGXA01000058.1, from coordinate 59,256 downwards.
CCTGAGTAGTTACGACTCAAGAATCAATTCGCCTCAAAATTTTCACCTCCAGGCAAGTGCGCCCTGCCGGGGGCACCAATAAAAAAAGGCGGCGCATAAGCGCCGCCTTGAGGTTGGTTACTTAATGTTATTTAGTCGGCATGACATGTAGCGCATGCTTCGCGCTCATCGCCGCTGAATGGGCCGCTCGTATAACCCGCACCCGTCTTGTCGAAGTACGGAGTCGGATCCCAGGTCATGGTCGCGGTATGCGCCGCTGCCGAGTCGGAGTCGTGACAACCGTTACAGGCGAGCCTGTTCGGGTTGGTCTTCCACGTGCCGCTGGTGGTGCTGGCCGGATGACACTTCTCGCAGTTCCTCACGTCCTGCGGGAAGGTGACATACTGGTAATGCGCACCGTAGGTGGCGTGGATCTGGAACGGATAAGTGACGCTGGAACCGAAGTGCACGCCGTGAACGCGCTTGGAGATCGGCTGTGCGCCAAAGCCCATGTTGTTGGCGCCGCCCTGGGTCCACAGGGTGCCTTCCGAACCGAGCTTCGCCACCCGCTGCGCCGTATAGTCGTGGCAGTTGCCGCAAATATCGACATTGAACGGACGGTTGCCGTGCATCACGTTATCCATAGCCAGAGAGGTCGTGTCAGCCGCGACTTCGGCTGGTTTTCCGTGGCAGTCGTTGCAGTTGGTCGCGATCTTCTTCTCTTCCGTGGCCGTGCCGACCTGGAAGGTGATGAAGTCCACCCCATCGACGCCGACAGCGTTCGCGTTATCATGCGCAGACACATAGGCGACGTAGGTGCCGGACTTCATGCCCGCCGGGATCGCATCGAGCTGGTACTGGATATTGCCGGTGTTCCAGGTGATTTTCGGATCGTCCTGCGTCGGGTCGGTATGCTTGTAGATCGCGTTATTGGCGTAGGTGCCGTTGGCGGTGCCTTCCTTCTGTACGGCATGCAGTGCCGCCTGGGTGGTCAGCACCGGTTTGCGGCTCGCCCTCGGGCCGCTCACGAACAGGTAAGTGTTGCTGTTGGCTGCTTGCGTCACCGTGGTATGGTCGATCGCGACGCCGTCCTTCTTCAGAACGATAGTCACCACTGGCGCTTCGCCCGCCACATAGTGGGTGCCGTTGGCGGGTGGCGTCATGCTGATGTCCGTCGTGTAGTCGTAGCTGCGTACGACCTTATGCACATCCGGAATGGGGGCCGGCGCCTGGCCGTTGGCAGTTTGCGTGCCGGAAGAGCCGTGGCAGAAGGTGCAGGCTGCATCGGTGCTCTGCGCGCCGCCCGGGTGGTTGGTGCCGGTCGCGAAATCGACGTCGTCGTGGCAGGAACCGCACGCCGCGCGGCTCGGTTTTTCCTTCCAGTTGTTCACGTCGGCCAGGGTTTCACCTTGGGGCTGGTAGTGGCACTTCTGGCAGTTCTGCACGTCCGCCGGGAAGCCGATATGGCCATAGTCAACCGTGTTGCCGCGGTGGCCGATCTTCAATCCCTTGACCATTCTGGAACCCATGTGGATCTTGTGGAACAGCACCTTGGCGTCCATCGTCACGTCGCTGGACGAGTCGAAGTTGGTCGGGTTGTGGCAGGTCACGCAAGTCTCGATCCTGAAGCGGCTGCCGCCGTGGATTTCGATCTTCTTGTGGCACTGGTTGCAAGCCGTGGTGGATACGATGTTGCGCGATCCGTTCCCGGCAGTGCCGTTGGGTACGAAATTCAGCTCGGCGTTGGCGGTGTAGCCGTTGTGCCCACCGTGCTGCAGGGACACGCGGTGCGTGCGCGACGCATCGTAGGCTATCGTCTCGCCGTTGGCCAGATCGTTGGTGTTGGCGGTGTTCGGCTCAACCTGGCCCACTATTTTCTTGGCCAGTACCAGCGAGTAGTTGCCGCCGCCCAGGTTCGTGACGGTCGTCGTGCTGGTGGTGGCCTGACCGGTGATGTTGCCGATGGTCTTGCCGTTGGCCGCAAAGGCGGCCGCTTCGCCGGCCTTCCAGGCGGCGGTGAAGGCGCCGGAATCCTCTGTGTTCTGGAAGTACGGCACCCAGTTGTTGGAAGCGTCAAGATAGGCAACGGTGGCGGATACGGCTATCGGAGCCGTCACACCAGTAGGCACTGCAGTATTGAGGTCGGTCACCGCCGTGCCGTCTTTCTTCTTCACCGTGAAATTGACCGTCACGGTGCCGTCAGCGGCAACGCTGGCGCCGGTGATGGTGGTGTTTACAATGAGCTGGCCGGCTGTGGCCAGATGCTCTGCCTCCAGCGCGGCTTCGCCGTGGAAATTGCTGACCTTGAAGTTGTCCGCCGCAGCGCCTGCTGAGCCTGCTGCACCTGTAGCGCCTGTGGCGCCTGTAGCGCCTGTGGCGCCCGCCGGTCCTGCCGCGCCATCATCGCCGTCGCTGCAAGCTGCCAGCGCGACGACAAACAATGCCAGCAGGGCGTGTCGTATGAACTTGAATTTCATTATTTTCTCTCCCCTTGTCGAAACTACAATGACCGAATTCAGACCAAAAAAGCGCGCATAAACACGCCCCCTCACCCCCCCCGGTCCCGCTTGATACCTGCAATCGCACACTACAGCGATTCCTGAACCTCGAAAAATCTGCCAATTTCAGCCCGTTACGGGAACAACATTGGCGGAACTCTTTCGAAGGTCGCCGGATTCTAACTTAGATTTTTTCGGAAAGACAGTACCTTTTTTTAATGAAGCACATCCTAATACAACACCAGTCACCGTCCATGACGGATAACGTGATTCATTCGCCCCTGCAATGCCGGTTCAACACCATGAACGCAAATAACCCATCAGGCTGCATGAGCTTGACCGCAGTAGCTTGATTTATCGGGCGATTCATCGGGAGCAATCGCGTAATAAATTGCGCTCCTGCAAGAGGTTTGGCTCTAAGGAGGCGCTGATTATTCGTCATGCCCGCGAAGGCGATATCCAGCTTCTTGTTTTAACCGGGTTCCCGCCTGCGCGGGCAGAGCCCGGAAGGCGAAACCATCACGGAATAAACTCCTCCAGCCGTGCCCCCGCGCGCAGGCCATCAATGTTTTGGAAATGCGTGTCGAGCGTCAACAGCGCGGCTCCATGTTCCAGGCTACTGGCGGCAATCCACAGGTCGTTGGTGGGAATGGGCCGGCCTTTGCGGCGCAGTACGGCATACACCAGCGCATACAGATCGGCAGTAGCCGCTGTGATGGGAACCACCTTCACGCGCGGCACGTTGATAAACTGCGTCAACTCGCTGCGATTGACGCTCTCCCGCTTACCGGCAGCGAAGCCACCCAGCAACTCCCCCAATACCGTGGCGCACACAATGATGCTGGGCGCATGTTGCAGCACGGCGACAATTGCAGCATCGCCGCGCTTGAAGGCGGCGTAGGCGTTGGTGTCCAGCGCGATGGTGCGCATGGCTTATTTCCACAGTGCCGCGTCAACCTCGGCAAACGCTGCCGTGTTGCGTTCAAAGGCCAGTGCTTCCTGCTTGCTCCAGGTTCCCGCCAGGGTATCGAGGTCATCAAACTTTTGCAATGCGCCGGGGCGCCTGTCCGAGCCTGCGCCTTGCAGCAGACGCAATACCAAACTGTTTAGGCTGCTGCCCTCTTGCTCGGCCTGACTTTTAAGCCTGGCCAATACCCGATCGTCCAAACCACGAATACTCATGCCAGCCATGATTTCACCTCTGAATTCAAATTGAATGCGCGCATGGTAGCACTCCGGCCTGACGAATAAAAGAAGCCCGGCTGGGTGGGCTCCGCCCGACACCGCTTTCCATGTCCGGCGGACAACACCAGCAAGGGGTGCGCCTTGGTTGCAAGGGACCAAAGCCCCGGCAGCGCGCGCAGAGCCCGCCACAAAATTGCTACTGCTTACCGCCCGCCTTCAGCTCCTCAGCCGTTTTCTTTTCGCTCAACTTTTTATATATCTCCGCGTTCTTGTCGCCGTCCTTGAAGGGTTGCCGGGCGACGATCCTGTCCTTGATGCCCGAGTAGGTGCCTTCGAGCAGGATGTTGTTGGTCACTAGCCAGAATTTGCTGCCGTAGGGGCGGCCCGCCACTATCTTGCGCGCTTCGGCGTCACCGATGCCGGGAAGCTTCTTGAGTTCCGCCGCGCTCGCGCTGTTGATGTCGATCAGCTTGATTTTCGCGGCGGTCTTGCGCCTCTCGGCGATATCTTTCCTGCTGGCATCGACACTCTTCATGGCAGGGTTTGCACTCGCCTCATCGTCGTCCGCAACGGGTTTTTGCCCGGCGCCAAAGGATGAACCTGTGCCCAGCAACAGCACAGCCAGGGCTGCGCAAATAAAATAGCGTTTCATAAAACTCCTTCCGGGTTTAACTGCGATGTACGTTGATGTACGTTAATGGCGGAGCTTATAGCGATCCGGCCAGATAAAACCCCCTCTAACCCCCTTATCAGGGGGAGAACCGAGCCGCTCCTCCTCCCCAACTCCTCCCCTGAAGTGGGGTAAGCAGGCAATCCGCGCAGCGGATGCTCGCACAAGGGGAGGCCGGGAGGAGTTTGCGGCCTGACGGACAATCCGGGGAAAATACGCAGGACGCATTCCATGCATGTTGCCGTTGGCGCACGGAATGCGCCCTGCGATATTTTCGCCGCCTTACCAAAGAATAACCCGGATGTGCCGCCACATCCGGGTTATTTTTTGCTGCTCGTGTGACCGGGGCGCGCCCCCGGTCGCCGCTACAACCAACTGCGAATTACGGGGTCACGCGATCCGCCGTCGTCAGGCCTGCGGGCGACCTGTGCATGACTTCGACATCCACGATCTTGCCCGCGCCGTGGCATACCAGACACTGCTCGCGGCTGGTGAGCGTGCCGTCGGCGTTGCCGTCCTTGGCGTCGATAACGGAACGGGCTTCATAGAAGTCGCCACCGTTGGCCTTCATGTGCGAAATCGCCGCCGTCGTATCGTGACAGGCGAAGCAGGCATGCAGGATCGGCGAATTCAGCAACGCAGTCCCGCTCGTGGCAGTGCCAAGATTATCGCCCCGTGCGACCCCAACCTGAGCAAGATACGGGGAAATGGGGTTGGTCGCATGAATGGTTCCCGAGGCAACGACCGGGAACAGCAGGCCGCTTTCAGCCGCCGCCTTGCTCGCAGCAGCGCCAAAGTTGACGGTGTTCGGCTCGTGGCACTGACGGCACTCTCTCAACAGGCCCGGATAACCGATGTCCTGGAAATTGAAAGTCGGGTTCCGCGTGAAGTCCTCCGTCCGCTTGCCGGCTGCGTGAATCGCATGGTAGAAGTAGTTGGAAGAGGCGGACCATCCCGCATTTGTGCTGCGCGTCTTGTTGTCGTGGCAGAAGGCGCATACCTGCGGATTGTTCCGCACGCCGCCATGGAAGTTGGCGGTGGTGAATACCCCCAGTTTCTCGTGGCATCTGTTGCAACGCTCCTTGCTGGTAATGGTGCGGCGCGCGTCATTCGCAGAAACCGGTTTCAGCACCGCATCCGGCACCACCTTGATCGCCGTGTAACCCGCCACATCGGTCTGGCTAAACCCGTCGATCATCAGGCCGGTCACCTTCTTCGCGCCGGCCGGCACGGCAGGGGCCGCTGTGACGACACCAGTAGTAGCATTGGTCGTTGGCACGTACGTTGCCGTGAAATAGCCGTTGGCATCCGGGCCCGTCAAACCTCCCGCCGCCGCGATCGTCGCCAGAGCCTGGCCGCTGGTGCTGGTCACGTTCCAGTCGTTTTTCGCGGTAATGCCATCCTGATCCTGGGCATATGCGATGTAGAACGTTGGCCCGTTACCCGAATAGTTGCCGGAAGTAGGCAGGCCGGTGGTTGTGCTCAGGGCTGCCGCAGTGCCATCCAGCAGTATCTTGAACTTGAATACCGGATTTCTGTCGGTATTCAGCGTGACGCTGTTCAGATCGTAGGCGACCTTCTTCGCGCCGGTCGGGAGGTTGCTCTCGACCGCCGCAAAGTGCGTTTGCACGCCGGTGGTCGCGTTCGTCAACGTCAACACGGGCGTGTGCTGCGTCGCGATGACGCCAGGAGAGTGGCACAGCGCGCAGTTGTCATCCGTCTGGTGAGCACCGCCCATGTGGCCGGTGGCACCGCCCTTTACGCTGGTGCCGGTGCCGGTCGCGAAGTCGATGCCGTCGTGGCATGCGCCGCAGGCTAGGCGGCTAGGCTTGTTCTTCCAGTTGTCGGCCTGTGCCACGGTGTTGCCGCCCGTCGCGCCGTCGTTGTCGGAGTGGCACTTGGTGCAGTTCCTCACGTCCTGCGGGAACTTGATGTGGTTGAGCATGACATTGCTGGCGTTATAGCCTTGCAGCACCAGATGCTCGCCCATGTGGATCTTGTGGATCCAGACGGGGAGGTTCTTCATCGAGAAGTCCTTCATCCTGTCGCCCGCTGCGATGGTCGTGCCGGTGATGGCCGCATTGGCGACGCCGAATTTGCGCTGGTCGCTGTGGCAGAGCACGCAGAACCTGGTGTCCTGGCGACCGCCGCCGATCCCGAACGTGGCATCAATGGTGCCTTGCCCGGTGGTCGGTGACCGGCGTCCGTGGAAAGTGAACTTGACGTGACAGGTGAAGCAGTTCCTGATGTCGACGATGTTGCGCTGCTTCGTGCCGTCGGTTTCGGTCTGCGCGACTTCGGTCGAGGTGGCCGGGACGAAGTCGAAGATCAGGTCTATCGGGTTCTTGATTACGCCGGTGACCGAGCTGTCGGTGCCAAAGCCGGGCTTGGCGCCGCTGAGCTGGATACCGACGCGGTGCGTGAGGTTCGCGTCGTAGGTCAGGTCGTCCAGGTCTGCCTTGTTCTGGCTGGCCGTTGCCGTGGCGGCATCGACGCGCGCCTTGACCGTGGCGAGATCCTGGGCAAATTCATAGACGTACGAGCCATCGCCGTTGTCCGTCAGCTTGCCGCCGGAATCCGTGCCGGGCTTGCCGAGCGCGCCCGTAGCGGGGTTGATCACCATATAGCTGACCCACCTCTGCACGCTTTGCGGCAAGCTGCTGCTGCCGGGCGTACCCGGAACCAGCTTGGCGATGGCGAAAAGCAGGTTGTTGGTGGTCATGCCCGTGATCGGGTTGCCGGAGGCGTCGACCAGGTTGAAGTAGACCTTGGGCGCGCTGCTGACGGTTGCGCCGGTGATCTTGGCCTTTGCAGTGTCGAACTTGATATCCGCGAATGCGTCTGGCGTCATCGTGGAAATGTTGGTAATCGCATTGCCAGCCCCGACTGCTGGGGGTTGTGAGGTTACCGCTGGTGTTGTCGGTGTTGTCGGTGTTGTCGGTGTTGTCGGTGCTTCCGAACCGGAACCGCCTCCGCCGCCGCTACAGCCCGCCAGCGCGGTGATAAACAGGGCCAGCAGACCCAGTCGAGCAAACATGGATTTCATTTTTTTCCCCCATGAAATTACAATTTCGAAGTTAGTCAAAGAAACACGAAAAACAACCCCTTACCCCAATTCTGCCAGTAAGCCGGTCATGCCTTCCTACTGCCTTTACTGCCTTTACTGCCTTTACTGCCTTTATTAGCTGCTTATATTATTCTGTTGATTACCTGAACTTGCAGATACGGTTGTAGCTCGGATGAAGCGTAGCGGAATCCGGGGGAATGTGCAAATTTCCGAAAGCATCCCGGATTGCATTTCACCCGGGCTACGCCCGCTTGCCTACCTGAATTTGAAAATATAGCTTACCCCGAGGTAAGTCACGTTCTGGTGTTGCTGCATCGAAACGGTCGTATTGTCCGAATAGGCAAAGGGAACCCCGTTGTTTTCCCAGGTCCATTCGTCGAACATCAGTCTCTGATATCCCATATCGATACGGAGATCGGCATTTTTCTCCAGCGCATATTTGCCGTAAAGCTTCAGGCTGGTCATGCGATAAGTGATGTCCGGCAAGCCTCCTCCGGCCAGCGGCGCGCCCGAACTCATGCTTTGCGTATAGCGGTTAGCGTCGTCCAGGTACGACAGGTCTCCGCCCACTTCCAGCTTGTCGCTGGGCTTGCCGCTTACGCCCATCCCCAGGCTGGTGCTGACGTTTTCCAGTTCGGCGATATATCCGACCGAGTGATCCAGGTTGAGGGTCTGGCTGCCGCGGTTCGCATAAGCGGTCGCTCTCCATTCCTCGGACAGTTTCAGGGCTGCATCCACGCCGTAGGTTATGGTGCGGGCGCCATGCACGCCTTTTTCGGACGGGGCCGTATAGCCGTCCCGCAGATTTTCGACGGTGAACTGCAGCGATAGGTCTTCGGTCGCCAGCCAATCCGCCGACAGCCGGAATTTGTCGCGCTGGCGGTCAGCCATCGTCATCGGGAAGGTGCCGCTGGCATTGTAGATGGCGCTATCCGGAACGGTCGGCGTGCCGGGTACGAGGTTCAGCCATTCCCATCCGTCGCGCTGGCTTTGCCCGAAGCTGACGGAGGCATTGAAAGTTTCGGACATCGAATGGCGCAGCTCGGCTCGATAGCCCAGTTCCTGCGTTTCCTCGCGCAGCGAGGTCAGCGCAAGCGCGAGGTCAGATATGCTGGAGGTGGCTACAGGCCGGTCGCGGTGCACCGATGCGTAATCGACGCCCACGGTCGCCCGGTAGTTGTCCGGCAACTGGTAACTCGCTTCCAGTTTTCCGGCAACCTTCCGCGACGAATTCAAGTCGTTCGTATAGCGCACCGCACCGCTGCTGTCCGAGTCATACCAGGCAAGCGGGGTCTTGTCCCTTTTTTCTTCGTAACGCAGGTTGGCGAGCATGGAAAGCTTTGCTGTGGGCCGCGCCGTTAATCCGACCTGGGCTATGCTGCTGTCCACAACCCCGCCGAGATTGCCGACACCTGCCGGTGCTCCCGTCAGTCCCATGCCGGCGAAGCTGTCGTGCTGCGTGGCATGGGTATGGGCATATTTGAAAGTTGCGCGTGTGGCCGGGGAGAAGGCATAGTTGCCCGATACGAAAAGCTGGTGCGCCTGATTGTCGGGCGGCAGTGCAAAGGGTTGCTGCAAATAACCCGCCAGGGTGCTGCCGGGTGCGGCGCCGGTATCGAGAGGCGAGCCATTCGGATTCCACAGATTGCCGCTTATTGCCGGGTTCAACGAGCCGTTCGAGTTATTAAAAAACGAGCCGTAATAACCGCCGCTCAGCAGGAAATTTTCGCCCGAAAAATTCAGTTTGGCATCGAGTTGCTTGGTCGTGTAGTTTATCGGTTCGGGCAACATCAGCACCGCCCCGGTGTCGCCGCATAAAAAGCGGCTTATGGGGGTGAAATTTCCGCCCGTGCTGCAGGCGAGGCCTATTCCTGACAAGCGCGCCCCATCCTTGTCTTCGTTCTTGAAGCTTGCCTCGAAAAAGAGGTTTGGAGTAAGCCATTTTTCCGCGCCGACGGTGATCCCCCTGCGCTTGATATCCAAGTTCAGGTCAGTCCCCGCTCCGGGTGCGGCAAGGCTCACCACGGTTGGGGCAGTTGTCTCGGCATTCAGCAGGCCGGTGTTGATGGTGTGGATATCGCGGCGGGTAATTTCGCTGAAGATGGCATAAACTTCATAGTCGCCCTGCTTCTCGAACTCGATTTTGGCTTCCCGGTTGTCGAGACCCAGATTCTTGACTTTTAACTCGAACAGGGTTCCCTCTTCCGTCGAGCGCTTCTCGATATCGGCATCAAACAACAGGTTGACGTCATCCTTGCGCAGGCCGTTGTACTGTCCAAAGATCGCCCTGTCCTTGCTATCGCGGGCAACTGCGCCCAAGCCGACGCCTATCGTGTTTTCATGCACGGTGAGCCGCGTAATTCCATCATCCTCATCATCCTCTTCCTCTTCGGCTTGCGCCGCCCCAAAGGCCACGAGCAACATGAGGGCAAGAAGTTTCGGAGTAAAGCCAAATTGTTGTCTGGTTGTTTTCATGATCATTCGCACAGTTGTATCAGCGGAAGAAGAATTGCGCATTCTTGGGGTCGGTCAGGCTCGGGTTATTGCTGCCATGCACCTGCGTATGGCAGTTCAGGCAACCCCTGCCCTGGGTGATATAGGTTCCGTTGCCGTAACCCACGATGTTGGGGGCGCCCGCCTGGCCGGCCAGCAAAGGCTGCACCGCGCCATGCGGCGTGTGGCAGGAGTGGCACAGGAAGGGGGTGCGCGCCTTCAGCATGTTCGGCTCGAGAGTGCCGTGCGGGTTATGGCAGTTCGTGCAGTCGTCGTCGACAGGCTCGTGGTTATGCACGAATGGCCCGCGTTTTTCCATGTGGCAGGTATAGCAGGTCGCATTGATGCTGTCGCGAACCATCAGCTTCGGCCCGACCGAACCATGCGGGTTATGGCAATCGGAGCATGCCACCTTGCCCTCCGGAATCGCGTGGCGGGAAGGCCGGTTGATTTGCGCGCGCTGCTCCTTATGGCATTTGAAGCAAACTTCGGGCTGGGTGCGCTTGTCGCGCACTTTATCGTTGAAGGTGTGGATTTCGTGACACGAGACGCATGCCAGTCCGCGGCTCTGGTGCGTGCTTCCCTGCCAGTGCGAGCGCTTCGAATCTTTATCGTGGCAGGCGCTGCAAGAGGCATTTTGCCTGTCCACTTCACTCTTCGGGAAGCCGTCGGGATTCGCGCGCGTGCCGAATACGACATCCGGCGGCTGCTTGCCCTTGATTTTAGGGTCAGGGTCACCGTACAGGTGTTTCTTGCTCCCGCCGTGGCACGATTGGCAGTTTGGGGCATGGGCATCCGTCCTGACGCCATGCCTTGCCTGATAAAGAGACCAGATCGGTTTCATTTCGCCTTCGTCGTGGCACCGGGTGCAAGTCTTGTCATTGAATGGCGGCAAATCCGCATTCGGCGGCAGCGGGGGCGCGGCCAGCGAGGCCGAAGCCCAACCAGTTCCCGCGATGAATGCGCACAAAACTAGAAATTTTCTTGAGAGTTTCATTATTTTTCTACTTTATTATTTTCGATACTGGAAGACGCTGACGATCCGCCCATGGCATATCCATGCCTACTGGGCGAGAATATACAGGATCAAGTTCCTGATTTCTTCAGGAGGGCGTTTCTTGTCGAACTTATGTAATTCTTCATGTCCGTCGGAAAGCTTGATCACGTCTTTGCCAAGGGTGATGTGCTTGACCAGCTTATCGATGGCTTCCGGTTTGCCCCGGTACTTTTCCGCAACGGCCTTGTAGGAAGGTCCTTCTTTTTTCTTGGTCAGATGATGGCATCTCCAGCAATTATCCCTATTCGCAAGGGCCACTGCCTCGTAGGCATCGATCTGCTCCCCGGCCTGAGCCTTTTGGCCGTTATCGTCGGCAAGCGCCGCTACCGGAAAGAAAAGGATAATTGCGCCAGCCATCATTCCGGCCAGGATATTGGTGCGTGTCCGATGGTTCATTTGCATCTTAATTACTCTCCCCAATCCAGCGTTTTTCTGACAAGCCTTAGAATTTTTACTGAACAAAAATCCGGTTCGCCATGCCCGAACCCATCTATAGCGAGGGTCTTAATCGAACTTATGTTTTTTTCGCGGCCACCGGAAAGCCTGGTACGGTTCTCACTGGAGGTGGGCCGGGCCGATTTCCCGCAGCTTCAACGTAAACAGACACAAAGGTGTTAACCGGAAAAATGCCGCCAAACAAATCCTCGCTACGGCACCGGGCGCGACGATACCCTATCCGCGAATCGCTTGTCAACCGCCGCATCTTCTGCCGCCCGCCTCTTCCATGGAGGCAAAAGCCAGCGGCGGAAACGCTGTGCCAATGCGGGGCATTTTTTCGGATCGGCGCTCCAAGGTAACACCGGGCAGGCGGATCTTTGCTTGCTGTGCCATATGCTGTCGCAAGCCATATTGCTCTCGGCCCCTGCCCCATTCCGGATACTGCGGCACGTTACTCCGCGGCTCGATGAAACCGGTGACAGCTATCGCAGGTGCTTTTGATTTTCCCTTTGACGGATCGATTGCCGGCATGGCACTCGCGGCACTTTTCTATGGCCGGCATGGCAATCTCCGCGCTTGGCTTCGAATTCGCCTTGTCGTGGCAGTCCGTGCAGTCAACCGTGTCATGCCGGGAGTGCGCAAACACGGCGACCGGATGGTAATCGCGGTTGATATGCAGCGGCGTCACCTTCCATGGAACATCGTTATTTCCGCTCGGTTCGATTTCATGGCATTGGCCGCATTCGAGATTTTCCTTGAAAAACGTCGCAGCATACTTCCGCGCAAGATCATCGACACATCCCAGGGTGTGGCTGGCGGCCATGCCAGCCCCGCTCTCAGGTTTGCATGCCGCCATATTCTCCGCCGAACCAGCCAGCCATCTGGCATTCAATTCGCGCAATCTGTTCAATACCTCGCGCTCCGATCCATGGGGCACAACTTCCTCGACAGGCTCAATGAAATACTGCACGTGACACTGTGACTGCTGGCAAGTTTTTCTCATGGTCATGGGTGCAAAATGCGCTCCGGACTCTTCGAGCCTGTGACAGTCGCGGCACGCCAAAACAGTATTGCCTTTCGGGCTCAACAAGCCCTTCTTGTCCAAATGAACCTGATGGTTCAGCTTGAGTCCGGGTTTCTCGACCAGCTTTCCCTTGTCGTCCTGCCGGACATGTACGACATTTTTGCCATCTGGAAAAGTGATATTGAACGGCGGATGATCCGTGGCAAAATCGCGCACGTCGTCAAACTCCGTGCGAGCATATTTACCCTTGATATCGCCATGGCAGGCTACACATTTCAATGAATCATGCAGCACCAACCCCGCTTTCCCCCTGTGATCCTGATGGCAGTCCGTGCAGCGCACATCCTTGAATATCCGCGCATGCAAATCATCTTCCCTCAGGCGCTTGGCGACCTGTTTATGGCATTCCGCGCAGATATCGTCGGAAATAGCCCGGAAAGCCTGTTGGTGGCAGGTTGTGCATTTCGCGCCAAATACACTATGCCCGCCGGTTAATGGGCCGGGATTCCACAATTCGGTCAGGATGACGGGAAGCGTAGCCTGCCATTTATCAAATGTCGTTGAAGTGCTCGCCAGCAATGGCAACAACAGGAACAAGAAAAGAATACCGGACGCCAAACTGAAGCCGAGCTTGCGCTTGCTCAAGCCCAATTCTGCCAGCGTGACCGGCACGGTCCGGCATGTTGCAGCCTTCTCCTGCAGCGAGTGCGCCATTTCAACCGACAAGGCGATATCGCGGCCATCCGGCACAGGTTCAACAACCAGCAAATAAGGGCCAACTTCGATGCGCAACCCGGGTGAAAGAGCGGCGCTCTGCTCGGCGGCACCGTTGATTTTGATGGTCGCGCCATTTTCTCCCTCAATATACAGCGCCCCATCTTCCGATCGCCTCACGGTGGCATGGAGCAAACCGACACGATGGTCGGGGAGATGAATCTTGCAGGCTGCGCCCCGCCCGATCTGGAGCGATTCGCCGGCAAGGGCGCTTTCCTTGAGAACCGGCAAGCCTTGCTGGTTGCGCGAGACTCGAATCAACAGGCAAGAGATCATTCTGGCTACCAGTAGAAAAATATAGCCACGATGTGGGTAAAGAGCGCGGCCAATAGCGCGACGGATAACGGCGTATGAAGATATAGCCAGAGCTGCATGCTGGCTTTTATCTTGATTTCATTCCGTACCCGCAACACCAGTTTTTGTTTTTGCAAAAGCACGGAATACAGGTCGCGCATTAATTTTGGCTGATCGTCCGCGATCAAGGTTTTGCTCAGTAGCCGTATGCCCAGTATCGCCGCGTCGGTCGGGCAATCATGCTGGCTGCCGCTTAATTGTTGAAGCAGATTGCCGCCCAACCGTGTTTCCCGCCGCGCCTTCAATACCAGCGCGTTCACTTCATCGGGCAAGTCGAGCGCGCGTATCCGCGCCAACTCATCAAGCTTGTCAATCTTGAGCAGCAACCCGTTCAGCGTATCTTCCCCCATATTCCGGGTAATCAGGGCGGGGTAGTTCAGGTACGTAAATAACCCGTAAAATCCGTTCGCTATGACCAGCAACATCAATACATAGGTTAATGTATGGATGTTCCAGCTGAACTGAAAACCGGTATGCAACGAAGCCAACACGATGAGCGAGGCCCCAAGATATACATGCGCAGAAAGCCATCCCTGTAGCGTCCCGCCATAACGCCAGCCTTCCCGGATATCGCGCTTTCTTCGTTCTGCCTTATGTAGCGCATAAAAATCGTCCTGAGCGTTGCGTTCTTCTTGTTGGTGTACGACGCTTGTCCGGTAATGACGCCTCTCGGGCACTTTTGATGCAACACGCTTGCGAACGCCATACAACATCAGCACGATTATAATCAGCGCCGAAGTAACGCCCAGCACGAAACTTAACCAGGTTCCGCCGTAGAACAGGCTATCGGCAGGTTTTACCGACACATAAGCCACCAACGCAACGGCCACCAGCAAGCCCGCAATTTTGAAATACCGGTAATTTTTGTACTTTATCAAGGTGGAGGACTGCGACAGGTTCATAAGAAGCTCCGGTGATGATGGGGCGGGTGTCTTGCCGCCTACCTGACAAAGCTGAAAAATTCTTCCGGGCTTACACGCAAGGCAGCGCCGGTGGGACAGGCACGGACGCAGGCGGGGCCCGAGATAATACCCATGCACATGTCGCACTTGACCGCTTTTTTGGGCAAATTCGCATCAGCCTCATTCCGGACTTCCCGGTGTTTGCGCCTGCCGAATACCGCCTCCCAAACAGTGAGTTGCTTGTACTCGCTTGTGCCTGCCATTTGGATCGCATCGTATGGGCAATTATTCAGGCAATTGCCGCAACCGATGCAACCATCATCGATAAACACCTCGCCATGCACCGAACGGCGAATCACGTCAGGAGGACAATCCTTCATGCAATGCGGGTGTTCGCAATGCCGGCAGGAAACGGGAACATGGACTTGTTCAAATGTCGGGCCGGCCCCGCGATTCAAACGCGAAATTCCACCGTGCACGTCGGCGCAGGCCCTTTCGCAATTGTTGCAGCGAATGCACTGCGAATAGTCGATCAGCAACACATCGGTCGCCTCGCCCACCCCATGATCCATCAGGAACTTAATCAGCCCGCCGGGTTCGCCGGACGGATTGGGCTCGCCTTGGCTGATGCGCTCCAGATAACGGCTGCCAACCTTGCCGCGCATTGAAGAATTCCGCTCCATCACTGCCCTGAAATGCTCGGCCTCCAGCACAATCACATCGGTGGGCGATACCGCGCGCACTGTCGCGGAGTGCGGCATGTTGGATGTCAGAGCCATCTCCCCGAAATAGTTGCCTGCGGAGACATACGCCAGAACCTGCTCTTTTCCCGCAACCATACGGGATACCGTAACCGAACCGCGCCGGATCATGTATAACCCGTCCGCTTTGTCGCCCTCTTTGAAGATTACTTCGCCAAACGCATATTGTTTGAACTTGGCGCCTTGAACGAGATAATCGAGCTCGCTATCCGGGAGCGACGCATCCAGGTAATTCAGCACGACCCGCTTGAGCGACACCTCGTCCAGCTTGCGCTGCACACCGCTCGCCGCATTCAGCAACTTGAGCATCGAGCGGCGCGGCGTTTCGACAAGCACGCAATTCTCTCCGGCTATTGCCGTACCAGAACGGCGGCGCCCGGACAACAATCCCATCTCGCCGAAAAAGTCTCCAGCGCCCATTGTAAAAACAGCGGCACCGTCTTTCCCTTCGACATGAACGCTGACTTCGCCTTCCAGGATCGAGTAAAAGCTGTTGTTGTAATCGCTCCGCGCAAAAATAACTTCGCCGCTACGCGGCGCCAGAACCGAGCTATCCAGCATGAATTCGCGCAATTGCAGCGTCGTGAGCGACTCCAGTAACGGCAGATTGCGCCTGACCAGCGCAATGCCATCGCCGACCGAGCGAATATTGGGAACACCGGCGAATTTCTCCCGCAGCAACACCTCGTCGGCAGGCTCGACGGGATTGCCCGTAATATATTCGACGGCCTCATAACCCTGGTTCATCGCCTGCTTGATGAGCGGATATCCGGCCAACGCCCCCACGATGTACAAACCCGGCACATTGGATTCGTATTGCTCGGACAGTTGCGGCACGGAGGCCGTATCGCTGTTCGGAAAGCGCACGCCGAAATTTTCCAGCAATTTGCGCGGCGGCTCCGCTCCGAGACGTGCGATGACACGATGGCATTCGATGCGCTCCAGGCCTTGCGGCGTATGCGCCACGAAGGCCACGGGAAAATCGCCTTTTGCAATCGTGTCGACGCGCTCGGCCCAGGTACTGACGCGCGTTTCGATATGCCCTTCGGTGACAGCGGTCATCAGCAGTTGGAAGTTTGCTTCCGCGCAATTGCTGAATTCCTCATGGAGATTGACCAAAATCACCCGATTCTGCCTGGACAGTGCGAGCGCATTTTCCACACCCGCATCGCCGTCGCCGACCACTATGATCGTTTCGTTGCTGTATTCGTCCGGGTCGTCCAGCTGATACTGCACTCTCTGCATGTCTTCACCCGGCACGCCCAATTTGCGAATGTTGCCCTGCAGCCCGATGGAAAGCACCACGAATTCGGCGGTCAACGTCTTGCCCGGCTCCAAGGGAATCCGAAAATTGCCGCACTGCCCGGAGATCGCGGAAACCGCCGCACCCACGCGCACATTCACTCCAAGCTCGGCAAGTTCCTGCTGCCAGGTTCTCAGAATATTTTCACGGGTTCCCGCATAGAAACTCAAGGCGCTGCGCAAAGGCAGTTGCATCGGCTCCGCTCTCACCAGTTTCCCCTTCTGGTAGCGATGGATGGTATCGGCGATGTGGGGCGCGGCCTCAAGAAGAACATGGGAAATGCCGAGCTCCGCCGCTCGCGCAGCGGCAGACAAGCCTCCAGGCCCCCCACCAACAATCGCAATTTTAAAATGCTCGCTCATACAATCAGGCGTACCACGCCGCAAAACGGGATGCGGCAATCCGGATTGGACAGAATAAACCATTCCTTGTTCGGCATGTCAATGGATGCTCCAAGCCGGATGCATTTTATGGCGTTCTTCCCCCGACAAGCTGTATTTCAAGGGCGATGTAAAACCAATCCTGCACTTGAAAAAGAAAACGATGAAGGTGTCGAAGCCGGAATATACGACTGCGTTTATGTGGCTGGCAGTCAGGCGGGTAAAGTATGGGCAGACAGCAGGTTTGGCAGTCAAAAATATCTCGGGTTAATCGGGCAGACGCCGCACAGCGGGATCAGCATTCATAGCGGGGGCGATGGGGAGACATCTTAACTTTTATCTTGTCGGCAATGGCCGCCCATCTCTGCCGCTTTCGCCCCGCATCGGGCGGTTAATTCCTTCATGTGGGATGTTTTGCATGAAGGTCCCCATCGATTATTGCGTCTGGCAGGCTATTTTCCGCTTGAGGCAGGAGTGGAACTATCAGACAGCATCACATTGATAGAGGCCTGCTGCCTGGCATCGGCCAGATAAGCCCGGAACATTTCCTCTCCGGTCAGTTTGCGCAGTTGCTGCACGTAGCCGTTTCGCTTCTCCCCGTCAAGTTTACCGCCTTCCTTGACAGACTCTATGCGCACCAGCACATAGCCATCCTGCGGTGTTTCCGCTCCGATGAACTGCGGCAGCCTGGTTGCATCCGCCTGGAATATCTTGCGCACCATATCCCTGTCCAGCGTGCCAAATTTTGCACGGGTGACGGTTTGGGCTGTAGCCCAGTTCAGTGCGGGTTTGTCGCCGCGCTGTAATTGCTCCAGTAAAGTCCTGCCTTGCTTGACAGCCAGTTCCGCTGCCTGCCCGCGCAACAGTTTACCGCGAATCGTTTCCTGCACTTCATCCAGCGCACGCACTGCGGCTGGCTTGTGTTCCAGAACCCGTGCGGCAACCAGCGTATTGGCTGCAACCTCGATCGCGCCCGTATTACGTTTGTCTTTCACTGCCCCATCGGAAAAAACTGCCTGCAACATTTTCTCCGTCCAGGGCTCGCCCGCAGCCATTCCTTTGATCAACCACCCGCTCTGCTCAATCTTGACGCCTGCCAGATCAGCTGCCGGTTTCAGGGTATCGCTTTGCTCATATACGGTATTGCTGAACTTTTCGGCCAGTTCCGCAAACATATCGGTCGCCTTCTGCTGGCGCAGTTTTCTCAAGATGTCTTCCCGCGCCTCATCAAACGACAATAGCTTGGCGGGTTTAACCGCAAGCAGTTTGATAATGTGATAGCCGAAATCCGATTTCACCAGGTCGCTGATTTCGCCCTGCTTGAGCGCAAACGCAGCATCCTCGAACGGTCCGACCATCATGCCGTGTCCAAAGAACCCGAGATCGCCGCCGTTTACCGCAGAGCCCGGATCCTGCGAATTCTGCTTGGCCAGAGCGGCAAACTCGGCAGGATTTTTCTTGGCTTGTTGCAGCAACTGTTCTGCCTTTGCCTTGGCGGCATCCTGCTCAGCCTGCGGCGCGGTGGCAGCGACCGCAATCAGAATATGCGCCGCCTGGCGCTCTTCCGGTGTGCCAAAATCGCGCTGGTGCTCTTCATAATACTTGCGCGCATCCTCCATATTCACTTCAGCTTTCGGCAGCAAATTATCTACCGAAAGCTTCACATACTCGACCTTTACCTGTTCCTGTACCTGAAACTCTTTAAGATTTTGTTCGTAATAAGTCTTCAGTGCGTTCTCGCCCACTTTTGCCTGCCCCATGAATGGCTGTAACGATATGGGTGAAACGCTTACCACACGCTGTTGCTCGTTCAGGCGGATGATGTTGTCCGCCACATTATTTGAGGCAAATCCGTTCTGCACATATGCATCGCGCATCTGCTGCCCGGCAAGGTCGCTGCGCAGGCGAGCCTCGAACATCAATGGCGACATATTCTGGTTTGCCAGCGCAGCTCCATAACGCTTCTTGTCAAACTTTCCGTTATCCTGAAACGCTTCGATACCCTGGATAATCTGCGCCACCTGCGCGTCGCTGACTGTCAATCCGGCCGCTTTGGCGCGCTCGACCAGCAGCCGCTGCGCAACAAGATTATCCATCACGTTATGCCTTACTTCGGGGCTCTCGAGCATCGCCGCATCAAAATTGGCTCCCAACGCTTGACGTAAGCGATCCTGCTGCTGACGCAGCGCGTCCTCAAATTCTTGCTGAGTAATTTCTGTGCCGTTCACCGTAGCAACCGCGTCAGCCCTGTTGCCGGATTGGTTATACGAATCCACACCCCAGAAAGCAAACGGCAAAATGATGAGCGCCAGCACAATCTGCACCCACTTCTTATTCTCATGGACAAGATTAAACATAATAACGACACCAACCTAATTGGTTTAAAAGGCATAAATGCGAAAAAGGCGAACTTGCGTTCGCCTTGATTTGGCGGAGTGGACGGGACTCGAACCCGCGACCCCCGGCGTGACAGGCCGGTATTCTAACCAACTGAACTACCACTCCAGAAAACTATCCGTTGGTGGGTACTGACGGGATCGAACCGCCGACATTCGCCTTGTAAGGGCGACGCTCTACCAGCTGAGCTAAGCACCCAACAAAGTCGATCAGTTTACAGCATCTTTCAGGCCTTTGCCAGCTGTAAATTTTGGAACCTTGGCTGCCTTGATCTTTATCGTCTCGCCGGTACGGGGATTGCGGCCGCTGCGCGCTGCACGCTTGCCAACTTTAAAAGTGCCAAAACCGACCAAACTCACTGTATCCCCTTTTTTCAATGCTTTTTTGATCGAATCTACGGCTGCGTCCAACGCACGGCCAGCAGCCGCCTTGGAAAGATCAGCGGATTTAGCAATTGCATCAACCAGATCAGATTTATTCACGTAAGCCCCCTTGATATTGAGTGGTTAAAAACAGGAAGAAGTCCTGCGACGGCTTTATATCAAGGCCGCGCAGCTTTGGTCAAGCGATTACGCTAATTTTTTAGCTTGCGCCACTGTTAATTAATTGCTATCTGGATTTTTTCAGTGCTTGGTCACCAGCGGCGCTTCCTGGGCAGCGCCGGTTGCTGGCAAACCGGCAGGCGCTGCGACTTCGGGCGATTCCGGTAATGGCTCCGGTTTGCGCTCCAAGGCCAGTTCCAACACTTGGTCTATCCACTTGACCGGATGAATATCCAGCTTGCTTTTGATGTTGTCGGGTATTTCTGCCAAATCCTTGGTGTTTTCCTCCGGAATCAGAACCACTCTGATACCCCCGCGCTGTGCCGCCAGTAGCTTTTCCTTCAGGCCGCCAATCGGCAGCACCTCTCCGCGCAAGGTAATTTCACCGGTCATTGCCACGTCTGCGCGCACCGGGATACCGGTCAGCGCCGAGACGATGGACGTGCATATCCCGATCCCTGCGCTGGGCCCATCTTTGGGCGTTGCACCCTCCGGCAAGTGTATGTGCAAGTCCGATTTCTGGTAGAACTCCTCATTGACGCCCAGCCGCCTGGCGCGCCCGCGCACCACACTGATGGCGGCCTGAATGGATTCCTGCATCACTTCGCCAAGCTTGCCAGTGGTGGTCGTCTTGCCTTTACCGGGCAATATGGCGGTTTCGATAGTCAGCAATTCGCCGCCGACCTCGGTCCAGGCCAAACCGGTAACCTGCCCGACTTGGTTGTTCTTTTCGGCAATCCCATACGAATAACGGCGCACGCCGAGATATTTATCGAGATTGCGCGCGTTGACGATTACTTTTTTATTGCGTTCTTTCAGCGAAAGCGCCTTCACCACCTTGCGGCAAATTTTGGATATCTCGCGTTCCAGGCCGCGCACCCCTGCTTCGCGCACGTAATAGCGCACGATATCGCGCAATGCGCTCTCGGAAATATTGATTTCCTCCGGCTTCAGCCCGTTGTTCCTGATCGCCTTGGGCACCAGATAGCGCGTGGCGATATTGATCTTTTCGTCTTCCATGTAGCTGGAAACGTGAATGATCTCCATGCGATCCATCAACGCATCCGGAATATTCAGCGTGTTCGCCGTCGCGACGAACATCACGTCGGAAAGGTCATATTCGACCTCGACATAATGGTCGACGAACGTGCTGTTCTGTTCTGGATCGAGCACTTCCAGCAGCGCGGAAGACGGATCGCCGCGCATGTCCATGCCCATCTTGTCCACCTCGTCGAGCAGGAACAAAGGGTTCTTCACCGCCACCTTGCTCATGTTCTGCAAAATCTTGCCCGGCATGGAGCCGATGTAGGTGCGGCGGTGGCCGCGAATCTCCGATTCGTCGCGCACTCCGCCCAGCGACATGCGCACGAATTTGCGATTGGTGGCACGCGCAATCGACTGCCCCAGCGAGGTTTTGCCCACGCCCGGCGGCCCAACCAGACACAGGATGGGGCCTTTCAATTTATTCACCCGCTGCTGCACGGCAAGGTACTCGAGGATGCGTTCCTTGACCTTATCCAGGCCATAATGATCTTCTTCCAGCACCACCTCGGCCTTTTTCAGGTCGCCGCTGATCTTGGTTTTCTTCTTCCACGGCAGGCCGGTCAGCACGTCGATGTAATTGCGCACCACGGTCGCCTCGGCGGACATCGGAGACATCAGGCGCAGCTTCTTCAGTTCTGCATCCGCCTTGGTGCGCGCCTCTTTTGGCATGTGCGCGTCCTTGATTTTACTTTCCAGACCATCGAAATCGGCGCCTTCCTCGCCCTCGCCAAGCTCCTTCTGGATTGCCTTGACTTGCTCGTTCAGGTAATACTCGCGCTGGCTTTTCTCCATCTGGCGCTTCACGCGGCCGCGGATGCGTTTCTCGACCTGCAAAATGTCGATTTCAGCCTCCAGCAGCCCCAGCAAGTGCTCCAGGCGTTTGCGCACGCCAAAAACCTCCAACACTTCCTGTTTTTGCTCCAGCTTGAGCGGCAGATGGGCGGCAATGGTATCGGCCAGGCGACCGGCATCGTCAATGCCAGCCAGCGAAGTCAGTATCTCCGGCGGGATTTTTTTATTGAGCTTCACATACTGGTCGAATTGCGCGATCAGCGCGCGGCGCATAGCCTCGGACTCGCTGTCCGCCCCGTCCTCCGCAGGAACGATCTCCACTTCCGCATCGAAATGGCTGTCCGCGTCAAACACGCGCAGCACATTGACGCGCTGCGTGCCTTCCACGAGCACTTTCACCGTGCCGTCCGGCAATTTCAGCATTTGCAGGATATTCGCCATGCTGCCTACCGCATACAGGTCATCCTTGCCCGGATCGTCCTTGGCCGCCGATTTTTGCGCGACCAGCACAATACCCTTGCCTGCTTCCATGGCGGTTTCCAGCGCCTTTATCGACTTTGCGCGTCCGACAAACAGCGGAATGACCATATGCGGGAACACCACTACATCGCGTAGTGGCAGCAACGGGTGCAGGTTGGCAGTGGCGGCGTTTGAAACAATATCTTGTTCTGACATGGCGATAACCTCTTCGTTGACTGGAAGGTTAGATGGGGGTAGCTCAAAAAAATTCAAGCGCCCCCTCGGGACAAGATAAAGAACGAGCGGAAAGTGCCTATTCAGGCCGCTTTTGGCGTATCCGCATAAATAACAATGGGTTTGATTTCCCCTGCCGATCCTGTTTTGTCGAGCACCACTTTGCTGACATTTTCCGTCGAGGGCAGATCGAACATGATATCCAGCAATGCGGATTCGAGTATCGAGCGCAATCCGCGTGCTCCCGCCTTGCGCGCCAACGCTTTGTGCGCAATGGCCAGCAGCACGCCTTCATGGAATTCCAGTTCCACGCCTTCCATCGCAAACAGTTTCTGGTATTGCTTGGTCAACGCGTTTTTCGGCTCGGTAAGGATTTGCACCAGCGCGGCCTCATCCAGTTCTTCCAGCGTCGCCACAACGGGCAAACGCCCGACAAACTCGGGGATCAGGCCGAACTTGATCAGGTCTTCCGGTTCCACATCGCGCAGGGTTTCGCCGGTCTTGCGCTCATCCTTGCTGCTGATGGTCGCGCCAAAGCCGATGCTGGCCTTCGAGGATCGGTTGCGGATGACCTTTTCCAGCCCGTCGAACGCGCCGCCGCAGATGAACAGGATGTTCGTGGTATCGACATGCAGGAATTCCGTGTTCGGGTGCTTGCGCCCGCCCTGCGGCGGGATCGAAGCCTTGGTGCCTTCGATCAGCTTGAGCAGCGCCTGTTGCACGCCCTCGCCGGACACGTCGCGCGTAATCGACGGGTTATCCGACTTGCGCGAAATTTTGTCGATTTCGTCGATATATATGATGCCGCGCTGCGCCTTTTCCACGTCATAGTCGCAGGCCTGCAACAGCTTCTGGATGATATTCTCGACATCCTCGCCGACATAGCCCGCTTCGGTCAGCGTGGTGGCATCCGCCATCACAAAAGGTACGTTCAGCAGGCGCGCCAGAGTTTGTGCCAGCAGGGTCTTGCCGGAGCCAGTCGGGCCGATCAGCAGAATGTTGCTCTTGGCGAGTTCCACACCATCCTTGTTGTCGCTCTTGAGGCGCTTGTAATGGTTGTACACCGCCACCGACAGTATCCGCTTGGCCTGCTCCTGCCCGATCACGTACTCATCGAGCGCAGCATGGATCGACTTCGGTACGGGCAAATCCGACTTGCCTGCCTTGTCCGCCTTGGCTCCATCGTTCTGGATTTCCTCGCGCATGATGTCGTTGCACAGGGCGATGCATTCATCGCACACGAACACCGACGGGCCCGCAATCAGCTTGCGCACCTCATGCTGGCTCTTGCCGCAAAACGAACAGTAGAGCAATTTATCACCCGATTTTTTATCCCCAGCCATCGCTGCTAACCTTCCATCTAGTTAT
The DNA here is from genome assembly GCA_001801215.1 of Gallionellales bacterium RIFCSPLOWO2_02_FULL_59_110. Classification (GTDB taxonomy): domain Bacteria; phylum Pseudomonadota; class Gammaproteobacteria; order Burkholderiales; family Gallionellaceae; genus Gallionella. Next base: position 35,535 of record MGXA01000058.1, on the reverse strand, counting down.
CGGCAAACCGATCGTTTTCTCAAACACGCTTTTCCAGCACCTGATCCGCCATGCCGTATTTCACCGCATCCGGCGCGCTCAGAAAATTATCGCGATCCGTGTCGCGTTCGATAGTCTCGACCGGTTGCCCGGTATGTTGCGCCAGCAGCTGATTGAGCCTTTGCTTCAGGTACAGTATCTCGCGCGCATGAATTTCGACATCCGAAGCCTGGCCGCGGAAGCCGCCCAGCGGCTGATGGATCATCACGCGCGAATTGGGCAGGCAGAAACGCTTGCCTTTCTCGCCCGCCGCCAGCAAAAATGCGCCCATGCTCGCGGCCTGACCGACGCACAGCGTGCTGACATTCGGCTTGATGAATTGCATGGTGTCGTAAATCGCCATGCCGGCAGTCACCGAACCGCCCGGCGAATTGATGTAGAAGTGAATATCCTTGTCCGGGTTTTCCGATTCCAGGAACAACATCTGCGCCACAATCAGGTTTGCGCTGTGATCGTTGACCTCGCCGACCAGGAATACCACACGTTCCTTGAGCAAGCGCGAATAGATGTCGTAAGCGCGCTCACCGCGCCCGCTGGTCTCCACGACCATCGGGATCAATCCGATATTTTGCGGTTCTTGATAGTGCATCGCGTCAATTTCCCATCAGTTCATTAAAAGAAATAGCCTTGTCTGCCGTTTTTGCCTGCGCCATCGTCCATGCCACAATATTTTCTTCCATGACCAGGTTCTCTACTTCCTGCAACTGCGAGGCATTAGCGTAAACCCAGCGTACCACATCTTCCGGCTGGTCAAAGCTTTGCGCATAATCCTCAACCAAAGCCCTCACCTGCTCGGGCCTGGCCTTCAGGCCTTGCTTCTGCGCCAGATCGGCAAGAATCAAGCCGAGCTTGACGCGTCTTTCTGCCCGTTCGGCAAAGAATTCCGGCGAAATTGACAAGCCTTCCATCTTCATCCCGCGCGATTCCATATCCTGCGCGGTTTTCTGCATCAAGCTCTGCGCTTCCCATTCCACCAGCGCCTTGGGCACAGCAAAGCTGGACACCTTCAGCAATGCCTCCATCGCCGCCTCCTTGTTGCGCGCTTTCAGGCGGCGCGCCACTTCGTGTTGCAGGCTGCTGCGTATCTCGCTCTCCAGCTTGCTGACATCGCCGCCCTCGATACCGACCACCTCGGCAAAACTGGCATCCACTTCCGGCAATTTCGGCGCCTCCACCTTGTGCAGCGCGATGGTGAAAGTCACCTGCTTGCCCGCCACATCCTTGCCATGATAATCGGCCGGAAAAGTCATGTCGAAAGACTTGGTCTCGCCGGCCTTCATACCGGTAAGGGCCACCTCGAATTCCGGCAACATGCGCCCCGCGCCCAGCACGAACGAATAGTTCTTGGCCTCGCCACCCTGAAAGACTTCGCCGTTCAGCTTGCCGGTAAAATCAACAAGCACCTGGTCATCAGCTTGCGCGGCCCGATCCGCCGTTTCGAATACTGCACGCTGTTTGCGTAGCGTCATAACGGTGCTATCCACATCGGCCTGGGCCAATTCGTAAACCAGATGCTCCATCGCCACGCCCGACAGATCGCCGATCTGCACTTCCGGATAAACCTCGAAAGTCGCGCTGTATTCGATCAGATCGGCATTCGGATCGTTAGTTTTCACCTCGAATTGCGGGTATCCTGCCACCCTGAGATTGTTGAGCTGCACAGCCTCGGCAAACGAGCGCTGCAACGCATCGCCGAAGGCTTCCTGGTGTGCTTGCGCGCCATAATGCTGCTCCAGAATTTTCGCCGGGATTTTGCCCGGGCGGAACCCGGAAATCTTTGCGGTACGCCCGATTTTTTTCAGGCGGGCAGCAACCTCGCCGCGAATGGCTTGCTGGGGAATGGATGCGTTAAGGCGGCGCTCTAACGCGCTCACAGTTATTACGCTGGACATGCTTGGGTTTCCTTAGAGTAGAAGTTGAATTTAAGTTAAAGGAGAAACTCGAACGGCGCTGCACTCATGGTGAACAAGCCATTCCGCTACCTGCGCTGTCGCCGTCCTTTATCGAACTTGAGCGGATTGTAACATGGCCGAGAAAACAGTTGGAGCAGCATGGTTCACCCGCATCCGGCCATGCCCTCGAAAAACCTATTCCCGGACCGCGGTCGAATTCAGGTTGAGAAGAAACCTTCCTGTTTATACAATGGACAGCATCCGCGCAGAGATAGCCGGGGCTGACCGGCGGAATTTGCCGGCATGGCCAGATGGACATGCTAAACCAGCGACACAACCAAGCCACTCAGGGAGCACACCATGAAAAAAATCGAAGCAATTATCAAGCCGTTCAAACTGGATGAAGTGCGTGAGGCGCTTTCCGAGCTGGGAGTCAGCGGCCTGACGGTCACCGAGGTAAAGGGGTTCGGGCGGCAAAAAGGACACACCGAACTGTATCGCGGCGCAGAATATGTAGTGGATTTCCTGCCCAAAATCAAAGTGGAAGTGGTGATTTCTGCCGAATTGCTCGATACGGCAGTCGAAGCTATCATCAAGGTCGCCCATACCGGCAAGATCGGCGACGGCAAAATCTTCATCTCGGCAGTGGAGCAGGTCATTCGCATCCGCACCGGCGAAACCAACGAAACCGCGCTGTAAATAGGCAGGTCGGTTGTCCGGACTGATTAGTGTAGTGTTGCGCTCTTGGCGATACTTATGGACAACCCCTTGTCGGGCGGAGCCCGACCTTGCAACTCTTGCGGTTGACGTAAGTTCCAAATAGCGTGCAACGCTACACTAGCGGGTATCGAAAGTTACGCAAACAACCTGTTCCAGCCACGGCAGCCAGGAGCTCACAATCTTTCCGGGGAAAATCAACCAAATCCGGGCGCTATGAATCGCACCCCTACGATACCACCCGCCCCGCCTCCAGCATTAACTGCCTGCCGCAACGCCGCGCCAGCACTTCGTCGTGGGTAACCAGGATCAGGGTCGTGCCCTGCGCACGGTTGAGTTCCAGCATCAATTCGATGATTTGCGCTCCGGTAGCTGCATCCAGGTTGCCGGTGGGTTCGTCGGCAAACAAGATTTTCGGCTGGGTGACGAAGGCGCGCGCCAGCGCGACGCGCTGCTGTTCGCCGCCGGAGAGGTGTTTGGGCAGATGGTGCGCGCGGGCGGAGAGTCCCACCTGGCGCAGCGATTCGGCGGCGCGCGAACGTGCATCGGTCATGCCGCGCAGCTCCAGCGGCAGCATGACATTCTCCAGCGCGTTCAGCGCAGGCAGCAACTGGAAAGACTGGAACACGAAGCCCGCCGCCGAGCCGCGCAGCCGCGCGCGCCCGTCCTCGTCCAGCGCGAACAGGTCGTGACCGTCGAGCAGCACGCTGCCGCTGCTCGGCACGTCCAGCCCGGCCAGCAGGCCGAGCAAGGTGGACTTGCCGGAGCCGGACGCGCCGAGGACCGCCAGACTCTCGCCCGCCTCAACGGTGAAACTGACCTGCTGCAAGATGGTCAGCGGCTGGCCTTTTCCATCTATTGACGGGCTTAGCACTTGCTTGGTCAGTCCAACTGCCTGCACAATCGCTGTCATGAAAACCTTGCCCCTGAAAATTATTCTGCTGGTTGCCGCACTGTGGCTGCCCTGCCCGGTTTATGCCGCGAAAAATATATTGGTGTTCGGCGACAGTTTATCAGCCGGATACGGCATCGCAGTAGCAGAAAGTTGGGTAAGCCTGCTGCAGCATGAATTGGCGCGCAGCCATCCCGGCTATCGCGTGGTGAACGCCAGCATCAGCGGCGAGACCGCACAGGGCGGGCGGCAGCGCATCGCCGGGGCGCTGCGGCAGCACCGCCCGGCGGCGGTGATCGTGGAGCTGGGCGCGAACGACGGGCTGCGCGGCTTCAATGTCGCAGGCATCGAGGCCGACCTGAGCAGGATCATCGAGGATGCGCGCGCTGCCCGCGCCAGGGTGCTGCTGGTCGGCATGAGGCTGCCGCCGAATTATGGTGAAACCTATACTTTGCAATTTGAGAAGATGTATCGGAAGCTGGCGGAAAAACACCGCATCGGGCTGCTGCCCTTCCTGCTCGAAAGCGTTGCTCCCGAACAATTTCAAGCCGACAATCTGCACCCGACAAAAGAGGCGCAACCGCTGCTGATGCGCAATGTGCTGAAGGAACTGAAGCCGCTGCTGCGCTGACCGCACCACACCGAAAGGGCAACCCAATGACCAACGAATTGGCGCAGGAAACCAGCCCCTACTTGCAGCAGCACGCCGGCAATCCGGTTGACTGGCATGCATGGAACCCGGAAACGCTGCGCCTCGCCCGCGAGCAGGACAAACCGATCCTGTTGTCGATCGGTTACTCTGCCTGCCACTGGTGCCATGTCATGGCGCACGAATCGTTCGAGGATACCGAAGTAGCCGCGTTGATGAACAAGCATTTTATCAACATCAAGGTGGATCGCGAGGAGCGCCCCGACCTCGACCAGATTTATCAGACGGCCCATCAATTGTTGATGCAGCGCGGCGGCGGCTGGCCGCTGACCATGTTTCTCAGCCCCGACGGCACGCCGTTCTTTGGTGGAACCTATTTCCCGAAAGAGGCGCGCTACAACCTGCCCGGCTTTACCGATCTGTTGCAGCGCATCGCGCGGGCCTATGCGGAAAACCGCAGCGAACTGGCCGCGCAGGGCAAACAGCTCATCGCCGCCCTCGCCGGCGCGCTTCCCCCGGTCGGCGCGACGGCGCTACCGCTTGATGCCGAACCGCTGGCGCTGGCAGTGCGGCAACTCGGCGAAGATTTCGATGGCGTGAACGGCGGCTTCGGTGATGCGCCGAAATTCCTGCATCCGGCAGAACTCGATCTGTTGCTACGCCGCAGCCATGCCGCCGCCGAAGAAGAATCCCGGCACATCGTGCAATTCACTCTGCGACAGATGGCGCAGGGCGGGCTGTACGACCAGCTCGGCGGCGGCTTCTGCCGCTACTGCGTGGACGCCCAATGGAGTATTCCGCATTTCGAGAAGATGCTCTACGACAACGGCCTGCTGCTCGGGCTTTACGGGGCCGCATGGCAAAGCAGCGGCGAGCCGTTGTTTGCGCGCGTGGTGGAGCAGACCGCCGCATGGGTCATGCGCGAAATGCAGTCGTTCGAAGGCGGCTACTACTCCTCGCTGGATGCCGACTCGGAACATAAGGAAGGAAAATTCTACGTGTGGCAGCGCGACGAAATCCGCAGGCTGCTGAGCGCCGATGAATACGCGCTCATCGCACCATATTACGGCCTCGACGGCCCGCCCAATTTCGAACAGCGCGCCTGGCATCTGCGCATCAAGACACCGCTGGACGAAATCGCACAGCGCCTGCAACTCTCCGCAGAACAGGCAGCGGAGCAGCTTGCAGCCGGGCAGGCAAAGCTGTTTGCCGCGCGCGGACAACGCATCCGCCCCGGCCGCGACGAGAAAATCCTCGGCACGTGGAACGGCCTGATGATCGCCGGCATGGCGCGCGCCGCGCGGATATTCGATCGCCCCGACTGGCTGCATTCGGCGCAAGGTGCGATGGATTTTGCGCGTGGCACCCTGTGGCGCGACGGCAGATTATTGGCTACATACAAGGACGGCAAGGCACATCTCAACGCCTACCTCGACGATCACGCCTTTTTGCTGAATGCCGCGCTGGAATTGCTGCAAGCCGAATTCAGGAACAGCGACCTAGCCTTTGCCGTGCAGCTCGCCGATGCGCTGCTGGCGCGCTTCGAAGACAGCAAAAACGGCGGGTTCTTCTTCACCAGCCATGACCATGAGGCTCTGATCCAGCGCAGCAAGACGGGGCATGACGATGCCACGCCATCCGGCAACGGCATCGCCGCGCAGGCCTTGCTGCGCTTGGCGCAACTCACCGGCGACTCCGCCTATGCGCGGGCGGCGGAGCGCTGTCTGAAATCGTTTTCCCCGGCACTGCGGCAGGCCGCCGGTTATCACTGCAGCCTGTGCACCGCGCTTGCGGAATATTTGCAGCCCGCCGCCTTGCTGGTATTGAGCGGCAATGACGTGTCCGTCTGGCAAGCGGCGTTGCGGACACGCTATTTACCCGATGTGATGATGATCGTGCTGCCCGAAAATGCAGCCGATCTGCCTCGGACGCTCGACAAGCCGGCCAGCAAACAAACCACCGCCTGGCTGTGCCAAGGCGCGCGCTGTCTGGCGCCGATTACCGACCTCGATGAGTTGCTTGAATCCCTCATTCAGGCGCAGGACAGAATGACGGGCTACTAATGCAGTGTTGCATTCTTGGCGATACGTATGTGCAAACCCATGTAGGTCGGGCTTAACCGGCGACTTGGCTGCTGTATTTGGCGGCCTAGTCGAATGGCTATGCAAAACTCGCCCGACATGTCGGGCGGAGCCCGACCTACAATGCAACTCTTGCGGTTGACATAAGTTCCAAATAGCGTGCAACGCTACACTAGCGTAGCGACGCGCCGCCCAGCATCGAGAATCCGAGCGCGCTCGTCACACCTGCACCGAGGCGTTTTGCCAGGCGATCCGCGAAGTTCTCTTCCATGGTGAAATTCACGATCTTCTCGGCCTTGATGATATCGCGCGCCACCGACTCCAGGCTGCCGTAGCCGTCCGCCAGCCCCAGTTCCACGCCGCGCTGCCCGTTCCATATCAGGCCGCTGAAAATGTCCGGCGCTTCCTTGAGGCGCTTGCCGCGACCCTGTTTCACCACATCGATAAACTGCTGGTGAATTTCCGTAAGCATCTGCTTGGCGTATTCCTGCTGCGCCGGATCGGCCGCCGAAAACGGGTCGAGGAAGCCCTTGTTGGCACCGGCGGTAATCAGGCGGCGCTCCACGCCGAGCTTCTCCATCGACCCGGTAAAGCCGAAACCGTCCATCAGCACGCCGATCGAACCGATCAGGCTGGCCTTGTCCACAAAAATGCTGTCCGCCGCCACCGCCACATAATAGCCGCCGGAAGCGCAAATATCCTCGATCACCGCGTACAGCGGTATCTGCGGATATTTCGCACGCAGACGGCGTATTTCATCGTTGATCTGCCCGGCCTGCACCGGGCTGCCGCCGGGGCTGTTGATGCGCAGAATCACGCCCTGCGTATTCTTATCCTCGAACGCATCCTGCAAGCTGGGAATCAGGTTGTCGGCGCTCGCCTGACTGTCCGATGCAATCAAGCCCTGCATATCCACCAGCGCGGTATGCTTGCCGCTGCCTAACGCTTTCTCCGGCGCACCCGCCCACCCCATCACCAGGAACAAAATGATGAACAAATAAGCGAATGTCAGCGTCTTGAAAAAAATACCCCAGTGCCGCGCGCGGCGCTGCTCCTGAACGGCTGTCATCGCCAGCTTCTCGATCACGCCGCGCTCCCAGTTGTTGTTCTGATCCGACATCGAAATTCCTCAATAAAATCCCAAAACCACTGTCCGCATAACCAGCACCTTGACTGACGTTTTCTGGCAGCCTAGTCGAATGACTAGTAGCTCCATCAGATTACACAGATTGACACAGATTAAAAACCACAGAAATCATTCTGTTCGGCAACTCGCGGCCAGCATGGCACCCAATCTGCGCGAATCTGCGTAATCTGCGAACTAAGCCTTTAAGCATTTCCCTTCAGCCACGCGCGCAATTCCGCAAAGTCCCGCGCCAGCGCGAGCGGCTTCAATTCCTGCAACTGCTCGGGCGGATGCGCGCCATATAACACCGCTACCGCGTCCACCCCGGCATTCTGCGCCATCTGCATATCGTGCGTGGTATCGCCGATCATCAACGCACGTTCGGGGCCGACCGCCAGCTCGTCCAGCAGCTCCAGCAACATGGCCGGATCGGGCTTGGAAAAAGTCTGGTCTGCGGTGCGCGTAGCGTGAAAATATCTTTTCAAACCTGTACTGTCCAGCGCCCTGTCCAGCCCCATGCGGCTTTTGCCGGTCGCCACCGCCAGCCAATGGCCCGCGCCATGCAGCTCCGCCAGTGTCTCGCGAGCGCCTTCGAACAACGGGATCGCCCGATCCTGTGCCAAATAATGATGGCGGTAGCGCTCCACCAGCGGCACATACATGGACTCCGGCGCATCCGGCACCGCATAACGCAAAGCCTGGTTCAACCCCAGGCCGATCACATGGCGCGCCGCCTCATCGCCGGGGACAGTCAGATCCAAGTCGCGGCACGCCGCCTGTATCGAGCCTGCGATCACTGCGGTCGAATCCATCAGCGTGCCGTCCCAGTCGAACACGATCAAATCATAACGCTTTGCCATAGCCGATGCGCAAAAAAAGAGGCGCGGATATTACCACCTTAAGGCGCACCTTCCTAAACATGTGCCACAATGCGCGCCATGCAAAAACCACCGCTTACTCATTGGCTGCTGTATTGCCGCCCCGGCTTCGAGCAGGATTGCGCCCAGGAAGCTCTGCGCCAGGCGCGCCAGCAGAAGCCCGTCATCGCCGAACAGCCCGCCATCATTGCCGAAAGCGGCTACGCCATCGTCGCGCTGAACGAGCAGCAATTAAGCTACCGCGAACTGATCTTCGCGCGCCAGCTGATCCGGCTGCACCACACCATTGCCGCCCTGCCGGAACGCGACCGCCTCACGCCGGTTCTGTCCGCCGTCGCCGCGCTGCCCGGCAGCTTCGGCGCGCTGTGGCTGGAAGTGCCTGACACCAACGATGGCAAGACGTTGTCCGCCTTCACCCGCCGCTTCCAGCCGCTGCTGGAAGAAAAACTTCGTGAACAAGGACGCTTGCCGGAAGATATTAAACTGCCGCGCCTGCACATCTTCTTCCCCGATAAATCATCCGCATTGATCGGTACCGGCGACCCATACAACAGTGCAGCAGCCATTATGGGCATCATGCGCCAGTCGATGCCCGCCGAAGCGCCGAGCCGCTCCACTCTGAAACTGGCCGAGGCAATCGAGGTGTTCATGGATCGCAGCGAGCAGACGCGCCTGCTGCGCCAAGGCATGACTGCGGTCGATCTCGGCGCCGCACCCGGCGGCTGGACCTGGCAACTGGTCAAACGCGGCATCCGCGTCACCGCGGTGGACAACGGCCCGATGAAGGGCGTGCTGGCGAAGCATCCGCTGGTCGAACATCTCAAGCGGGACGGCTTCAAATTCACACCGCACAAAACGGTGGATTGGCTGGTGTGCGACATGGTGGAGAAACCCTCCAAAGTCGCCAAGCTGATCGAAGAATGGTTCGCGGCAGGCTGGTGCAGGCATGCGATCTTCAATCTAAAACTGCCGATGAAGCAGCGCCTCGCCGCGCTGGACAGCGCGCTGGACGGCATCCGTAAACGGCTGGATGAAGAAGGTATCAACTACCGGATGATGGCGAAGCAGCTTTATCATGATCGGGAAGAGGTTACGGTGTTTTTGACGAAGACCAAGGGGTAAGGCAATTTCGCAGTTTTGCCCCGGCGACTAAAGAGGCCGTTCATAGTTCGATACCACGAACAGCCATTCATAGCCCGCGTAGATGGATTCCGGCCTGCGCCGGAATTACGAAATCTGAATTGCCAGATATGTAAAAAGCAAGGGCGCGACGAATCGCGCCCCTACCGGGTCATTTGGCATTCCGGATAGGATTTTAGCCTTGACGGCGCACCAGCAGCGCCGCGACCTGTTTTTTCGGCTTTTCGGAAACTTGCTCTACCGGCTGGGCAGTATTGGAAAAGGCGCTGGCAGAGGGTTCGTAGGGTTTGTCGAACCAAGCATCGTGGCCGGGTTTTTTCGGCGCGGCAGGGCGCGGCGTATGACTGCGCTCAGAATGTTCGCCGCGCGGCGCTCTGGCCGGTCTCGCGGACTGATGCTGCACCACCGCATTTTCCTTCTGAATCTCGTGCTTGATCAGCTTCTCGATTTCCTTCAGGTATTTTTCTTCTTCCGGCGACACCAGAGAGATGGCGATGCCCGAAGCGCCGGCACGGCCGGTGCGTCCGATGCGGTGGACGTAATCTTCCGGGGCGCTGGGTATCTCGTAATTGATGACCATCGGCAACTGGTCGATATCCAGGCCGCGGGCTGCCACATCGGTTCCGATCAGGACGGTCACTTTGCCCTGCTTGAAAGCATCCAGCGCCTGGATGCGCTCCAGCTGGCTTTTATCGCCGTGAATGGCATCGGCGGCAAAGCCGTCGCGCTGCAATTGCCGGGCGAGACGGCCGGTGGTAAGTTTGGTCTTGGTAAACACCAGCACCTGTGTCGCGTCGCTGCCGCGCAGCAGTTGCGCGAGCAGGGCGTGTTTGTCCGCCTGCTCGACCAGATAGACTTTCTGCGTGACGTTTTCGGCGGTGGCATTGCTGCGCGCGACCTCGATGAGCTGCGGGGCGACCAGGAAATCCGCCGATAGTTTTTTGATCTCGTTCGAGAATGTGGCCGAAAACATCAGGCTCTGCCGCTGTTTCGGCAACAAGGCCAGGATGCGCTTCAGATCGGGCATGAAACCCATGTCCAGCATGCGGTCCGCTTCATCCAGAACCAGCACCTGCACCTGGTTCAACTGCACCGTTTTTTGCTCGACGTGATCAAGCAGGCGGCCCGGGGTAGCAACCAGAATCTCTACGCCGGTTTTCAGGTGCGGCGTCTGCGTCCTGATATCGACCCCGCCAAACACCACCAGCGAACGCAACCGGGTGTGTTTCGCGTAAGCCTTCACGCTCTCTTCCACTTGTATCGCCAGTTCCCGCGTCGGCACCAATACCAGCGCCCGCACCGGATGGCGCGCGGGCGAGGCGCTGGCGCTGGAAAGCGGCAGCAATTTTTGCAGGATGGGCAGCACGAACGCAGCCGTTTTGCCGGTGCCCGTTTGCGCGCCTGCCATCAAATCGCGGCCTTCCAGCACGACCGGGATGGCTTGCGCCTGGACGGGTGTGGGGGTGACGTAACCGGATTCGGTCAACGCCTTGAGGATTTCGGGCGCCAGATTTAAATCGGCAAAGCTAACAGTACTCAATCTTTTCTCTTAAGAAATAACCGGGGACGGCCTTCCCCGCTCGAACCCGGGCATTATACTCCACTACCCGAAATACTCCCTGACCGACGCGATATATTTTCTGGGATCAGTACCGGATGCAGAACGTCCGGTGCTTTAGGTACGTTCGGCTCACCGCCATACAAAGCGCCACGCCGAACAAAAAGCTCGTTCGCGATGCGTCGGCGGGAGCGGCAATCTTCAGCTACGACGGCAACGCGGGGTGGCCGTAAAAATAGCCCTGCGCATAATCCACACCGATTTCGGCGAGCATTTCTGCGGTCATTTCATCCTCGACGAATTCTGCAACGGTTTTCAGGCCGAATTTGTGCGCCATGCTGTTAATCTGCTCGACGATGATGCGGTCGCGCTCGTCGGCAACCATATTCCGCACAAAGCTGCCCTCGATCTTCACATAGTCTATCGAAAGATATTTCAGGTACAGGAACGAAGAAAATCCACTGCCGAAATCATCCAGTGCGACAGAAATCTTGTCCGCACGCAACTCTTCGATCACCGCTCTCACCTGGGTCAAATTGGGCAATGCCTCGCGTTCCGTGATTTCCAGCACGATGCTCTGGCAGGGCACGCCCGCGTCGCGCGCCATCCCCGGTATCCCCCGCACCCATTCGAGATCGCCGAAGCTGCGCGGAAACAGATTGAAGAACATTTTGATGTGCGGGCGCTTCTTCGCAATCACGGCGTAATGCGCCAGCCCCTTGCGGAACACCTCCCGATCCAGATCCTTCGCCATACCCAGCTCTTCGGCAACCTCGATAAACTCGCCGGCCGGAATGATCGCCCCGCCATCGCGTATCCGCACCAACGCCTCAAACGCCATCGTCTCCCTGGTCCGCACATCGACGATAGGTTGCAGGAAAACCTCGATGCGGTTTTCGTGAATGGCATTGCGCAGGAATTCACCCTGTTTGAAGATCGACATCATGCTGCGGTCTTCTTCGGATTCAGCGGTCATCACCTGGTTCTTGCCGCGCCTCTTGGCCTTGTATAACACCACATCCATCGCGGAATAAATCTGATCTTCGGTCTGCCCGTCTTCGGGGAAACTCACCATGCTGAAGCTGGCGGTAGAACGTATCTTGCCTACCGGCAACTCAAACTCTTTGCCGGCCAATGCCTGATGCAGCTTTGTGGCGACCTGGAAACCGTTGGCCGCGCCCGTTTCCGGAAGGATGATGGCAAACTCGTCGCCGCCCAGGCGCGCCAGCATATCGCCACGGCGCAAAGCTTCGCCCAGCATCGAGCTGAGTTCCTTGAGCACCATATCGCCGATGGGGTGCCCGAAGGTGTCGTTGATGTACTTGAAATTATCCAGATCGATCATGATTACCGAAAAGCCGCGCTGATGGCGCGTCGCGCGGATGATTTCGTGCTGGATGAATTCCTGGAACTTGCGCCGGTTATACAGTCCGGTCAGCGGATCGCGGATGGATAACTCTTCCAGCTTGGTGTTGTATTCCTGCACCGTTTTGAGCAGGTGATTGAAATACTCGGCCAGGTGATTCAGCTCCCGCAACCGGGTCGAACTGCTGACGCGGTGGCTTAAATCCATATCCATTGTCACATTGCGCATCACCCCCACCAGATTGGCAATCGGAGTAACGACCAAGTAGCGCAACTGGAAATAAAGAATGGCGAAGACCGCGCCCATGACAAGCAGCGTATAGGCGACGACGGAATTGAGCACCTCGTTGAAGGACACTTTCAGGTTACTGATCGGGTAGACAATATCGACCACCCCATGCACCGCTCCGACGCGGGATTCCGCATGGCATTTCAAACACTCTTCGGTTGCCAGCAACGGATACAAATAACGGATCGTCGCATTATCCGGAAACAGCAATGCATCCTGCCCGTTGGTCATTGCCCGCTTGAGCGCGCTGTCTTTTTCGATCAATTCGCGTTCGCCTTCCATCTCGCCGAATTCCAGCGCCACTATCTCGCCGCGATACACCCTTATCTGCGCGCCCGGCATGACGGCATTAAGCCGCCCGATGGTTTCGTTGACTTCCTGTTTGCGCCAACCCTTGCGCATCGCGGAATACAGGCTCTGAAACACCAGCTGGGAAGTTTGCCGGGCATCGTCGCGCGCCAGATCATGTATCGCCCGATCCCGCACCATTCCAGACATGACAAAGATTAGCGCGAAGGCAACCGCCATCGAGAACACGGAAAGCAAAATCAGCAGCCTGCCCAGCGTAAGCTGGGCAACGTAACCGGTTATTTTTTTCATCTGGAGTCAGCTTTCCCGCAATTGACTTTTTCTTGTATTTTTAACTTCATCCGCATCGCAACTCAGGAATCAGTGCCTTAACATGCTGCTTGGATATCATATCAGCCTGATGGCCGATTGTTTTATCGCACAATCGGCAGTGATAGCAAAAACCTATTTCTTGCCCACCCTTTATCTTCCCTCATCGCTGCGCAGCAACGCCGGCGTCCAGCCGCGCAATAAACTTCTCCAGTTCCAGCGGCAGCGGCGCTGCCAGATGCAGCGGCTCGCCGCTCAGCGGATGGCTGAACGTGATCGAATGGGCATGCAAAAACATGCGCTTCAACCCCTGTTTCATCAGCTCCTTGTTGCGCGCGAAGTCGCCGTATTTATCGTCTCCTGCTATCGGAAAGCCGAGATGCGACAGATGCACGCGGATCTGGTGGGTGCGTCCGGTCTTGAGCTGCGCTTCCAGCAGGGAATAGCCCGGCCAGCTTTTTTGCAACGTGAAGACGGTGTGCGAGGCCTGCCCGTCTTCCCTGACCATCACGCGCTTCTCGCCCTGTGGCGTGTCGAACTTGTGCAGCGGCAATTTGACATGTTGTTTGGCGTTTTTCCATTGCCCAAGCGCCAAGACGATGTAGCGCTTATCGCTGTTTCCCTCGCGCATGATCTCGTGCATCGCGGTCAACGCAGAACGCTTTTTTGCCAGCAGCAGCACGCCGGAGGTTTCGCGGTCGAGCCGGTGCACCAGTTCCAGAAATTTGGCCTGCGGGCGCGCGTGGCGCATTTGTTCGATGACGCCGAAGCTTACCCCGCTGCCGCCATGCACCGCCACGCCAGAAGGCTTGTTCACCGCCAGCAGCGCGTCATCCTCGTAAATGACCGGAAACTCGACAGCCGGTATATGCTCCTGTTTCAGTTCATGTTTTTCCGCGACACGGATCGGCGGAATACGTAACAAATCGCCCGGTTGCAGGCGGTAGGTCTGCCTGACACGTTTCTTGTTGACCCGCACCTCGCCGCCGCGCAGTATTTGATAAACATGGCTTTTGGGCACGCCTTTCAGAAGCCTGAACAGGAAATTATCGATACGCTGAGCCGCGCCGCTTTCATCTATCGTAAGAAATGCGACGGAATCTTTGCTTAAACCATTCATTTTGCTTATACTTCGCTGCTCGCGCGTTTTGGTATCGGGTAAGTTTGGGATGTAATTCCCCGCCAAGAATAATTTTTGGCACAAGCGACGGCGCAATGCGCCGCCACCCTTCCAGCCGCAGCCCGGTTAATATCGTTCACCGGAACCAGTAGCGATAGTAATTGATTTATGCGCTCAAAGCACCTGCGGATTTTAAGTGAGGCAGCCATAGCTGGCTCACACCCTAAGGACTTATGCAACAGCCGGCGAAACGGATGCAGTGCGATACGGCAATACTTCCGCAACCGCTGATGCAGATACTCCAGAAAACGATTTTTAGACAAGCTACTGATTGAGAACTGATTTGACCAACCGTTTGCACAAACTATATCTGTTTGCACGATTGCTCCCCAGTATATTCATCTGGCACGCCTGATCGCGTGTAGCTTGGTCTCGCCCGTGTCAGAGCGCGGGAGGCAACATTATGAAACGCATGCTATTCAATGCGACGCAGCCGGAAGAACTCCGCGTCGCCATTGTCGACGGTCAGAAACTCATCGATCTCGACATTGAAATTGCCGGCAAGGAACAACGCAAGAGCAACATCTACAAGGCCGTCATCACCCGCCTCGAACCCAGCCTCGAAGCCTGCTTCGTCGAATACGGCGGCAGCCGCCACGGCTTCCTGCCATTCAAGGAAGTCGCCCCGCAGTATTACCAGCCCGGCAGCGGCAACCGCCCATCAATCAAGGAAGCCTTGCGCGAGGGTCAGGCTTTGCTGGTGCAGGTGGAAAAGGACGAGCGCGGCAACAAAGGCGCGGCGCTGACCACCTACATCAGCCTGGCCGGCCGCTACATCGTGCTGATGCCGAACAACCCGAGCGGCGGCGGCGTGTCGCGCCGCATCGAGGGCGAGGAACGCGACGAACTGCGCGAAGTATTGGCAAATGTCGAAGTGCCGAAAGGCATGAGCATCATCGCGCGCACCGCCGGCATCGGACGCAACGAGGAAGAGCTGCAATGGGACCTGGATTACCTCAAGCAATTGTGGGATGCAATTGAGGGCGCGGCCAATGCCGAAAAAGCCCCGTCGCTGATCTATCTGGAAAGCAGCCTGGTGGTGAGGGCCATCCGCGACTACTTCAACCCGGAAATCGGCGAAATCCTGATCGATACCGAAGACGTCTACCAGCAGGCGCTGGCGTTCATGAGCACGGTGATGCCGAACAACGTGAACCGCATCAAGCGCTACGTGGACGACGTGCCGCTGTTCTCGCGCTTCCAGATCGAGCACCAGATCGAATCGGCACATGCGCGCGAAGTGCGCCTGCCGTCCGGCGGCGCGATCGTGATCGACCATACCGAAGCGCTGACCTCCATCGACATCAATTCGGCGCGCTCCACCAGGGGCTCCGACATCGAAGCCACCGCATTCAACACCAACCTCGAAGCGGCGGAAGAAATCGCCCGCCAGCTGCGCCTGCGCGACCTGGGCGGATTGATCGTGATCGACTTCATCGACATGGAAAACAGCCGCAACCAGCGCGACGTGGAAAACCGCCTGCGCGATTCGTTGCGCTACGACCGCGCCCGTGTGCAGACCGCCAAAATCTCCCGCTTCGGCCTGCTGGAACTGTCGCGCCAGCGTTTGCAGCCGAGCCTGGGCGAGAGCAACTACATCGCCTGCCCGCGTTGCAGCGGTATCGGCCATATCCGCGGCACCGAATCTTCCGCCCTGCACATCCTGCGCATCATCCAGGAAGAGGCGATGAAAGAGAGCAGCGCTGCGATTCACGTACAGGTTCCGGTGGATGTCGCCACCTTCCTGCTCAACGAAAAGCGCTCCGATATTCACCGCATCGAATCGCGCCTGAAAGTTGCGGTTACCTTGATTCCCAATCCGCACCTGGAAACGCCCAACTACAGCATCAACCGCCTGCGCCAGGACGACCTGACCGGCGAGGTGTTGCAGGCCAGCTACAAGCTGGTGGAAAAACCGGTTGAAGAAAAACCGCTGACCGCCGCGCAGGAACAGCAAAAAGCCACCCGCGCCCAAGCCGTGGTGCAGGGCATCACCCCGGCGCAGCCCGCGCCGATGAAAACCGAAGAACCAGAGACCAAACCCTCGCTGCTCGGCAAGATATTAGGCTGGTTCAAGGCCATGAGCGCGGAAGAAGAGCAACCCAAAAAGGCCAAACCGGCGGCAGCCAAGCCCCGCAACGCTCCGCAGCGTGAACGTGGCGAGCGCAGCGAAGGCGGCAAGCGCCGGGAGCGCGGCGAACGCGGAGAGCGCGGCGAACGTGCGGAACGAGGCGAAAGCGGCAAACGCGAGCGCGGCGAAAAACCCGCGCCGGCAGAAGACGCGGTAAAACCGCAAGAGCCGCGCCAGCCGCGACCGCCGCGCCAGCCGCGTGCCGCACCAGCGCAGCGGCAAGCCGAAGAAAAACCTGTTCCTGAAAACCAGGCTGCCGCACCTGCCGCAGAAGCGGTCGAGGATGGCAGCACGCGCGAAGGCGCCCGCCGTCGCGGTCGCCGTGGCGGCAGGCGCGAGCGCGAGCGTCGCGATATCACCGCACAGGGCATTGAAGCGTCGGCAGGCAACGGAGAAGCTGCTATTGCAGAACAGGAAACCGTAGCGCAGGCCGCTCCAACGGCAACCGCCAAGCCAGCCGATACCGTTCCGGCAAAACTCAAGCCTTCCGAATATATCGCCTATCCGACAGGCTGGACGCCACCTGCAAAGCCGAGCGAATACATCGCCATGCCAACAACCGCAGTTCAACCGGAAGCAGCGCCTAGCAAAATTTCTGCACCCATTGCGGCCAGCAGCGGCGAAGGCCTGTTCCAGATCGAAACCGATCCTGGAAAACCTCGGGTCATCGCAAGCATTCCTGCCGGGTACACGGATGAACCCGCAACGCGCCGCCGCACCCGCCAACGCGAAGTTTATGTGGAGAATGAGCCTCTGATGCAGGTCGAAACGCAGCATCCGCAAACGTAGTCCCGTCCGGGCAGGCAAAAACAAAGCCGCGCGATTTTCATCGCGCGGCTTTATTGTGGCCGCTGTGCAACGTGAGCCCGGCCGACATCATTCGCTGTTGCGGAACACGCTTATCAGCAGCGCCAGCGTAGCCGCCCAGAACAGCAATGCCATCACAAGCTGCGTCTTCATATGAGACGTCCATTCCGCGCTCCTGCCAGTCTGTTTTGCCGCAACCGGCGAGATTTGCATCTCATTGCCATCCGGCAGCGCCAAAAAGCCCACCGGGGTGCCGAGCCCGGCCTGCCGGAACGGGGCGGTAATAACGCATTCGTGAGTCGGGGCCAAGCCGAGCTTCCTTACCCGGTCGCACGTCTCCGCGTCCAGGCGCAGTTCGTAAATTTCCGCAATATGCGCCGTGATGTTCCAGACAAACAGAAATCCTATAAACAGGCAGCCGAGCGCAGCGATTATCTTCTTGTCGTCACTTTCTTTGCGAACTTCCATATGCGCCTCCCGGTGAAAACGTAACCATCCTAAAAACCTTAGTTCAATCCGCATATTTCGCAGATTAACGCAGATTTTCAGAGAGTTGTTGGCAAATATCGCTTCACCCAAAAGATAGATCAGCAAGCTCAAGTTGCTTGTTGTGTAATCTGCGGACAATTGCTTTTTTCTAGCAGCCTGTCTGACTTGAAGAATCGAAGCGAAGCGGGTCAAGCAGGCAAGCCGCGCAGCGGCTGCTCGCAAAATCGGCTGGGCGAGGACAGATTTTGCGAGCTTTCGCCTTGCGGCGAAATGCCTGCTTACCCCACTTGCCGGTTTTGCAGGTCAATAGTCGTTCTATTGGCCAAAAAAGCGGTGAAATATGGCCCGGCCAGGCGGATTTGCAGCCGATTCCCTTTAAGTCAGATAGGCTGCTAGGAAGGCGCTGATTTATTCGTCATCCCCGCGAAGGCGGGGATCCAGTGCCTTTACTTAACTGGGTTCCCGCCTTCGCGGGAACGACGAAACCGAATAAATCAGCGCGTCCTTAGGTCATCCTCATGTGTAATGTATTGGTGAATCGCCAAACCCACCATCACATTGACCGAAGGAGACCCAACGTGAAAGCATCATGCAGCATGTTCAGCCAAATACTCAAGCTAATTCCGCGCACCGATTTCGAGCGCCACGTCAAAGAAACCAAGGCGGAGCACCGCAGCAAGGGGCTGTCGAGCTGGAGCCAGTTCGTCGCCATGTTGTTCTGCCAGCTTGGCAGGGCGCACTCTTTGCGCGAAATCGAAGGCGGACTCAAAAGCTGCGAGGGTATGCCCACGCCGCAATGACCGAGGAACGTATTGCCGCCACCAAGGCTGTGGAGCGTGTGGTATTGGAAATCACTGGGGCGACCGGCGGCACCGGGAGAAAAGCGGCAAAATCCGCTTGACGTGCGGAACGCTACGCTATACAGTTAGCCATGATTAAAACATTCCGGCATAAGGGACTGCAAAGGTTCTTCGAGACAGGCAGCAAGGCGGGCATACAACCCAGCCATGCGCCCAAACTCAAGCGGCAACTGCGGCGGCTGGATGAGGCCAGCAGCGCAGCGGACATGAACCTCCCCGGCTGGAAGCTGCACCCCTTGGGCGGCGATCTGTCCGGGCATTATGCGGTATGGGTCAATGCGAGCTGGTGGATGACCTTCACCTTTGAGGGCAAGGATGCCGTGCTGGTGGATTACCAGGATTACCACTGAAAGGAAATTGAACATGAGCAAAATGCACAACCCGCCGCACCCCGGCGAAACTCTGCGGGAAGATGTATTGCCCGCCTTGGGATTGTCCGTCACCGATGCCGCCGCGCAGCTTGGCGTGACCCGTGCGGCGCTTTCGCGCGTGCTGAATGGACGCGCCGCAATCTCGCCGGAAATGGCCTTGCGCATCGAGCAATGGCTGGGTGTGGAAAATGGCGGGCGGGCGGATGTATGGCTGGCGGAGCAGGCATCCTACGACCTGTGGCAAGCACGCAAGAGCTTCAAGCCGAAGGTGCGGCGCGCCGAGCTAATCGCAGCCTGAACGAGCATCACCGTCCCCCATGCGGTTCATGGGGAAAGCGGGGCTGCCCGGTGTTAGCGCAGCGGACATGAACCAACGCGAAAAAGTGTGGCCGAACGGTGTATCCGGAGTACCCACGTACAAGAGAGCCTACAAAGATTTAGGCAGCGGGATGCCGAAACGCCGTTGCGGGTATGGTATGCCGAGGCAAGCCGGGCGGACTGGCAAACACCGGCGGACATCAAGGCGGCTTACCGGAATGCCAAGTTCAACATTAAGGGCAATGCCTACCGCCTGGTAGTAGCTGTGCATTATGACCGTGGGCAGATGTTTGCCCGCTTCATCGGCAGCCATCGCCAGTGCGGCAAGATCAACGTTGAAACGATTTGAGGAACCCGAAATGGAACTGCACTAAAAATGACTACCTGGCGGCGCTGACGGAAGCGGAGTGGCACATCCCGGTTTTCCAGTCACCCTGCCACCGGCAGTTCGCCCCACTCAGTCGTATAGTTCGGCGACTTCCGATCCCTGCGCATCGCCCAGTGTTTTCTGGTTCCAGAGGCAGCAACAGTCATGCTCCCCGGCCCCATACGGCGGTTAATGCTGTCCATGACCTGCATCAGCCTGGCAGACTTGGCCTGCTCGACCGGGTCATCGAACAGCATGGCCTGGATCGTTCCTTTGGGTTGCAATCCCATCAGCAGCACCCCGCTCTTCTTGTAGCCGAAGCCTGTGCGATAGATTGTTTTCAGCCCCCGTATGGCGGCGCTGACCAGCCTCGCGGTATCGTCCGCAGGCTGTTCCATGGGAACAATGATCGAGCGCTGGCATTGGGGAGCTTTTTCCTTGAACGGATTGGTCTGGATGAATACGCAGACGCTTGCAGCCACGGAGCCATCCTCGCGGAGTTTTTCCGCCGCACTCGTTGCGAAGTAAGCCACTGATTCGGCCAAGTCATCGAGGCTGGACACTTCCCGCCCGAATGATCTGGACACTATGATCTGCTGCCGGGGCGTGCCGGCGGCGTCCAGCTCTATGCAGGGAACGCCGTTGAGTTCCTTGACGGTACGCTCGACCGCGACCGAAAACTGCCGGCGAATTTTGCCCGGATTGGCAACCCGCAACTCCCAGGTCGTCCGGATTCCCATCGCAAGCAGCTTTTCGGCAATTTTGCTGCCAATGCCCCAAACCTCCGCAACGGGGATGCCGGCAAACAATTTACCGAGCTCCGCATCATCCGTCCGCCCGAAGTCGCATACGCCGTCCCGTCCTGCCAGCCCCTTCTTGGCGCAGTGGTTAGCCAGCTTGGCGAGGGTCTTGGTGCCGGCAATGCCGACGCACACCGGAATGCCGACATTGCGTCTTATGGTCTTGCGGATCGTTTGCCCATAGTCGGCTATGGTTTCAGGTGTGAAGCCGTCCAGGTCAATGAAGCATTCGTCGATGGAATAAACCTCCTGCCTGGGCGAGAACGTAGCCAGGATCGACATCACCCGCGCCGACATATCGCCATAGAGGGTGTAATTGCTGGACAGCGCAATGATGCCGCGTTGCCTGGCGAGTTTCTCCAGCTTGAACCAGGGCTCGCCCATCTTCACCCCCATCGCCTTGACTTCGTCGGATCGGGCAACAACGCAACCATCGTTGTTGGAGAGCACCACGACGGGCTTGCCTTCCAGCCTGGGGTTGAACACCCGTTCGCAGGAAACATAGAAATTGTTGCAATCGACAAGAGCAAGCGGCACGGCTGTTCACCCGCTGGAACATGAGCCCATTCAGACTTTATGGATGCTCCATTTCACCACACCCCAGATAGAGAAATCCTGTTCCGGCCCGACCGGAATATCCGGATAGTCGGGATGGGCGGCATGGAGCACCGGCCCGTTCGGAGTGAAGCGCAATTGCTTGACGGTGAATTCACCATCCACCACGGCAATCACCACACAGCCGTCCATGGCCGGCAATGACCTGTCCACCACCAGCAGGTCGCCGTCGGAGATGCCCACGCCGCGCATGGAATCGCCCGCCACCCGCATGAAAAAGGTGGAGTCCTTATGCTCGATCAGATGCTCGTCGAGGTTCAGGCGGCGCTCGACGTAATCGTCGGCCGGCGACGGAAAGCCCGCCGGAATTGCCCGGCGCAACAGCGCTCCGTGACGTTGCAGGAATTCCTTGTTCGGATGCGTCAGAGACAGCAGGGCGGAAGGCGTGGCACGGCGGCCAAAGCTGAGATTGGCTTGCTGCATGGCATTACTTCCGGTACTTGCGGATCAGGCCGATCAGCACGCCGAATATCTCCAGCGTGTCGTTCGGGCGGATCACCGGATAGGCGGGATTGGCCGGGCACAGGACAAACTTGCCGCGTTCGCGGCCTAATGTCTTCAGGGTGAATTCGTTGTCGACGATGGCCACCACGATATCGCCGACATTCGCGGACAGGCGTTTTTCCACCACGGCAAGATCGCCGTCATGGATGCCCGCATCGATCATCGAATCGCCCTTGACCGGAATGATCGTGGTCAGGGACGGGGTTTCGATCAGCAACTCGTCGATGACGAAATACTTGCCCTGGGTCGCCGTCACCGACACCGGCATTCCTGCCTGAACGGACGATTCGGCGAATGGGCGGGCGAAAAACTGGCTTGTCGGAATCCACATGCCGTCCGGCGTGCGCTCGATGAAGCCGGCTTTGCCGAGCCGGTCCAGAATCGCTTTAACCCAGGACTTGGAAGCGATGCCGAATACCTCGCACAGCGAAGCGTAGGAAGGGATACTTTTCCACTCGGCGTAATAGTCTTGCAGCTTGGCCAGATATTCGGCGTCTCTGGGGTTGGACTCGGGCGCGGGAGAATCAAAATCAGTCATGGCATCACCTGTACAGAACGAACGTTCTTTGCATAATAGAGAACGGGCGTTCTGCTGTCAATCGAATCATGAATATCCTGTTTTGCTTTGTCTTGCGTGCGGCAGGTTCGCCAGCATAAACGAGGCGGCTTCGTTCGGGCTCGCGTGCCATTGGACAAGGCTGAACCATACACCGCACGCTGATATAGAATACTGTCTGCGCAATATGGATCATGCGACCGACCCGCCCCGTTAAAATTCCGGGACGGTGATTTTTTCAGGGGTATTTTAATCATGTCAACCATCGGATTGTGGTACCCGGTTTACGATCGCCATCTCGCGTGGGTGGGCGTGAGCCTGGAGACGGACACGACGATAGACGTGCCGCAGGAATTTTTTGGCCAGATGAGCGGCGCGGCGCTGGCAATCGATGAGATCGACGGCAAATTATTTTTTGTGGGCGCCGATGTTCTGGGAGCATGCAAGCAACCGCTGCAACTGCCTTTTCCGTCATCCAGGCTGGTGGCCGTGCTCAGCGAGAACTTCCTGTCGGCCGACGCGAGCATGGCCCTCTTCCGCGCCTGGCACGACAAGAAAATACGCCTGGCGGTAAACGGCCTGAACGTTCCACCCGGACTTTCCCGCGACATGATCGCCGTGCATGTCTTCGATGCCGCCACCGCGCGCACATCGTTTGGCGAAAAAACCTTGCTGGAGGCCAGCCGCTCCGGAGCAAAACTGCTTATCCTTGGCATCGGCTCGCTGGAACTGTTCAAATGGTGCGCCGCAACGGGGTTCAGTTACTTCACCTTCGGCGGGCTGGACACTCCGGAATACGGGGGCAAACCGAAAGACGCTTCCCGCGTGCCGCTGATGCGCCTGCTCTCCCTGGTTGCCGCCGACGCGGATACGGCGACCATGGAGGAGGTTTTCAAGCTCGACCCGAAGCTGGCCTTCGGATTATTGCGCCTGGTCAATTCCGCCTCTTCCGGCATCCGCAAGGAAATTACCAGTTTCGCCCAGGCTATCATGGTATTGGGGCGGCGCCAGTTGCAGCGCTGGTTGCAACTGCTGATGTTCTCCCTGCGCAAGGAAAACGGCGACAGCCCCGACATCCTGATGCAGCGCGCCGCCGAGCGGGGCAGGATAATGGAACTCCTGTCCCAGGAAGGCAACGAAAAAACCGACCGGGAAGAGGCCTTCATGGCGGGGGTGTTTTCCGTGCTGGATATCCTGATGGAGACTCCGCTGGCGGAACTGCTCGAATCGGTTTCCCTGCCGCAGCCGGTTGAAGAGGCATTGCTCGAACGCAAAGGACGGCTGGGCGCCCTGCTCGACCTGGTGTGCGCGACCGAACAACGCAACCTTACCGTGGTGCGACAACTGCTGCCCAATCTGGGCATAGCGCCCGAAACGCTGAGCCGCTCCCAGCTCGACGCCATTTTCTGGGCTTTGAAAATCGCCAACTCCAAATGACACTGCAGGCCGCCCCCGCTCCCAGTGCCGCTGACCGCCATGCTTGTGCCGTGGCGGGCAGCATCGTGCACAGCGTGCTGCACGCAGGCGAAAGGGATTTCACGCGAGCGCTCTTGGAAGCGATCAGGGAAGTTTTCGACTGGCCCGAGGTTTATTGCCATCTCACCGGGCGGGCGGCCTATCTGGCTGACCGGCACAAGTTGCCGGAGGGCTGGCGCGGTTTGACGGAACAAGCCGAACGTGACCGCCGGGCAGCCTGTTTGCCGGCCGACAGCCATGCAAACGAACCTATAAGACTGGGCTGCCCTTTGCTTGCCCAGGGCGAAGTGTTTGGCGTACTGTGCGTGCGGGCGCCATTGGATGTCCAACCGACTTTGCAGGCACTGGCTGAATTGACCTCAATAACCCTGCTTAACCGTTTAGAGCTCGACGAGCGCAAGCGCGACCTGCTGGCCAGCGAAGATACGCTGGCGCGGCAGCAGCAGATCCTCGACCAGATCCACAATTCCGTCATTTCCATGGATTTGAACGGCTACATCACCGGATGGAACAAGGGGGCGGAGCAACAGTTCGGTTACAGCGCCGATGAGGCGATAGGAAAAAACATCCTGTTCCTGTATGCGGGCGAGGATGATGATGAAAATGCCTTGTTTCATGAGGATTTCCTCGAACACGGCAGGCAGGAGATGGTGGTCAGGCGGCGCAAAAAATCCGGCGAGGTGTTCTGGGCCAGCCTGAGCCTTTCGCTGTCGTATGATGCGCAGGGCAACCCCACCGCGATTCTCGGCTATCTGATGGATATTACCGAGCGTCTTCAGGCGGAAGCGGAGTTACGCCTGCAAGCGGCGATCTTCGAATACAGCGACGAGGGCATCATCGTCACCGATGTGGCCAAGCGCATTCTTTCGGTGAACCGTTCCTTCACCAAGATCACCGGCTACGAAGCGCACGAGGCTGTCGGGCAGTTTCCCTCGATGCTGAAATCGGGGCTGCATGACCGGACGTTTTACGACGAAATGAATGCCTCGATCGCCGATAACGGACACTGGATCGGCGAGCTGTGGAACAGGCGCAAGAACGGCGAGAATTTTCCGGTGTGGCTGTCGATCAGCGGAGTGCGCAACAAGGATGGGGCGATTACCCATTACTTCTCGGTCTTTACCGACCTGACCGAGCGCAAGAATGCCGAACAGCAAATCTACCGCCTGGCTTATCACGATGTGCTCACCGGCCTGCCGAACCGCAGCAGGCTGCATACCCTGCTGCGCCAGGCCCTGCTCGAGGCGCGGCGCAACAAAACGCATGGCGCGATCCTGTTCGTCAACCTCAACCGCTTCAAGCAGATCAACGATTCGCTCGGTCACGCGTACGGCGACACCCTGCTCAAGGAAATCGCCGGACGGCTGCTTGCCGGCCTGCGCGATGAGGATATTATTGCCCGCATTGGCGGCGACGAATTTATCGTAACCCTGGTGAATATCGCCAAACACGAAGATGCCTCCATCGTCGCGCAAAAAATCCTCGCCAGCCTGACCATCCCCATCATAACCGAAGGGCATGAACTGCAAATCTCCGCAAGCATCGGCATCAGCGTCTACCCCGACGACGGCGACGATGCGGAAACCCTGATCAAAAACGCAGACATTGCAATGGAGCGCGTCAAACAGGGCGAAACTCATGACGGCTATTTGTTTTTCTCGCCCGGCATGAACAAGCGCGCCCTGGAACGCCTCAATCTGGAGAACAACCTGCGCCGCGCGCTGGAACGGAACGAACTGGTGCTTCACTACCAGCCGCAACTGAACCTGGAAAGCGGCAAAATCGTCGGCGCGGAAGTGCTGCTGCGCTGGAACCACCCCGTGATGGGCATGGTTCCGCCGGCCGCGTTCATCCCGCTGGCGGAAGAAACCGGGCTGATCATTCCCATCGGCGAGTGGATTCTGGAAACCGTCTGCGCACGCAACAGGGAATGGCAGCAGGCCGGATTGCCCATCGTCAAGCTGGCGGTGAATATTTCCGCCAAACAGTTCCGCCCGGCGCTGCCGCGCCAGGTGGCGGAGATATTGGCGCACCACGAACTGGATGCGCGCTTTCTCGAACTGGAAATCACCGAAAGCATGATCATGCAGAATGTCGAAAGCGCGATCTCCATGATGGACGAATTCCATCTGCTGGGCACCAGCCTGTCGCTGGACGATTTCGGCACCGGCTATTCGTCCCTGAGTTATCTCAAGCGCTTTCCCATCGACAAACTCAAGATCGACCAGTCGTTTGTGCGCGGCGTCACCCAGGACACGGACGATGAGGCTATCACGCACGCGATCATCAACTTATCCAGGAACCTTGGCCTACGCGCCATCGCTGAAGGGGTGGAAACCGAACAGCAACTGGCTTTCCTCAAAGCGGCCGGCTGCGAAGAAATACAGGGCTATTACTACAGCCGCCCCTTGCCAGAGAAAGATTTCATCGAATTTCTGCGCAACGCAAATTCTTGAAACCGGCAGAGCGCGGAGAGTGCATCCGGGGGCAACATGAGCGTGCCGCAGGAGCATCCTGAACCGGATCGGTACGTCCCGCCCGTTTACCATTACAACATATTGATCGACCATCCGCTGAACAGTGCCGCACCTTCAGGCGCGGCTCGGCTTTCTTCTCCCTTCCCCACCCAAACCACTGTTTCAAAACAAAACCGTCAAATCACCGCGCGAGCCACTAGCCCGGATATTTCATCAGATTGCGGGATGATGGCGAGGCAGTTTGCGGACAGATTCGCGCATCCCGCGCCAAGCCAATAGCACGGCCTATTGGCGCGAAGCGGGAGCGCGTAGATGCCGCAAAATGTCCGCCAGTGCCCGCAAAGGCCTGCGGTACAAATTGGCTTTCTGCCTTCTGTGCCTGTATCCAAATTTCCATGCGGTTCTCCATTAAGTGCGGGGCCGGTCTGGTGAAATATCCGGGCTAGGCCGAAATATATAGGCAATTCGGCATATTGCCTAAAGAAACCAATTAAGCGAGCATTCGGCACCGCAACAAATATCCTCCGCCCCATCCAGCGGAAACAATAAATCAAATGCGGTTTGCAAGCAGTGGCTGATAAAGCAACAATAAAAAACGGGGGGTTCAGCTTGAACGCATCGCCTAAATGTCCGTTAAATTCGAACGTTGGTATTCTCTGTGATCGAGGTGCGATACCGAAGATCGTATATCTATGGTTATCGTTGTGCGCGCTGGCCGCTGTCAGCTATCAACTCGAAGCCGCGCCGGTCAAGCAGGCCGCGCCGCCGACGGAAATGCGGGCAGCGGTCGCAAATGCCTACCGCCTCGCACCCGATAGGCGCGCGCTGCGGGCGGTGGCCGACATTTACCGCATCCACGCCGCTAGCGAGGCGAAGCCGGTCGGTTTCACGTTCTCCGGCTCCGCTTGGCGCATCCACTACGGGGCCGATGAGATCGGCCAGCTTCCCGAGTTTCCGACATACGCCGACTTGCGCAAGCTGCTGGCCGCGACCGCCGCCCGCCTGCAACCGCCCGCACCGCCCGCACCGCCCGCACCGCCCGCAAGCGCAAAAACGCCGTCGGGCCGTGCCAAGATCGAGCGCGGTATACGCGCGTTCGTCGCCTCCGAGGCAATCCCGGCGGCGCGCCTTGCGAGCGCCGCCTGGCAGGCTGGCGAACGCGATGCCGGCCTGTTGCGCCTCGCGGCGCAGGCGCAGATCGCACTGTGCTTGCAGTCATTCGACACTCTGGACATTGCCGAGGCGCTGCCGGCGCGCGCACTCGCGCTGCTGGCGCTGCACTCTGCAGCAGGTGGCGCGGAACTCACGCGCGAGCACACCCTGCTGGCCGAACTGCTCGGCTACGAAACGGAAGCGCGCGCGCTGGCGCAAACCCTGCCGGCGAACGATCCGGCGCGCGCGTTCGCGGAAGGGGATAAAGCCGCGTTGCAGCGGATCGCACAAGCGCCGGACGCCACGCCCGAGGCGCGCTATCTCCTGCTATCCCATCTCGGGCGCAAGCGGCAACTCGAAGCTGCGCTCCAATTCCAGGCGGACAGCTTCCCCGCAATCGCCGGGGAGCTGCCGTGGTTCAAGACGATTCTTCAGACGCACAATTTCGCGGTGACCGAAAGCGCCGCCCTGTTTTTGCCCTACGCGGTTCTCATCACGCTGGAAAAGGACGCGCCGAAAAAACGCTGGCTACCGATGATCACGGCCGGCCCGCGGACCGAAAAGGAAGCTGCCGGATTCCGGATGGCCATCGACAAGTTCCGGGAGCGCCATGGCGTCGTCGACGGCAACCTCGTGGCTCCGTTCGAGAAGGAGCTGGAAGCGCGCGCCCAAGAAATGAGCGGGGCGCTGTTCGACGCGGAAATGCTGCGCGCGTTCTACAGCGGATATTTCTACTCCGCGCTCGACCGGCTGGGCCGGCACTACCTTGAGTCGCTGTTCTCACTGCCTGATGCAGAAAATTTTGCCGCGAGCCTGCACGCGGCGCCGACGGGGCCGGGGGCGGAATACAAGCGCTGGTACACCAGCCTGTCACAGGTCAGCGCCGGCACGGCGAATGCCGACGTGCTGCTGGCCGAGCTGGACAAGATCACGGCGCTGGGCGGTTTACCCATCGCCCGCACCTTCGACTTGTATACCAGCAACGCGCCCTTTGGCAGCGTGGGTGTAATGGTAGCCGCGAAACGCCTGGCTGCGCGCCTCGACAGCCGGCCACTCCACCGCCAGATTCTCGGCGAGATCGCTTATGCCTCGCTGATGGACCTGCCGCTGACCGAGCGCCTCCTCGACAGCGCCGTCTCCGCCTCGCCTCATACGTTCCCAGAGACGCGCGCGTTTCTGGCGCTCTTCAACGGGAACAGCGAGGAAGTCGCACGCCTGATTGCCTCTGCCGAAGGCGATCCAGACGAACACTTCGGCACGCTGAATCAACTCGCAAATAGCCACGGGGCCGACCCGAAGCTGCTCGCCGACGCCTTCCAGGCGCTCATCGCGCGTTGGCCGGAGTCCTGGAAATACCGGCGTGGCATGGTCGAGCTGCTCGAGAAAACCGGGGATTACGCGAAGGCGCGCGCCGTGATCCTGGAATGGCTGAAGGTCGGCAAATCTTCGGGCGTCTTCGATGAGGTCGTCGCGCGCACCGCGCTGGCGCGGCTGTATGAGCGCGAAGGACGCTACGCCGAAGGGCTGGATGCTGTCTGGCCGGTGGTGCCAAGCTGGCAATCCGGTGCGATGGAGTGTGCCGCCTTGCTGCTTGCCCGCGCCGGGTATCGCGACGAAGCGGACAAGCTCGCCGCAGCCGTAGTGGATCGCTACCCGAATTCCCTCCGGACGCTGCTGGTGCGCACACAGTTGCTATGGATGTATGGGCGCTACGACGAAGCTGCGGCACTGGTCAAGGCGCATCGCAACCCGATCTCGGCATACGAATGGAGGTTCACGGTTGCCAAGGCATTGCTGGAGACCTTCGGCAAGACACAGGATGAAGCCGCGCAGGCCGCGTTCATGGCGCTGCACGCGGCCAGGATCGACCCCTTCAGCCTGCTCGAATTGGCTCGCGCCGCAGCGAAAGACGGGCGCGCGCAACTCGCCTTCGAGATGGCGTCACCCCTCCGCGCGAATGGCCTCGGGCAACTGGAAATGACGATCACCGCCTACAACGCGCTCAAAGAATGGCAAGGGCAAGCGCAGGCCATGCCCTGGATCCGCAAATTGCTGCCGCCGCCGCTGATCAATCCGCTCAGCATGTTCGCTTTCCGCAGCAACGATCCCGAACTGCTCTGGGAACTCGTCGGCGCGACACCATCGGGGCAGGGCGCGGACTTTGTCTGGCTGATGCGTGCGGCGCTCGCGACGCGCCAGGGGCTGGCCAATGACCCGAATCGCGCGGCGCTGGAGCGGTATTACAAGAATGCCCAGAGCAGCCAGTATGATCGGATCGGCCGCTACCTATTGGGCATGTCCCCCGAGGGCGAACTGCTGGCGTTGGCGACCACACCCAAACTGAAGTGCGAAATCGCGTTCTACGCCGGGCTGCGCGCCGAATCGGAACGCCGCTTCCGTGACGCGTCGGATTGGTACCGCGTCGCGCTTGAAACCGGCCAGTCCAATAACGGCGAATGGCGCTGGGCATACGACCAGCTGTACCGCTGGTACAGCAACGGCCAAAGCCTGGCACTGCAAGAGAAGGGCGGCACCTGAGCGGTACAACCGCTCTGGCCGGAATTAATGAAACAAGGCTGATCCTTGGTTAGTAAACACAATACACAGGAGGGGCAATGCCAACCACCACAAGCACAGTCACAGTCATTTCGCCAGACGAACTGAAAGGAAACGGCGAGATCACCAAGCCCGGCGTTTTTTACTCATGGAAAGACTTTGACCGCCACTACCTGGCCGAAGGCGACTCGTGGTTCTCACTCAGCGATCTATTATCGCCAAGCTTCCTCTACAGGTTCGGCTATAACGTCCCGCTCAAACACAGCACGCTGATCGTTAATTGTTCCTATCCGGGCGACACGCTTGCCAGAATGGCGGACTGGAGCAAAAACATAAATTTCCCGAATTTGCTTACCAGGAAAAAGTTCGGGTGGGAATGGGACGGTATCCTGCTGAGCGCGGGCGGAAACGACATTATCGATGCTGCGCTATCGCCAAAAGGAATCCTGCAAGCTTGCGCCAACCCGGCAAGCGTCCAGGATTTCATCGCCAGCAACGCCATGGCCGTGTTCGAGAACTACCTCAAGGAAAACTTCCGGCACCTGGTGAGCCTGAGGAACAATTCCGAAATAGCAGCAAACCGCGCCATCCCGATTTATTACCACACATACGGCTACCCGACACCCCGAAACGGGGCAGCTTCGGTTTCAGGCCCATGGCTGTACAAGGCTTTCAAGCAAACGAATATACCTCCGCACTACTGGAACGCCCTGTCAGACACCCTGATGGATAAGCTGGCCGATATGCTCCGGGGATTTGCAGGCATCAGCGCCAACCTTCAGCTAATCGACACGCTGAAAAATGTCACTCTCAATCGCGCCAATGCCCGCGACACCGGCAATAGCGGCGATTGGCTGAATGAAATACATCTCAACAACAATGGCAAGGACAAGGTCGCAAGGTATTGGGCAGTTCTTTTGTAGCAGGAACACGGGATGTGCGGCGCAGAGGTTACCCTCGGTAACTTTTATCTTGAGTCAATTCGCTCCGCGCAGGCATGGCGCGAACGATGGTGTATAATCCCCGCCGCCCTGCACCAAACCAATCAGTGCAGCGGTCTCTTTAATTCACCCCCGATCTTTCTGATCCCTTGATTCGTCTGCCTCGATTGGTGCCGCTCTGATGGGCGGCAGGCCGTCGCAGGAGCCAAACTTTGTCGAATACCGCTATCCCGTTGTCCAATGAAATTACTTTCGCCGACCTGAAACTGGCGCAACCCCTGATGCGCGCGATTGCCGATGCCGGCTACTTGCACCCCACCCCGGTGCAGGCGCAGGCAATCCCGCTGGTGCTGGCCGGCGGCGACCTGCTTGCCGGGGCGCAGACCGGCACCGGCAAGACCGCCGGTTTCACGCTGCCGATCCTGCATCTGCTCACCGCGAAGCCCGTCGCCAACCAGCGCCCCGGCAGACCGCGCTGCCTGATCCTCGTGCCGACGCGCGAGCTCGCCGCGCAGGTCGAGGAATCGGTGCAGACCTACGGAAAATATCTGGCGCTGAAGTCGATGGTGATGTTCGGCGGCGTGAACATCAACCCACAAATTAAAGCACTGCGCGGTCTGATGGACATCCTCGTCGCCACGCCGGGGCGGTTGCTCGACCATGTCGGGCAGAAAACGCTCGACCTGTCCGGCGTCGAAATCCTGGTGCTGGACGAAGCAGACCGGATGCTGGACATGGGCTTCATCCGCGACATCAAGAAGATCCTCGCGCTGCTGCCGAAGCAGCGCCAGAACCTGCTGTTCTCTGCGACCTTCTCCGACGAGATCAAGACCCTGGCCGACGGCCTGCTGCACACCCCCGGCTATGTCGAAGTGGCGCGGCGCAATTCCACGGTGGAACTGATCGAGCAGAGCGTCCATCTGGTGCCGCAGAAGCTGAAGAGCCACTTGCTCGCCCACCTGATCAAGCACCACGACTGGAAGCAGGTCTTGGTATTCACCCGCACCAAGCACGGCGCGAACCGGCTCGCGGAAAAACTGAATGCGGACGGCATCCCCGCCGCCGCGATCCACGGCAACAAAAGCCAGCCGGCGCGCACCAAGGCGCTGGCGCAGTTCAAGGACGGCACCATGCCGGTGCTGGTCGCCACCGACATCGCCGCACGCGGGCTGGACATCGACCAGTTGCCGCATGTGGTGAATTTCGAGTTGCCGAACGTGCCGGAAGATTATGTGCACCGCATCGGTCGCACCGGGCGCGCGGGCAGCAGCGGCGCGGCGATCTCGCTGGTGGACAGCGAAGAGTTGTCATTCCTCAAGAGCATCGAGCGGCTGATCAAGCGCGAGATTCCGAAGGTGGCGGTGGACAGTTTCGTGCCGCCCGCCAACCTTCCCGCCGAAGCCCCGCGCCCGCCGCGCCCGCAGCACGGTCAACGGCGCCATAGCCACACCACCGCAGGCGCGCCGCGCCCGGCAGGTGCGGGAAACCGCAATCAACCGCCGCGTGACAGCCAAGGCAGGAAGCCGGGCAACCCGCAGGCGCGCAACCCACAGGCAGGCAACCCGCAGCAGCGCGCCCCTCAAACGCGCCCCAGCCAGCAAGCCGCCAAGCCGCGCCCGGCGCAAAAGCCTGACGATCAGCATCTGTCCGAAGCGGCGCGCCACCAATCCATGCCGCAGCCTGCCCTGTTCTCGCCCAGGCCAGTACGGCGCGGCAAATAGAGGCTCAGCCACGGGGTGAGCTTCGGCGCACCCCGCGAGCGCAACGCGCGCTTACTCGCGCAGGATCGCCAGCGGCGGCAGCACGGTCAGCCGCCGCGTGCCCAGCCAGCCCGCCAGCATCACCACCAGCATCCCGCCCAGCGCGCCGACCGGCCAGATGACGGCGCTCGCGTGATAGGGAATTTCCAGCACGAAGCGCGCCAGCACCCAGCCGAGTAGCACCGCGCCGGTGGAGGCGAGCAGGCCGCTAAGCAAACCCAGCGTGGCGAATTCAGCAAGGTGCAGGCGGCGCAGGTAGCGGCTGTCCGCGCCCAGAGTGCGCAGGATCGCCGCCTCGTTGATGCGCTCGTCCTGCGTGGCCAGCAGCGCGGCATACAGCACCGCGAGGCCGCTCAACAGGGTAAACAGAAAGATCACGCCGGCGGCCTGCGCGATCTGCTCCATGATGCCGCGCACCTGCGCGATCATTTCGCCGGTGTCGATCACCAGCAGGTTGGGGAATTCCCGCACCAGCTGGTCGCCCGCGCGCAGCTTGTCCGGCGGCAGGTAGAAGCTGGTGAGATAACTCGCCGGGTAATCGCGCAGCAGTTCCGGCGTGGCGATCACGAAAAAGTTCACCCGCATCGAATCCCATTGCACCTTGCGCAGGCTGGTCACGCGCGCGCTGAAACGGCTGCCCGCCACATCGTAGGTAAGCTCGTCGCCGAGGCGGATGCCGAGCCGCTCGGCGATGCCTTCTTCGACCGAAAGTTGCGCCAACCCGGATTCGGAACCGCTCCACCAGGCTCCGCTCACCAGTTCGTTCCATTCCGGCATCTGCTCGGCATAGGATAAATTGAATTCGCGCTCCACCAGTTCGCGCGCGCGCGGGTCGGCGTAGCTTTCGCCGCTGACCGGCGCGGCGCTGATGGCGACCAGACGCCCGCGCACCATCGGCAGCAACTGCGGCTGCGGCAGCGACTGGCGCGCGAAAAAATCCTGCAATGCCTGTTGCTGATCCGGCTGGATGTTCACGATGAAGCGGTTCGGCGTGTCCGGCGGCAGCTTACCCTGCCAGCTTTGCAGCAGGTCGGCGCGCACCAGCGTCAGCAGCAACAAGGCCATGCCCCCCAGCCCGAGCGCCACCACTTGCAGCGCGGAATCGCGCCCGTGCCGCACGAGGTTGTTGAATGCGTGCCGCACTTGCGCATGAAAGCGCAACGAGTAACGCGCCAGCCCGTGCAGCAGCAGCAAGGCCAGGAAGCCGAAGCACAGCAACCCAGCGAGCAGCCCGCCGAGCATCGTGAATCCCAGCTTGACCGAGCCCGAATGCCACAGGAACAACCCCGCCAGCACCAGCGCGGCAAAACCCCAGGCCAGCACGGCGTTCGCCTGCGGCGCGCCGAGTTCGCGGCGCAGCACGCGCAGCGGCGACACCTTACGCAGTTGCAGCAACGGCAGGAAAGTAAAGCCGAGCAACAGCGCAAAGCCGCTGGCCGCGCTCTTGAGTGCGGGCAGCATACCGGGCTGCGGCAGCTCCGTATCGCGCATCGCTTCGATGAATCCGGCCAGCAGCGCCTGCGTAACATAGCCGAGCGCACAGCCGAGCAGCACCGCGACCGCGCCGAGCAACAGGAACTGGTAGAAAAACAGGCGCAGCACCTGTCCCTGTTGCGCGCCGAGACAACGCAGCATCGCGCAGGTATCCAGATGGCGCAGCACAAAACGCCGCGCCGCCAGCGCCAGCGCCGCGCCCGCGAGGATCGCCGCAGTCAGCGCGGCGAGGCCGAGAAAATGCTCGGCGCGTTCCAGCGCGCTGCGGATTTCCGGGCGCGCATCGCGCACGCTTTCCAGCTTCTCGCCGTTCGAGAGTTTCGGCTTCAGCTCGTCATGCAACGCCCCGACCTGCCGCGCCTCACCCGCAACCATCAGGCGGTAAGTGATGCGGCTGCCTTCCTGCAACAGACCCGTCGCGGCGAGGTCGGCATCATTCATCAGCACACGCGGCGCAAAGCTGTAGAAACCGACCGCGCGGTCGATGTCGCGCACGATGCGCGCCGCCACCGCGAAGCGCTGCGCGCCGATGCCGACCTCGTCGCCGACGCGCAAATCCAGCCTGCGCAGCAGCCGCCCGTCCACCCATACCGTGCCGCGCGCGGGAATGCCGCCGTTTACCCCCTCCCCCTTGACGGGGGAGGGTTGGGGAGAGGGTGAATCAATCTCGATCCTGCCGCGCAGCGGATAGCCCGCGCCGACCGCCTGAATCTCGGAGAGCAAAGTCTGCTCGCGGTGCGCCACCATGCTCAGGAACGCGCGGCTCTCCACCGTGCGCAGCCCGCGCGCCTCGGCCATCCCGCGATAGGCGGGCGGCAGCGGGCGCGTCGAAACGATGCGCAAATCCGCACCGATCAGGCTGGTCGCCTCCTGCTGCAACGCCAGCCGCACGCGGTCGGCGAACAGCCCGACGGTCGCCAGGCTGCCCACCGCGAGCACCAGCGCGAGCAGCAGCACGCGCCACTCCCCGGCACGCCAGTCGCGGCGGAGAAGGTTGAGGGAGAGGCGGAGGAGGTTCATTTGTGCTTCCCTTGCACGTTTACAGCCGAGGGTATGGAGGAATATCGGTATGACCGATATATTTTATTCGACTCTGGCACCTTACCGCGATTCTTTTTTCGCCGCTATTCTTTATGATTTTTTAGCAAATAAATCAGTGCAGCAAGCGCCCCTTTGGCTACACACCCCCCAAGGCTGGGATACTTCTTTGCCCATGTGGCCGCCCTTCGACTGGGCGCAGGGTTCACCTTCAGCTGCTTTTATTCTTGCCGCCAACAACAGTGCCTTCTATACTCTTACCATTAACGCATCGATACAAAAGAGGTGAGACGATGGCTGCCACCGCAACACTATCCAGCAAATATCAGATTTCTGTCCCCAAAGCCATCCGCGACGATCTGCATTGGAAAGCGGGGCAGGAATTTGTTTTCATCCCCA